>NZ_CP151657.1:1941480-2265060 GCF_038405225.1 Arthrobacter citreus
CCAGGTCGATGGCCAGCGCTTCAGCGGCCTTGACGGCCTGCGGCGAACTTTCGGCGCTGGCGCAGATGACCCACGGCATGGACGTGAACAGCTCACCCAGCGCGGCAACCGGACCGGATTTCTCCCGCCCGGCCATGGGATGGGTGCCCACGTAGCGGCTGAGATCGGCGCCGGATGCACGCAGGTCCGAAAGGACGGCGCCCTTGACGCTCGCAATGTCCACCACGACGGCGTCGGGCCAGTCCTTCAGCGCCTGCGCAGCCAGGGACGCGGTGACGTCAGGAGGCGCGGCAACCACCACCAGTTCGGGCGTGAAACCCTCCTCCACCGTGTCCAGCAGGCGTCCGGCACCGATGTCCCGGGCCACCGCCGCCGTCGACGGCGAGATGTCCGACAAAACAACGTCCACGCCCTGCCGGCGCAGCCCCAGCCCAATGCTGGTGCCGAGCAGGCCGGTCCCGATCACAAGAACAGGACCGGTCAGGTGCGTGGCGGAACCCTGTGCCGCGCCCACTGCTTAGAGGCCTACGGAGGCCAGGAGGTGACCGACTTCGGTGCGGCCGAGCACGCGGATGCTGCCCTGGCGCTGGTCGTTCACCCGGATCGGACCCACCTGGGTGCGGACCAGGCGCTCCACCGGGTGACCGACGGCGTCGAACAGGCGGCGGACAATGCGGTTGCGGCCCGAGTGCAGGACAACCTCCACCAGGAGGTGGCCCGGCGTGGAGTCGACCAGCTTGAAGGAGTCAACGCTGGCAAAGCCGTCCTCAAGTTCCATGCCTTCGCGCATCTGGGCGCCGACACCCTGGGCCATGGGTCCGCGGACCTGGACGAGGTAAGTCTTGGGCACCTCGTAGGATGGGTGGGTCAGGCGGTTGGCCAGCTCGCCGTCATTGGTCAGCAGCAGCAGGCCCTCAGTGTTGGTGTCCAGACGGCCAACGTGGAAAAGGCGCTCGTGCTTGTTGGTGCTCTTCAGGAAGTCGCTGATGCACGGGCGGCCTTCCGGGTCATCCATGGTGCAGACAACGCCGCTGGGCTTGTTGAAGACGTAGTACTTCAGGTTCTCGTCCAGCTGCAGGCGCATGCCGTCCACGTGGACGGTGACGTTCTGGGGATCAACGCGGACGCCAACCTCGGTGACGACTTCGCCGTCGACCTCCACGCGTCCCTCACGGATCATGTCCTCGCAGACGCGGCGCGATGCCACGCCCGCCTGGGCCATGACCTTCTGCAGGCGGATGCCCTCGGGGTCGTGGTGCTCGGAGATGGTGGGCTTGGCCGGACGGCGGGTGTTGGTGCGCTTGACGGCACCCAGGTTCTGGCCGAAGCGCTCGTTGCGGAACGCGCGGTCCCCGCTCTTGCGCTGACCGGACTGGGGTCCGCCGGTGCGGGAGGCGCCGCCGCCCTTGGTGCCGTACGGCTTGGCGGACTGGCCCGGCTTGTAGCCCTCGGGCTTGAACTGGCCGGCGCCCGGCTTGGAGGCAGCGGAGCCCTTGGACGCGCCGGAACCTTTGCCGTCAAAGGCGCGGGAAGCAGCGGAGCGGAATTTCGCGGGACGGTTCTCGGCGCTTTCGTCGCGCGGCTTGTAACCGTTGGCGCGGAACTCGCCGGCAGTCATCTCGGAATCGCGGGGTCCGCCGGAGCGGCCGCCGGAGCGCGGAGCGCCGGTGCGGGAACCGGCAGGCTTGGAGCCCTTACCGAAGGACCTGCCGCCGGCTGCTCCCCCGCTGCTGCGCGGGTTGTTGCGGCCTGATCCGGATCCGGAGCGGGGTGCCTGTGTCATGAAAAATCCTTCGGGTGTAGCGGTTAGTAAGTAGTGTCTTCAAATTCAGCCAGGTTTTCCAGCCCGGGCAGGTGCGGTGCAAGCCGCGGAAGTTCGTTGAGGTCGCCCAGTCCGAGCCGTTCCAGGAAGTACGGGGTGGTCCGGTACATCATTGAACCTGTCTCGGCTTCCACACCGGCTTCGCTGATGAGCCCGCGCTGGACCAGGGTCCGGACGACGGAGTCAACATTGACGCCCCGGATGGCTGATACCCGCGCCCTGGAGACAGGTTGCCGGTAGGCAATCACTGCCAGGGTTTCCAGGGCCGCCTGAGTCAAACGTGAACTCTGGCCGCCCAGGACGAACTTCGAGACCACGGGTGCAAACTCGGCGCGGGAGTAGATCCGCCAGCCGCCGGCCACATCCCGCAGTTCAAAACCTCTTATTGAAGTAAAACTACGTACTGTGCCACCGGGTCCTCCCCCAGTATAGCCGTCATACTCCCGCTGCAGTTCCGAGAGGATGCCCTGGACCTGCTCCGCGGGAACTTCCAGGACGGCGGCGAGCTCCGCCGCGGTGACGGGTTCATCAGCCACCATCAGCACGGCCTCGACGGCGGCACGGATATCCGGAGGGGTATCGCCGGGCAGCCCGGGCTCCCCGGCTTGCTCCGGCTTATCGAACGGGTTCTGCTGCATGTTCCTCCAGTGTGGTGGGGTTCCCGGCTACTTCCGGGGTGCCATCCTCTCCGCGGCGGACCGCCGGCAGCGGCCAGCCGCCCGGCGCGGCCGCCCAGCTGATGAGCAGCTGCCCCAGCGGATCAGGCTGGTCAAAGGCCACGGCTCCGTCACGGAACAGCTCCAGCAGCGCCAGGAAGCGGGCCACCGCAACCGGTCCGCCGGCGTCGTGCACCAGTGCGGTAAAGGTGAGTTGTCCGGCAGCCATCAGGCGGCCGGCGACGATATCCGTCTGCTCGCGCACGCTCACCTTGGGTGCGTGCAGGTGCGCCAGCCCCACCGTGGTGGGGGCCGCTTCCCGGGGCGTCAGCGCCTTGGCCGCCAGAGCCGCGAAATCCTGCGGGCCGGTGCGCCAAATGAGATCGGGGAGCATGGCCGCGAACTGAGGTTCGAGAGTGACCTGCCGGGGGAAGCGTTCGGCTTCCTCCTGCAGGCGCGTGTCGAGAATGGCCGCGATCTGCTTGAACGCCCGGTACTGGAGGAGCCGCGCAAACAGGAGGTCGCGTGCTTCCAGCAGGGCCACGTCCTCGGGATCCTCGACGTCGCCGGCCGGGAGCAGCCGGGCGGCCTTCAGATCCAGCAGGGTGGCGGCTATCACCAGGAATTCACTGGCCTCATCCAGTGCCCACGCCTGGCCGTCGGCGCCGAGGTCCCGGATATAGCCGATGAAATCGTCGGTGACGGCGGCCAGGGCAATTTCCGTGATGTCCAGTTCATGCTTGGAGATCAGCCCCAGCAGGACGTCAAACGGTCCGGTGAAGTTCTGCAGCCGGACCCGGAAGCCGCGGACGGCCGATTCCTGCCCGCCGGATTCCTGCGGGCCGGGCTCCGGCTGACCGGTTATTGAGGTGCCGGATTCCTGCTGACCGGTCTCCACGGTCTTTAGGGTGCGCCGCCGCGGGAAATCAGTTCCTTGGCCAGGCGGCGGTAGGAATCGGCGCCCGGGTGGTTGCCCGCGTAGGTGGTGATCGGCTCGGCTGCCACGGTGGCATCGGCAAATTTGATGGTGCGCTTGATGACGGTTTCGAAGACCTTGTCGCCGAAGGCCTCGACAAGGCGGGAGATGACTTCCCGGCTGTGGAGGGTCCGCGCGTCGTACATGGTGGCCAGCACGCCGTCGATCTGCAGTCCCGGGTTCAGCCGGTCCTGGACCTTCTCGATGGTCTCCACCAGCAGTGCCACAGCGCGCAGGGCAAAGAACTCGCAGATCAGCGGGATGATAACGCCGTGTGCGGCGGTCAGCGCATTGACGGTCAGCAGTCCCAGGGACGGCTGGCAGTCGATGAGGATGACGTCGTAGTCATCCGACACTTTTCGCAGCGCGCGCTCCAGGACCTGCTCGCGGGCAACCTCATTGACCAGCTGCACCTCGGCGGCGGACAGGTCAATGTTGGCGGGCAGGAGATCGATGTTTTCGATGCCCGTTTCGTGGATGGCCTCACGGATATCCACCTTGCGGTCCATCAGTACGTTGTAGACGGTGAGGTCCAGCTCGTGCGGATTGGTGCCCAGGCCGGCGGAGAGAGCTCCCTGCGGATCAAAGTCCACCAGGAGGACCTTGCGGCCGGCTTCAGCCAGCGCGGCGCCGAGGTTGATGGTGGACGTCGTTTTACCCACGCCGCCCTTCTGGTTCACCATGGCGATAATGCGCGCGGGACCGTGGGAACTGAGTACCGGAGGTTCGGGGAATTCCGTCAGCGGGCGTCCGGTCGGCCCCATCACGGAATCGGCTGCGTCCTGTGTTGCGTCCTGCAGAGTTGTTGAACTCTGATCGCTGCTCACGTAATAATCCACGCTTCCGTCTCTAGCTGTCCTGCGGGCTGTCCCTGTCAAGATTACAGCCGTGCAACACCTATACCGCGAATCGGTGCCGCGGAGCGCCGCGAGCCTTGACTCTCAGCTAGAGGTCGAACCTTTCCGCGGCGCGCATCCGGCACCACCTCGCGCAGACCGTCCCCCGATGCTCCGTGGCCAGGATCTGCCGCGGGTTTTTGCTGCGGGTTTTGTGCCGCGGGTTTTTGCTGCCACTTTGGGTTTCTGCTGCCACTGCGCAATGGCAGGGAAATCCCAAAACGGTCGGTTTAACCCAAAACGGGGGATTTTCCGCAGAGCTGCAGCCCCGCGAAACGCCGAAGGGCACCCCCGCAACGGTATGCGGGGGCGCCCTTCGGCATCAAACGGCCCTATCCCGGAACTCGAAGCAGCAGCTCCGGCTCCGGCCCATGGCGGAACCCTAGCGGGCGGCCGTGGCCGTCAGCTCGGGCTCGGAGGCAGGAGCTTCCGGCTCGGCATGGCCGTCATCCATCGTGGATTCATCGAACGGGCGTTCGCGGTTCAGCACGGCGTTGACCTGGCCCTTGTCGATTTCCTTGGTCCAGGTACCGATCAGGACGGTGGCGACGGCGTTGCCGGTGAAGTTGGTCAGCGCGCGGGCTTCGGACATGAAGCGGTCGATGCCTACGATCAGGCCAACACCCTCCACCAGGTCCGGGCGGTGCGACTGCAGTCCGCCGGCAAGCGTTGCCAGTCCGGCACCGGTGACGCCGGCGGCGCCCTTGGAGGCAATGATCATGAAGACCAGCAGCGAGATCTGCTCGCCCAGCTCCAGCGGCATGTTCATGGCGGAGGCCACAAACAGGGCCGACATCGTGAGGTAGATGGCGGTGCCGTCAAGGTTGAACGAATAACCCGTGGGTACGGTTACGCCAACCACGGGCTTGGAGACGCCCAGGTGCTCCATCTTCGCGATCAGGCGCGGCAGGGCAACCTCGGAGGATGAGGTGGAGAAGATGAGCAGGTATTCCCGGCCCAGGTAACGCATGAGCTTGAAAATGTTCACTCCCGTGCACAGCTTGAGCACCCCGCCCAGGACCACGACGATGAACAGGGCGCAGGTGATGTAGAAAGCGATCATCAGCACGGCCATGCTCTTGATGGCGTCCACGCCGGTTTCACCGACGACGGCGGCAATGGCACCGAAGGCGCCGATGGGCGCCAGCCACATGATCATGCCCAGGATGCGGAAGACCAGCTTCTGGATCTGTCCGATCAGGGTGAGGATCGGGGCTCCGGTGGAGCCCATCTTCTGCAGTGCGAAACCGACCAGCAGAGCCACGAAGAGGGTCTGCAGGATGCTCTCGCCGGTCAGCGATGCCAGCAGCGTGGTGGGAATGATGCTGAGGAGGAAGCCGGCCATTCCCTCAGCGTCCTCGGCTACCTTCGGGGCATCCGAGGCGCCGGCGGCAATGTTCAATCCTTCGCCCGGGTGGATCAGGTTTCCGACGACGAGGCCGATGGCCAGGGCGAAGGTGGACATGACGATGAAGTAGCCCAGGGCAAGGCCGCCAACCTTGCCAACGGTGGCTGCTTTGGCGATCGAGCCGATGCCAAGGACAATTGTGCAGAAGATGACCGGTGCGATCATCATCTTGATCAGACCGATGAAGGCCGTGCCGATGGGCTTGAGCCCTTTGGCGAATTCCGGCTGAACGAGGCCCAGAGTGGCACCGAGCACCACCGCGAGAATAACTGCGATGTAGAGAAAATGTGTTCTGTCCTTCTTGCGCGGGCTCTTCGGTGAGCTTGCGCCTTTGGGAATAGTGGCAGATGCCATTTGTGCTGCTCCTAGGCTGTGGTTGCTGATCTGTCCCTCTGCGGCACCGAGACTGCGGTTCTCCGCCGGTGCGGAGCCGTACGGGATTCGCCGGAAACATAAGTCATTCATATCTATCGTCATCCGCTGCTGTGACGACTGTCACGATTGTGGTCATACTGTTCTCAATTGCTTTGAGCAAAAGGAAAAACTAAGTGCGGAAATGGAGTCTGGCCAGTCGGCTGCTGATGGGGCAACTGGCTTTTCTCGTATGCCTGTCCCTCGGGCTCTCGCTGGCGCTCTATCACCAGGCCGAACGGAACACTTATGAGGACACCGCGGAGCGGATGCTGTCCGTGGCGGGAACCGTTGCTGCGGATCCCTTTGTGCTCGAATCGGCGGCAGCCGTGGATCCGAGTGCTGGACTGCAGCCGTTCGCACGGGCCGTCATGGAGGCCGCGCAGATCGATTTCCTGACCATCATGGCTCCCGACCGGACGCGGTTCACGCACCGCAGCGATGACGAGATCGGCAAGGCCTACATCGGCTCCGTGGACCAGGCGCTGGCCGGGCAGTCCTTCACTGAAACCTACGCCGGCACGCTGGGCCCCTCGGTCCGGGCCATCGTCCCCGTCTTCGGAGCGGACGGGGAGGTCACTGCGCTCGTCGCCGCCGGCATCACCGTGGACCGCGTGGCCATCGCCCGCAACGCCGACCTGCCGGCGGTGTTCCTTACAGCGCTGGGAGCACTGGCCTGTGGAACGCTGGCCTCCTACGCGCTCAGCCGCTATCTGCGGCGCACCACCCGGGACCGCCGGCCCGATGAGCTGCTGAGCATGTTCACGTTCTACGACTCCGCCCTGCATTCGCTGCGCGAAGGCCTGCTGCTGCTGAATAACGACGGCGAGCTTGTCCTGTACAACGATCAGGCGGCAGCCCTGCTGGACCTGGCTCCCGGCCACAGCGGACAACCCCGGGATGCCCGGTCCCTGGGACTGCCGGGTCCCCTGGCCGACCTGCTGCACGGGGGCAGGAGCGCCGAGGACGAGTTCCACTTCGCGCGGGACCGCATCCTGGTGGTCAACCAGTCCCCCGCCGTCGCCCCTCCGGCGCGCGACGGCGTCGCCCGGCTTCTCCCGGGCAACCGCGGCGGCAAACGGAGCGCTGTACCCAAACGCTTCGGCACCGTGACCACTCTGCGCGACCACACCGATATTGAAGCCCTGACCGGAGAACTGCAGTCCATGCGCACCCTGACCGACGCCCTTCAGGCCCAGGCCCACGAACATGCCAACCGGCTTCACACTCTTGTTTCGCTCATTGAGCTGAACCGCCACGGCGACGCGCTGGAGTTCGCCACGCGTGATTTGGAACAGTCGCAGAAACTGGCCGACGACGTCGTCGCCTCCGTGGGCGATCCCGCCCTGGCCGCGCTGCTCACCGGGAAGTCGGCGCAGGCCCGCGAGCGCGCCATCCGCCTGGATGTTGACCTGGACTCCGCCGGATCCGATGTTCCCCTGGAGGTGGACCCCGGCGAGCTCGTGACCATCGTGGGCAACCTCCTGGATAACGCCTTTGACGCCGTTCAGGGAACTCAGGACCCCACAGTTCACGCGCTGTTTGCCCGGATTGACGACGACGGCGGCCCCTGGTTCCGAATCACGGTGCAGGACAACGGTCCGGGCATTCCGGAACTCGATGCCGGGCAGGTGTTTGACCAGGGATTCAGCACCAAGGATCCAAAGGTGCTCCTGCCCTCCGGGACCGGCGCCACCGGCCGGGGCATCGGGCTGCCGCTGGTGCGCCAGGCCGTGCTGCGGCTGGGCGGATCGCTGCAGCTGGATCCAGGGGGCTCCCCCGGGTGCGGCGCGCGGTTCACGGTGCTGCTGCCGCTGCACCGTGGCAACGCGTCCGCCGCGCTGTCCGCGGCCGGGACGGAGCAGCCGTGAACGCCGAACGCAACATCACCGTCCTGGTCGTTGAGGACGATCCCCTTGTCGCTGAAGCCCATGCTGAATACGTGCGGCGCAGCAGCGGTTACGCGCTGGCCGGCGTCGTGCATTCCGGCACCGACGCGATCACCTTCCTCAACGCATCCGCCACGGGACGCAGCGGTACCCCGCCGGAGGACGGCGCCGCCGTCGACCTTGTCCTGCTGGACATGAACCTGCCGGATCTGCACGGGCTCGACGTGCTGCGGCGCATCCGGGGCGCCGGTGTCCCCGCGGATGTCATTGCCATTACGGCGGTGCGGGATCTCGCCGTCGTCCGCAGCGCCATGTCCGCTGGCATTGCGCAGTACCTGATCAAGCCGTTCACCTTTTCGGCTTTCAGCGCCAAGCTCGCCGCCTACCGTGAGTACCACCTGAACCTGGCCGGCCAGGGGATCTCCGCAACGCAGTCGGAAGTGGACCGTGCCCTGGCGGCGCTGCGCCCCAACGTGCCGGCGGTGCTGCCCAAGGGCCTGTCCCCCGACACGCTGAAGGCCGTTTCGGAGCTGCTGAAGTCCGTCTCAGCACCGATGTCCGCCAGTGAGGTTTCGGCGGCGCTGACCATGTCCCGCATTACCGTCCGGCGGTATCTGGAGCACCTGGGCGACCAGCGCGCGGTGCTGCGTACTCCCCGCTACGGAACACGCGGTCGGCCTGAGCTGGAATACAGCTGGCGGCGGTGACTGCGGGTTTGGGCACGCTGTTCGGCTGCCCCGGGCCTGAGGTTCCACCCCCGGGGCCCCGGGCAGCCATGGAATCAGGCGACCGGCTGGAACGCCGCCCGTCCCTGCATGGCCGAGGTGCCCAGATCGCTCTGCGGCAGTGCCGTGCCGTTTTCCACGGCCTCCAGCCACTCCCGCGTCGTGGCCACAGCGGCAAAATTGGACTGCAGCAGCACCATGAGCGCCTCATGCATCTGCCGGGCGCTGACCTGCCCCGCCTCGTTGGCCAGGTGGATGGCGCCGCTCGCGTCCGAGAGCACTTCCACCGTGAAGCCCAGCGGCTCGGCGGCAGCGGCCGTGGCGAGGTCGCAGTTATTGGTCATGTAGCCGGCCAGGGTGATGGTGTCGACCCCGTTCTCCCGCAGCCAGGACTCGAAATCGGTGCCGGCAAAAACGCTCGCATAGCTCTTGCCGATCCGCTTCCAGGAATCCCTGCGGCGGGCGGCAACGTCCGGGTGCAGGTCCCAGCCCTGCGAACCTTCCGCGAAGACCGGTGACCCGGCCGGCGCTTCGTGCTGTACGACGACGACGGGCAGCCCCTGTGCCTGGGCCGCGTCGATGATCGTGGTGATGTTGGCCAGGGACTCTCCGCGGTCCGGATACTGAATTTCCAGCGGTCCGCCGAAGTATTCATTCTGCACGTCAACGAGGACGAGTGCGCGCTGTGGTTGTGCCATGGTGTGGGCTCCCTTTGAGGTGGCTTAGGTGGTGTTGCTTCCAGCATGGCAGCGGAGGGGCCCGTGCAGTGAGTGGCATATATGCATACTTCCGATGAGAATAGGCCAAATGAAGATTGCCATCCACGCCTTTGACGGAATCACCCTCTTCCATCTGGCCACACCTCTGCTGGTGTTCGGCGAAGTGGCGCGTTTGGGACTGGCCAAAACCTGGGAGACCGGCGTTTTCACCGAGACGGGCGCGCCGGTGCGCAGCGCTGAAGGATATCTGGTGGACGGGGTTGCCGGCCCGGACTTTGCACAGGCAGCGGACCTTGTGGTCTTCCCGTCCTGGCTGCCTGACCTTTCTCAGCCAACCGATGATCTGCTGAGCCTGATCCGCACGTCCCACGCGCGCGGGGCAGGCCTTGCCGGACTCTGCCTGGGTGCCTATCCGGTGGCACGGAGCGGCGTGCTGGACGGACGCAGCGCCGTCACGCACTGGGAGTCAGCCAAGGACATGGCCGCCGCACAGCCCGCTGTCAGCTTCGATGACTCCGCGCTCTACATTGATCACGGAGACGTGTTGACCTCAGCGGGGACGGCCTCCGCCCTGGATGCCTGCCTGCACATTGTGCGGACGCACCTGGGTTCCGCGGCCGCGGCGGACGTGGCCCGACACATAGTTGTTGCTCCGCACCGCGAGGGCGACCAGGCCCAGTACATCGCCCGGCCGGTTTCGCATTCCGAACTGGGCGGACCGCTTGGCAGGACCATCGACTGGGCACTGGCCAACCTGGACCGGGACCTGAGCGTGGAAGTGCTGGCCGCCCACACCGTCATGAGCAAACGCAATTTCACCCGCAGGTTTCGGGAAACCACGGGACTGCCGCCGGCCCGCTGGGTGCTCGGCAGGCGGCTCGACGAAGCACGTCTGCTGCTGGAGACCACAACCTGGAGCATGG
The DNA here is from genome assembly GCF_038405225.1 of Arthrobacter citreus. Classification (NCBI taxonomy): domain Bacteria; kingdom Bacillati; phylum Actinomycetota; class Actinomycetes; order Micrococcales; family Micrococcaceae; genus Arthrobacter; species Arthrobacter citreus. The sequence continues at coordinate 1,951,906 of NZ_CP151657.1, forward strand.
CGCGAATTGCCGAAGCCTGCGGCTTTGGCAGCCCGGTGACGTTCCGGCAGAACTTCATCGGCGCGTACTCGACCACGCCAACGTCCTACCGCATGCGCTTCACCAACAGCTGAGCGCCTAATCCATCCGGGCCTTTTCCAGCTTCCGGGCGTAGGACCGGTTGGCGCGCTGCCGGGCGCCGCACCGCTCGGAGCACCACTGCCGGCGCGCATGCGTGCGGATCAGAAACCGGTCACACGGTGCCGCGGCACAGGATGCAAGACGGCCGGCATCGGGGCCCGTCAGCAGTTCCGCGGCATCTTCGGCAATCTGCGCCATGGCGTGGGCAACAATCTGGCTCAGCGGATGGGTGTGGCCCCGCACCAGTCCCGCTTCCGGGGAATAGTGCAGCGGTGCCGCGCTGGGCACGGCGGTCAGGGCGCGGTTCAGGCCTTCCAAGGCCGCCGGGGCGGGCGCGGTGCCTCCGGCGTGGGCCCCGAGCACCTGCCGGAGGTCCCCTCTCAGGCCCTCGAGCTGCAGCTGGCAGTAGGAGAGCAGGCCGGTTCCTTCCGGAGCCAGGTCCTGGGCAATCAGCCAGGCTGTGGCATTTTCCGGACTGTCCAATTCGTCAACCCGCAGGCCCCCCGGAAGCGTTACGACGCTGTTGGCCAGTGCCAGGCTGAGGTGCCCGGCAGTGCCCGGTGCCGGAGGGAGTGGGACATTTGTCATAACCCTCACGGTATCAGTTGTGCTTTTCCGTGAGAAACCCCTAGGGTTGTTATCACGCGAAAAATACAGTTATACCGTGATAAGTGAGGCGTTTCATGAACCATTCCACCCCTGCCGGCACCGCACCGTTCGTGCTTTCGGTCCTTGACAACGCTTTCACCGGCGTCGGACACCAAGTCACCGAAACGTACGGGGAGATCATCTCCCTGGCCAAGCTGGCGGACCGCCGCGGCTTCCAGCGTTTCTGGATGTCGGAACACCATGCCATGCCCGGAGCCGCCATTCCGTCGCCGCTGCTGATGGCGGCCCGGCTCACCGGCGAAACCGAACGTATCCGGCTGGGGGCCGGTGGAATCATGCTGCCCAACCATGTGCCGCTGGTCGTCGCCGAGCAGGTGGGCATGCTGGACGCGCTGGCTCCCGGACGCATCGACCTGGGCCTGGGCCGGGCCCCGGGGACCGACGGCGCCACCGCAGCAGCATTGCGGCGCCATGCCTCCGCCAACGACGAATTCCCCGAACAGATTGCCGAGCTGGTCGGCTTCCTGGAGAACGACTTCCCGGAGGGACACCCCTATGCCGGCGTACCGGCCGTACCGGGTCCGTGGCAGGCTGACGAGAACCGGGTGCCGCGGCCCGAGACGGCGGCGGACGTCTGGATCCTCGGGTCTTCGGTGTACTCCGCGCAGGTGGCGGCGCGACTTGGCCGCCCGTACGCGTTTGCCCTGCAGTTCGGCAGCGCCGACATCCTCAACGCCATGCGGATCTACCGCGAAAATTTCCGTCCGTCGGTCTACTTGGACAAGCCCTACAGCCTGGTCAGCATTGGAGCCATTGCCGATGAGGATCCCGCAGAGACACGCCGCCAGGCCACCTCCACCGCCATGGCAATGCTGCGGATGTTCACCCGCAAGCCCTTTGCGCTGCTGCCCCCGGAGGAAGTGGCGGCCTACCGCCCCAGCCTCCAGGAACGGCAGATCCTTGAGGAATACACCGACCGGACCATCCATGGCACCCCCCAAGAGGTGGCAGCCACTTTGGAGGATCTGCAGCGCCGGACCGGCGTTGATGAAGTGATGCTCGTGACCGGCGGATACCTGCGCAGCACCCAGGCGCAAACCCTGGAACTGCTCGCGGATCATTACGGGATGTCGGCGGCCTAGCCGAATCAGGCGTCGGCAGGGGCGCGCACAACCAGGGGTATAAGGCGGACAAACACCACCATGCCGATCAGTTCAACGAGGGTCTGTGCAACGACGACGACGGGAACCAGCGCCAGCGGTGCCGGCAGGGCAAGCGCCAGGGGCAGCACCACCAGGGAGTTCCGGGTGGCGCCGCTGAAGATGACCGCGCGGGTGCCGGCCACGTCCAGCCCGGCGGCCCGTGCCGTCAGCAGCCCCACCGGAACCATGATGGTCAGGAATGCGGCGTACAGCGGAACAACAGCGGCCAGCAATGGCAGCTGCCCGCCGACGCCGCTGATCTGCGACCCGACCACCACGGCCAGCGTGAGCATCATGAGCGGCACCATCAGTCCCTGCACCACCCGCATCAGCCCGGCGGCAACGGCAAATCGCCCTGCCGCCGCCTGCGTCAGCGCCGCCAGGCCCATCGGCACCAGAATGAGGAACACCAGGGCCTCGGCAAAAGGGCCGGGTTCAATGGCGGCAACAACGCCGGGGCCGGCAAACAGCAGCAGGTATCCGGGCAGCAACAGCATTTGCAGCAGCATCAGGATCGGAGCAGCCGCGAGCAGCCGCTCGCTTGCCCCGCCGGCCAGCCCGGAAAAGACGATCACGTAGTCAATGCACGGGGTCAGCAGCACCATCACCACACCCACCAGGAGCGCCTGCTCTCCTGCCACGAAGCGTGACAGCACAAAGACCACAACCGGAACCAGCACAAAATTCAGGACCAGGACGGCCGCCATGAATCTGCCGTCCTTCAGCGCCCGGAGCAGACGGCCGAACGGAATGCCCAGGAACGTGGCGAACAGCAGCGCACCGAGGACAGGATTGATGGCGGCCTCCATCGGTGGTCCGGCCCCGGGAACCAGCCATCCGAGCACTCCCCCGGCCAGCAGCGCCGCGAGGTACAGCACAATCTGGTGGCGTTCCAGGCGGACGACGGCGGCGGTTGGGGTCACTCCCCCATCCTATGAACCCGATGCCTCCGCCCGGGCTTCGGCAGCCAGGGCAGCCGCCGCGGCTACTGTGTCACGAGCTGAAGCACCGACGCCGATAAGGGTGGCCGACGCCGGGCCGCACCAGTCCCCGTAGCCCAGGAAGAACAGACCAGGGCTGTCTGCCGAACGCGTTGCCGGGTGGGGTTCCGTTGCCGGAGCTCCCCTTTCGGGCTGCAGCGACAGGGGCTGCAAATGTGCCAGAGCGGGCCGGAACCCGGTGCACCACAGCACAATGTCGGCTGCCGCGTGCTCGCCGTTCGGCCACCGGACTCCGCCCGGGACGAAGCGGGAGAACAGAGGCCTGGCCTCCAACAGGCCGGCGTCGCGCGCCCTCCGTACCGCCGGTACCGCCGGTACCGCCACGATGTCACCGAGGGAACCAGCGGTCCCGGGGCTTGGCTCGCCGGCTGCCAGAGCGCGGACATGGCGGGTGGCAATCCGGAACAGCTCCGTCCCGTCCACGTCATCCGGCAGGTAGCGCGGGGGCTTCCGGGTCACCCAGGTGACCGATGCCCCCGGCATAAGGTCCGCCGCAATCTGGGCGCCCGAGTTGCCGCCGCCCACAACAATCACGTTCAAGCCGGCGTAGGCTCCCGGCCCCTGGTAATCAGCGGTGTGCAATTGCCGGCCTTGGAACAACTCTGCGCCGGGCAACTGCGGAAGGTACGGAGCGTTCCACGTCCCGGTCGCGTTAATAACAACCCGGCTGGTCCACTGTCCCCGGCTGGTGTCCGTAATGTAGCCGCCGTCCGCGGCCCGGCGCACGGCCATGGCCCGGACCGGCCGGTGGATGGAAAGGTCATACCGGGACTCATAGCTGCTCAGGTAGTCCCGCACATGACATGCCGTCGGGTTGCCGTTCCCCGGCCAGGCCGGCATCTGGTACCCGGGCAGGGAGCTGTACGCGGCCGGGGAAAACAGCACCAGGCTGGGCCAGTAGTGCTGCCAGGCACCGCCCGGCTCGGAATTGGCGTCGAGGATGGCGAAGGTCGGGGCAGGGCCGGACCTCCCGGCGGCCTCGTCCCGCCGCAGACGGTTCAGGTAATACCCGGCAGCGAGGCCGGCCTGTCCGCCGCCAATGACCAGGACGTCGACGTCGCCGCCCGAGTCCCCGAACGTTGCTTCCGCAGCTGTATCCGTTCCCTGCATGGTTCCTTCCCGGCGCGGGCCTAGTTCTCCCGCTCCGCGGACCGCCCGTGGACCAGGCCCGTGGGAATGCCGAGGAACGCCGGTTCGGGTGCTGAACAGCATGAGGATCCCGCAGCTTCGGCCGCGGCCGGAGCCACCACAGGTTCCGGCGCGCAGCAGGAGGACCCGCCCTGGCCGGCCGCGGAGGCCTCCGTGTCACAGCTGCCACCCAGGTCGGTGGAGCACACCCCGGTTTCGGGCAGGACCAGCTGAACGTCGTCGGCCGCTTCCTGGTCGCCGGCAAGGGCCGCGGCGATGGAGCGGACCTGTTCGTAACCGGTGGCCATCAGGAAGGTGGGCGCACGGCCGTAGGACTTCATCCCGGTGAGGTAGAAGTCCTTTTCCGGGTGGGACAGCAGCCTGGCCCCGTGCGGCTCCACGGTTCCGCAGCTGTGGAATTCCGGGTCGATGAGCGGGCCCAGGGCCCTCGGAGCCTCCACGGCGGGGTCAAGATCAAGGCGGATTTCCCGGAGCATGTCCAGATTCGGCCGGAACCCGGTGGCCGGGACCAGCAGATCCACCTCCAGCTGCCTTTCGCCGGCCGGAGTGGCCCCGAGCACGGCCAGGGTCTGCGCACTCTTGAAGCCGGTGATGGTGAAGGAGGTGTGCAGGTCGATCCGGCCTTCCTCGACCAGAGTGCGCAGCCGGCTGCCGAGGGCGCCGCGGGCGGGCAGCCCGTCGAGGTCCCCTCCGCCGTACACTCCGGCAGCCGATGAGGTGCGGATGGCCCAGCTGATGCGGATTTCCGGCTCCTGTTCCGCCAGCTCGGCCAACGCCAGCAGGGTGTTGGCCGCGGAGTGTCCGGCGCCGACCACCAGGACGTGTTTGCCGGCAAACCGGGCACGGTCGCGCTCGGTGACGTCGGGCAGCGGCGCGGTAATGAGGCCGGAGGCGCAGGCCTCGGCTTCGCCAGGCGCCGCGAGGCCGGCCTGTCCGAGCGGATTCGGGGTGCTCCACGTCCCGGAGGCGTCAATGACGGCGCGGGCGCGGTGGTCGGTAACCGTCCCTTTGCCGTCCCGGACCCGGACCAGGAACGGGACCTTGTCCCGTGCGCCGGTGCGGGTCTTGTCCAGGCCCTCGCGGCTGACGGCGAGGACTTCGCTGGAGGTGTGCAGGGCGGAGCTGATGGCCGGAACCGCGGCCAGCGGCCGGAGGTACTGCTCAACCAGCTCGGCGCCGGTGGGCAGCCCGTCGGCCTCCGGTTCCTGCCAGCCGGTGCCGGCAAGCAGGCGGCGGGCGGCGGCGTCGACGTCGTACCGCCACGGTGAGAACAACCGGGTGTGTCCCCAGGCGCTGACCGCGGCGGCCGGAGCGTCACCGGCCTCGAAGATCAGGGGCGTCAGGCCGCGTTCGAGCAGGTGCGCGGCCGCCGCCAGCCCGACGGGGCCGGCGCCGATGACGGCGACGGGAAGGGTGGACAGTCCGGTTTCAGTGTTCTCAGGCATGTGGATCTCTTTCAACAAGGGGGGCGTTACTTGGCCGGCAGCAGGTCGGCGATCAGCGCGAGAATCCGGGCCTTGATATCATCTCGGATGGGGCGGACGGCGTCCACGCCGCGGCCGGCCGGGTCATCAAGTTTCCAGTCCTCATAGCGTTTGCCGGGGAAGATCGGGCATGCGTCGCCGCATCCCATGGTGATCACGACGTCGGATTCCCTCACCGCCTCGGTGGTCAGGACCTTGGGCTGCTCGGCGGACATGTCGATGCCGTCCTCGGCCATGGCTTCGACGGCGGCGGGGTTGACGGAGCCGGCGGGAGCGGATCCGGCGGACCGCACCTCGATCCGGCCTGCGCCAAGGGTTCGCAGGTACGCGGCAGCCATCTGCGAGCGTCCGGCATTGTGGACGCAGACAAACAGGACGGATGGCTTCACTGTGGCTTCCGGGGTGGTCATCGGTTCGTCTCTTCTCTGGAGGTGGCAGTGGCGGCAGCGGTGGCGGGCCAGTATTTCCTCTGCGCCCACAGCGCGGCGTAGACCAGGGCGACGAGCACCGGCACCTCGATCAGCGGGCCGACGACGCCGGCGAGCGCCTGCCCGGAGGTCACGCCGTAGGTGCCGATCGCCACGGCAATGGCCAGTTCAAAGTTGTTGCCCGCGGCGGTGAAGGCCAGGGTGGTGGTGCGCGGATACCCCAGGTTCAGCACTCTTCCCAGCACCATCCCGGCGCCGAACACCACGATGAAGTAAACCAGCAGCGGCAGGGCGATCCGTGCCACGTCCGACGGGTTCGAGGTGATCTCGTCTCCCTGCAGGGCGAAGAGCAGGACAATGGTGAACAGCAGGCCGTACAGCGCCCAGGGGCCAAGCCTTGGCAGGAACGTTTCCTCATACCAATCCCGGCCGCGGGCCCTTTCGCCGAGGACGCGGGTCAGGAAGCCTGCCAGCAGCGGAATGCCGAGGAAAACCAGGACGCTGGCGGTGATCGACCAGAAGGAGAACTGCGCACTGGTCGTTTCCAAGCCGAGCCAGCCCGGCAGGACCTGCAGGTAGAACCACCCCAGTGCGCCGAAGGCAAGAACCTGGAACACGGAGTTGATGGCCACCAGCACGGCGGCGGCCTCGCGGTCTCCGCAGGCCAGGTCATTCCAGATCATGACCATGGCGATGCAGCGGGCCAAACCGACAATGATCAGTCCGGTCCGGTATTCAGGCAGATCCGGCAGGAAAATCCAGGCCAGGGCAAACATGAACGCCGGGGCGGCCACCCAGTTCAGCACCAGTGACGTGATCATGAGCTTCCGGTCCGCCACCACTGCGCGGGTCTCGTTGTAGCGGACCTTGGCCAGCACCGGGTACATCATCACCAGCAGGCCGACGGCGATGGGCAGCGACACGTTCGAAACCTGAACCGAATCCAGCGCCGGGCCGATGCCGGGCACCAGCCGGCCCAGCAGCAGCCCCGCGGCCATCGCAGCGATAATCCACACGGGCAGGAAGCGGTCAAGGGTGGAGAGCCGGGCGGTGACCTGTCCGGTTTGGGGTGGTGCGGTGGACGTGCTCACAGGGCTCCTTGGCGCGGGGACATCAACGGGGGGCGGCTCACATCGGGATCGACAATGATCGATGTATGCCGGTGTCGAGTATCCCCGCATATATCGACGGATGTCAATTGATGTGGATAATAGTGGAGTGAACACCGCTCAGACTGCTTTCGCCCCGGCCACCGATGCCTGCTGCGCTCCGCTGACGTCCGAAGCCCTCAGCCTCGAAGACGCCCAGCGGTTCGCCCAGCTGCTCAAGGCCGTGGCCGAACCGACGCGGCTGCGCCTGGTGTCCCTGATCGCAGCCCAGGAGAACAAGGAAGCCTGTGTCTGTGACCTGACCGAGCCTGTCGGCCTGGGCCAGCCGACGGTTTCCCACCACCTGAAAATTCTGGTGGACGCCGGCATCCTGCACCGCGAAAAGCGCGGCGTGTGGGCTTACTACTCCATCGTCCCGGGTGCGCTGGAACGGGCAGCCGCCGTCCTGTCGCCCCGGTGAACAGCATCGCTGGTCCGACGAGCGGCGGGACGCCCCTCATCCGCCCCCTGCAGGCGGTGGACTGGCCGGCGGTGAAGGCCATTTATGCGGCAGGGATCGCCACCGGCCAGGCAACCTTCGAAAGCCGGACGCCCGATTGGGAAACCTTCAATGCACGACATTTGCCCGGACTGCGGCTGGTTGCTGAATCCGACGGCGGGATCCTGGGCTGGGCCGCGGCTTCCTCCGTTTCCGCCCGCGATGTTTACCGGGGTGTAGCCGAGCACTCCGTGTACGTGGATCCGGCGGCATGGGGCCGCGGGATGGGACAAACCCTGCTTCGGGCCATCGTGTCCGCCGCCGAGGACTCGGGCATCTGGACCCTCCAATGCAGCATCTTCCCCGAGAACACCGCCAGCCTAACCCTGCACCGGGCGGCGGGCTTCCGGGTGGTCGGCATCCGTGAGCGCGTGGCACAAATGACGTACGGGCCGCAGGCCGGCGAGTGGCGGGACACCGTATTCCTGGAGCGGCGCAGCAGCACCGTCGGGACGGACTAGCTCCCTCCCCCGGGACCGCGGTGCGGCTGCCACACCGTTGCGCCAACACCCGCCGGGTGCTTGGCTGACGCCATGACATCCGCAGCAGGCACCCAGCTCGACACGCCGTTCGAGGGGCTTCTGGCCGCTCCGCCCTCCCGGCTCCCCTACCAGCACAACGTGCTGCTGCGCTCCTACCTCCTGGAGCGCCCGGAGGGAAACATCGTCATCTACAACTCCCCCGGCGTGAGCGAAGCGGCGGATTCGATCCGGACGCTCGGCGCACCGGTCCGCCTGCTGGTCAATCACAGCCACGAGGCAATGTACGGACAGCCCAACTTGGACGTGCCGGTCTGGATCCACCGCAGAGACCACGCGGAAGCCGCGGCGTCGCTTGCTCCGGCGGGAGTGTTCGACCAGCGGGAAATGATTGGCGACGATCTTGAAGTGATCCCCACCCCCGGCCATACGGCCGGGACTACGTCGTACCTGTGGAACAACGGCACCCACCGTTTTCTCTTCACCGGCGATTTCATCTGGATTGAGGACGGCGAATGGAAGGCTGTTGTCCTGGATGCCGGGCTGCGCAGTGATTATCTCGACAGCCTCGCACTGGTCCGTGGACTCGACTTCGACGTCCTGGTGCCCTGGGGCACCACGGAGGGAAGCCCGCCCTGCGCACGGGTCGCAGGGCCTGCGGAGACGCACCACCGCATCGACGCAATCATCGCCCGGGTGCAGGCCGGCGGAAGCCGCTAGTTTCAGCCTCCCGGACGCAGCAGTGGCACCAGTGCGTCAATCACGGCCGGATCCTCGATGGTCGACGGCACACTGTAAGCATCGCCGTCGGCAATCTGGCGCATGGTCTTGCGCAGGATCTTGCCTGAGCGGGTCTTGGGCAGCGCCTCCACGACCTGCACGTCCTTGAAATCCGCCACCGGTCCGATGGATTCACGCACCAGCTTCACCAGGTCCGCCCGCAGCTCCTCCACGCCCAGCTCCGACCCGGACTTGAGCACCACGTAACCGCACGGGCGCTGCCCCTTTAACGAGTCCGCCACTCCAATCACCGCGCACTCGGCCACCGCGGGATGGGTTGCCACAATCTGCTCCATGGCCCCGGTGGACAGCCGGTGCCCGGAGACGTTGATGACGTCGTCGGTGCGGCCCATGATGAACACATAACCGTCCTCATCCACGTAGCCGGAGTCCCCGGTGGTGTAGCAGCCCTCGAAAATCTCCAGATACGAGGAGCGGAACCGGTCATCGCTGCCCCAGAGCGTGGTGAGCGTGCCCGGCGGCAGCGGCAGCCGCAGCACAATGTTCCCCTCCTCGCCGGCGGCAACGTCAGCACCCCCGCCGTCGACAACCGCCAGCGAGAAACCCGGCACCGGAACGGTGGCGGAGCCGGCCTTGATGGGCAGCTGTTCCAGGCCCAGCGGATTGGCGCAGATCGCCCAGCCCGTTTCGGTCTGCCACCAGTGATCCACCACCGGAATCTCCAGCGCCCGGCCCGCCCAGGAGAAGGTTTCCGGATCCAGCCGCTCTCCGGCCACAAAGAGCGTCCGCAGCCGCGAGAGGTCATAGTCCGCCATCAGCTCGGCCTCCGGATCCGCCTTGCGGATGGCGCGCAGTGCCGTGGGCGCGGTGAAGAGGACATCCACGGCATGCTGGCCCGCCACGCGCCAGAACGCCCCGGCGTCGGGCGTGCCCACCGGCTTGCCCTCGTACAGCACGGTCGTTGCGCCGGCGAGCAGCGGCGCATACACAATGTAGGAGTGTCCCACCACCCAGCCAACGTCTGAGGCGGTCCACATCACTTGGCCGGGTCCAATGTCATAGACGTTGCGCATGGACCAGGCCAGCGCGACGGCGTGGCCGCCGTTGTCCCGGACCACTCCTTTGGGCGCTCCGGTGGTACCGGAGGTGTACAGGATGTACAGCGGATCGGTGGCAGCAACGGACACCGGACCGGCGGGTTCGGCAGCGGCCGCGAGCGTATCCCAGTCATGCCATGCGGTGCCGCCCGCGCCGTCGTATTCACTCAAGGAGTGCTCAAAACCGTCCCGGGCGGCAACCACCACGTGGTTCACCGTATGGGTGGCGGCGGCGAGCGCGTCAGCCACGTTGGGCAGATACTCCACGGCACGTTTGGGCTCCAGCCCGCCGCTGGCGGTGACGACGACGGCGGGGCGCGCGTCGTCGATCCGCGCCGCCAGCTCCTTCGGGGCGAAGCCGCCGAAAACCACTGAGTGCACGGCGCCGAGCCTGGCCGCTGCGAGCATGGCAATCACGGCCTGCGGGATCATCGGCAGGTAAATGATGACCCGGTCCCCCGCTTCCACACCCAGCCCGCGGAGCACTCCGGCGAAGGTCTCCACTTCGGCGAGCAGTTCGCTGTAGGTGTAGGTGCGCGTGGTGCCGAGCATGGCGGAGTCATAAATCAGGGCCCGCGAGTCGCCGCGCCCTGCGGCGACGTGCCGGTCCAGGGCGTTGTAGCTGGTGTTCAGCATTCCGTCGGGGAACCAGCGGTACAGCGGAGCAGCGGAGTCATCCAGCGCCTGCCGCGGCGGTGTGTCCCAGTCCACCAGCGCGGCCGCCTCGAGCCAGAAGCCTTCCGGATCCTCGACGCTGCGGGCATAAGCCTGCGCGTATCCTCCGGCGGCGCTCCCGGGAGCGTTCCCTGCCACGGCTGCAGCCGCGCCTGCTGCCGCGTCTGCCGCGGGAACGGCCGCCGCCTGCGTTGCCTTGTTTCCTGCACCCAGGCCAGAGCTCATGAATCCTCCTCGATTCGGATGTGATAGCCATCACCCTAGGCCAGCGGGAGTGCAGGCCACAACACCACTGTGTATACATGACCTCCCGCGTTGCTCAGTATTTTCCGGCAGGAGTTTCCACAAAGCGTGGCTGTGTATACACTGATGAGGCACATCACACTTGGGATGGACCGCACCACCGGCCCGCCCGCAGCGGAAAGGAGCGTCCCTTGAGGGCAAGCGACCGCGCTTACCGGGCGCTCCGCGAGGACATCGTGACCGGCCGCCTGCTGCCGGGGACGGTGCTTGCCGAGGTGGAACAGTCCCAGCGCCTCGGAATTTCCCGCACCCCGCTGCGCGAGGCCATCAGCAGGCTCACCGCCGACGGACTGGCCGCACCGCACAACGGCCGCGGCGTCGTCGTCACCTCCATCTCTCCGCAGACCGTCAGCGACCTGTTTGAGCTCCGCCAGGCGCTGGAGTGCAAGGCGGCGTCACTGGCAGCGCAGCGGGGAGACCCGGACGTCTTCACCGGCCTCCGCCGGGAGTTCGAAAACGCCGCCAGCCTGATCGTGCAGGACGAGGCAGCGGCTGATCCGTCCCGCTCCGGCTACTACACCTTGGTGGCCCGGCTGGATGAAGCCATTGATGCGGCCGCGGCCAACACCTACCTCACCCAGGCACTGGCGAACGTGCGGCTGCACCTGGCGCGGGTCCGCCGCCTGGCCAAGGACAACCCCGACCGGCTGCTGGCCACCGCCGGTGAGCACGCCACCATTGCCGGAGCCATCGCAGCCCGCGATCCGGCGCTGGCCGCCGCCGCCACCTCGGTTCACCTGCACAAGAGCCTGGAACACTTCCTGGCTGCCACCGGTCCCCCGGGCTGAGAATTCCTCCCCCCGAAACCTTGATTGCCGGGCCCTAGAACTTTCTTCTGCAACCACTGACCGTCCCGAAAGGACACAACATGAATCTCCACAAGGTGCGGGTCCACCGCAGCGACGAGAACCTGGCCCGCGAAGACCAGCTGGCCTACAAGATTGCGGAGGTCGCTGCCGACCCCGTCGCCGTGACCGACGAGGTCACGGACATGGTCATCAACCGCATCATCGACAACGCGTCGGTGGCCATCGCTTCCCTGAACCGGGCACCCATTGTCGCCGCCCGCGCCCAGGCCCTGTCCTTCTCGCCCTCAGCCCATGGCAAGGGCGCCGCCGTGTTCGGCGTCGAGAACAGGACCTCTCCGGAATGGGCCGCCTGGGCCAACGGCGTGGCGGTGCGCGAGCTGGATTACCATGACACCTTCCTCGCCGCCGAATACTCCCACCCCGGCGACAACATTCCGCCGCTGCTGGCCGTCGCACAGCACACCGGCGCCTCCGGCGCTGACCTGATCCGCGGCATTGCCACCGGCTACGAGATCCAGGTGGACCTGGTGAAGGCCATCTGCCTGCACAAGCACAAGATCGACCACGTGGCCCACCTCGGCCCGTCCGCCGCCGCCGGCATCGGCACCCTGCTGGGCCTCGACGTCAACACCATCTTCCAGGCCGTTGGCCAGGCCCTGCACACCACCACCGCCACCCGCCAGTCCCGCAAGGGCGAGATCTCCACCTGGAAGGCACACGCCCCCGCGTTCGCCGGCAAGATGGCCGTGGAAGCCGTGGACCGCGCGATGCGCGGACAGACCTCCCCCACCCCCATCTACGAGGGTGAGGACGGCGTCATCGCCTGGATGCTGGACGGCCCCGACGCCGCCTACGAAGTCCCGCTGCCCGAGGCCGGCGAAGCCAAGCGCGCCATCCTGGACACCTACACCAAGGAACACTCCGCCGAGTACCAGGCCCAGGCCTGGATCGACCTGGCCCGCAAAATCCACCGCGAACACCCGGAGGCTGCCGACGCCTCCAAGGTGGCCAGCGTGCTCATCGCCACCTCGCACCACACCCACTACGTGATTGGCTCCGGTGCCAACGATCCGCAGAAGTACGACCCGACCGCCTCGCGCGAGACGCTGGACCACTCCATCCCGTACATCTTCACCGTCGCCCTGCAGGACGGCGCCTGGCACCACGTGGATTCCTACGCCCCCGAGCGCGCCGGCCGTCCGGACACCGTGGAGCTGTGGCACAAGGTCACCACCGTGGAGGATCCGGAATGGACCCGCCGCTACCACTCGCTGGACATCAACGAGAAGGCCTTCGGCGGCCGGGTGACCATCATCCTCACCGACGGCACCGAGATCACTGACGAAATCGCCGTCGCCGACGCCCATCCGCTCGGCGCCAAGCCGTTTGCCCGCGAGCAGTACATCAACAAGTTCCGCACCCTGGCCGCCGGCCTGGTTTCCGAAGCGGAAATCGAGCGGTTTCTGGCCACCGTCCAGCGCCTGCCCGAACTGGCCGCCGGCGAGCTGGATGCCCTGAACATCACCGCAGCCGACGGCGTCATTGACCCGGCCAACGCCCCGAAGGGACTCTTCTAACATGCTGTACTCCTCCGTAACCCCCGAAGCCAAGCGGATCGCCTTCCGCGAAGGACTGGCCTCCGGCACCCTGCAGCAGTTCCCGGGTGCCTTCAACCCACTCTCGGCCCGCCTGATCGAGGAAAAAGGGTTCGACGGCGTTTACATCTCCGGCGCGGTCCTCGCCAATGACCTGGGCCTGCCGGACATCGGCCTGACCACCCTCACCGAGGTTGCCACCCGCGCCGGACAGATTGCCCGGATGACGGACCTGCCCGCCATCGTGGACGCCGACACCGGCTTCGGCGAGCCGATGAACGTGGCCCGTTCCATCCAGGAACTGGAAAACGCCGGCCTGGCCGGCTGCCACATCGAGGACCAGTTCAATCCCAAGCGCTGCGGCCACCTGGACGGCAAGAACGTCGTGGACCTGGACACCGCCACCAAGCGCATCCGCGCAGCAGCCGATGCCCGCCGGGACCCGAACTTCCTCATCATGGCCCGCACCGACATCCGCGCCGTGGACGGCCTCGAGGCCGCCCAGGACCGGGCACGCGCCCTGGTGGACGCCGGAGCGGACGCCATCTTCCCCGAGGCGATGAAGTCGCTGGAGGAGTTCGCCGCCATGCGCTCCGCCGTCGACGTGCCGATCCTGGCCAACATGACCGAGTTCGGCAAGAGCGACCTGTTTACCTATGAGGAACTGGCCTCGGTGGGCGTGAACATGGTCATCTACCCGGTCACCCTGCTGCGCAGTGCCATGGGCGCCGCTGAGCGGACCCTGGACACCATTAAGGCCAAGGGCACCCAGCAGGAAGATGTGCCGAACATGCTGACGCGTGCACGTTTGTACGATCTGGTGGATTATGAAGCCTATAACCGCTTCGACACTTCCGTCTTCAACTTTCAGGTCCCGGGCCAGCACTGAAGCAGCCGCTGAAAGCACCGCAACCCAACCACCTGACAAAGGAGTCTTTCAATGACAGATGAAAAGATCCACAAGGGACTGGCCGGTGTCCTCGTTGACACGACCAAGATCTCCAAGGTCAACCCGGAAACCAATTCGCTGCTGTACCGGGGCTACCCGGTTCAGGAGCTGGCCGCACACTGCAGCTTCGAAGAGGTTGCCTACCTGCTGTGGAACGGCGAGCTGCCCTCCACGGAGGAGCTCGCCGAGTTCACCGAGGGCGAGCGGAGCCAGCGCGCCCTCTCCCCCGAGCTGAAGGCAGTCATTGATGCCCTGCCGCTGACCTGCCATCCCATGGATGTCTGCCGCACGGCAGCATCCGTGCTTGGCGCACAGCATGGGAAAGCCGACGATTCCTCGCTGCAGGCCAACATGGAAAAGTCGGTCAGCCTGTTTGCTGCGATGCCCGCCGTCGTTGCGTACGATCAGCGCCGCCGCCGCGGCGAAGACCTGGTGGAGCCCCGCGATGACCTGGACTACTCCGCGAACTTCCTGTGGATGACGTTCGGCGAAGAGGCAGCTCCCGAGGTGGTGGAGGCATTCAACGTCTCGATGATCCTGTACGCGGAGCACTCCTTCAACGCCTCCACGTTCACCGGGCGCGTCATCACGTCCACGCTCTCTGACCTGCACTCAGCGGTCACCGGAGCCATCGGCGCCCTCAAGGGTCCGCTGCACGGCGGCGCCAACGAGGCCGTGATGCACACGTTCGAGGAGATCACCGCCAGCGCCGGCGAGGGCGACGTCGCCGAGCACGCAGCCGGATGGCTGGACGCCGCACTGGCGGACAAGAAGAAGATCATGGGCTTCGGCCACCGCGTCTACAAGAACGGCGACTCGCGGGTGCCCACCATGAAGGCTTCACTGGACAAGATGGTCAAGCACTATGACCGTCCGGACCTTGGCGAGCTGTACAACGCGCTGGAGTCGGCCATGGGCGAGCGGAAGAACATCCTGCCCAACCTGGACTATCCCGCTGGCCCGGTGTACCACCTGATGGGCTTTGACACGCCCACCTTCACCCCGCTGTTCGTGGCCGCCCGGATCACCGGCTGGACCGCGCACATCATGGAACAGCTGGAAGCCAACTCCCTGATCCGTCCCCTCAGCGCCTACGACGGCCCCGAGGAACGGCACGTGGGCTAAGCTCCGGCCGATTGAACCCAACGCCCGCCGCAGGAGGTACCGCGGCGGGCGTTGTGCTGCCGGACGGACCCCGCGGGCCGGTTGGGCGCTGCGCGGGCCCCGGAACGGCGGCAACGAAATTTCCGTGCTCGCAGAGCTCGCAGGGAATATTAAAGCCGCCTACTCCGGGGTCCGCTCTGCATCCAGGTCCAGTGGCGAGGTCCACTCTGCGTTCGGCTCCGGTACGGTCCCCTTGGCGTACGAGTCCGGTTCGGACAGCGGCTCCGCGTCCGAGTCCGGTTCGGACGGCAGCTTGGCGTCCGGGTCCGGTTCGGACGCCGGTTGCGCCGGAGCGGGAACGGCCGCAAAAATCCGGTTCGACGCGTCCTGGTGCGCCAGCCGGCGCAGCGCCAGCAGCAGCGGTTCAATCAGGACCGTTCCCAGCACGACGTACCGCAGGGCATCGGCAGGCGTGTCGAAGGGCACCCGCTCCAGTTCCCGTGACGCCACGTCCCGCATGGCAGCCGCATACATGTCCAGAAATTCGGAGGGTGGTTCAAACCCGGCGTCCTCCAGCCCGCGCAGTGCGAGCTCCAGCCGCGACCGGGCGTCGTTGTCCTCGGGATCAATCTGCCATCCCCAGGCTTCCAGAAGTGCGTCGGCCCGCGGATGGCCTCCGTCCATGTCGGGAAAGGAACCCACGGCGTGGTGCGCCGCTCCCAGCAGGTTGTGGGCCGATTCCGGCGGGTTGTCCAGCTGCTCCAGCACCTTTCCGGCGGCGGCAATTGACAGATCACCCGGTCCCAGCAGCGCCCGGATCAGCCGCAGCCGCGAGACATGCGCGGCGTCGTATTCGGCCTGCCGTGGCGCCGTCAAACGCCCGTCGTGCAGCAGGCCGGACCGCAGGTAGTACTTGATGGTGGCTACGGGGATATCCGTCTCAGCCGCCAGCTCCGAAATTCTCATCACCAACCCCCTTGTGCTGGATAGTGTAACTCTCTACCGTGGATAGCATTACTATCCAATTCGGAAGGAGCCGTTATGGCTCGCATCTTTCCGCACCGAATGACCCATGTGCACAGCGGGCCGCTCGTGGTCTTCCTGATCGGCATGCGGATCAACCGACCCTGGCGGCCGGATCTGTGGCTGCCGGCTTTCAACGCCATGCCGCGGATGCTCGCAGAGCTCTCCGAAGATCCGGACTCGGGCCTGCTGGGATACCGGCTCACCCTCGGTGCGGGAGGCCCGCTGGTGATCCAGCATTGGAAGAGCACCGAGCAGCTGTATGCCTATGCCAGCCAGACCGACGCCGCACACCGTCCGGCCTGGGCCGCCTTCAACCGGGCTGCCCGCAAATCTCCGGGCGGCGTGGGTATCTGGCATGAGACCTATGTGGTGGACCGGGCCGAGTCCATGTACGTTGGCATGCCCGCCGTGGGACTTGCCAAGGCAACAACATCCGTGCCGGTGACAGCCGAGAGCCGCGCCGCGGACCGTCTGGGTCCGGCCCGGGGCTAGCTGCACAGGCTCCCAGTCTCTGTTGCCTGCCGGTGCTGGTGCGACCCCATCCGCCCCACCAGCAACGGAGAGTGGGAACCCGCGCAAGCGTCAGGAGAAGACGATGCCGGCGACACTCTCGTTGTCATCGGCCAGGGTAACGACGGCGTTGAAACCGCGTCCGGCGAGGACCTCGGGCATCCAGAGGGCCGAGTCAGGCCACATCTGCGGGTACGGCACGCCGTCCACCGGATACCAGGCCGGAACGATTTCCGCCGACGGCGCCGGGTCGCCGACCCAGGCCCGCGACCGGAACACCACGGTGGACATGTCCCACTCCGGGCGGCCCGGGAAAACAAACTCGATAGTGCCGGCGTGCTCAAGGTCCGCTTCAGCCACGATAACTCCGGACTCCTCAAAGACTTCACGCACGGCCGCCTGCGCGGCGCTCTCCCCCGGTTCCACATGGCCGCCCAGGGTGACGATCCGTCCGGCGCCGAAGCCGGTTTGCTTCAGGCCCATCAGGACTTCGGTGCCGCACTCCGGGGTCTCCCGCATCAGGAAGCACAGGACCACGGGAACAGCCCGGGTCAGCACCGGTTCACGTGCATCCCCGGCGGACCCGCCGGTTTCGGGACTCACAGCGCGCGTGGATGCGCGGCAGCGTAGACCTCGCGCAGGGTTTCGGCGGTAACCAGCGTGTAGACCTGAGTGGTGGTCACCGAGGCGTGGCCCAGCAGCTCCTGGACCACGCGGACATCCGCCCCACCCTCGAGCAGGTGAGTGGCGAACGAGTGCCGCAGCGTATGCGGGGATACATCCCGCCCAATCTGCGCCTTTTCCGCGGCATTCTTCAGGATGGTCCACGCACTCTGGCGGCTCAGCCGTCCGCCGCGGGCGTTCAGGAACAGGGCGGGAGTTCCCTTGCCCTTCGCCGAGGCGGCCGGCCGGCCCCGCACCAGGTATTCGTCAAGAGCCCGGGCGGCGTAGGAACCCAGCGGCACCAGGCGCTCCTTGGAGCCTTTACCGAAGAGCCGCACCACGTCCGGGCCGTTGGCCGGAATGCGCTCCAGGGACAGGTCGTCAATATCCAGCCCCACGGCCTCACTGATCCGGGCTCCGGTGGAGTACAGGAACTCCAGGAGCGCGCGGTCCCGCAGGCCGGTGGGCGTCTCCGTGGATACCGCTTCCAGGATCCGCGTCACTTCGCTGACACTGATCGCTTTGGGCAGGCGCTTGCCGGGCAAGGGCGGATGGACATCAGCGGCGGGGTCAGTGGTGGTCAGGCCCTCCAGGGCCCAGAACTTGTGCAGGCCCCGCACAGCGACGACGGTCCGCGCGGCTGAACGCATGCTCAGGGCTGAGGCGCCGTCGGAGCCTTCCACGATGGACTGCGCAAAGGCGGTCACGTCGTGGCGGGAGATGCGGGCAACGTCCTCGACGCCTCGCGCCGCAAGGAAGCGGGCATACCGCAGCAGGTCGCGCCGGTAAGCATCAAGCGTGTTCACTGCCAGTCCCCGCTCCACTGCCATGTGCTGCAGGTAGCCGCCGATGGCGCGGCCGACGGCGGTGGCCCGCAGCTCGTCGGAGGCGGACGGGCCCTTGGGTGCGGGCGCTTTTTTGGGAGCCGGAGTCTTCGGCGCCGGATTCGTCTTCGGTTCCGGGTCCATCTTCAGCGCCGGATCCATCTTGGGTGCCGTGGCGGGCTTGGAAGCCACCGGGGATGTCACGGTGCCGGCGC
The DNA here is from genome assembly GCF_038405225.1 of Arthrobacter citreus. Lineage (NCBI taxonomy): Bacteria > Bacillati > Actinomycetota > Actinomycetes > Micrococcales > Micrococcaceae > Arthrobacter > Arthrobacter citreus. Next base: position 1,970,536 of record NZ_CP151657.1, read on the forward strand.
CCTGGCCTGCGGCCTTATCCTCGGCGAGGGCTGCACGCAGCAGCTCGGCCGGGGAATCGAGCCGGAGCGTCTTGTTCAGGGACGAGAAGTCGAAGACCACCGTGTCGTTGAAGGGCGCGGCGTCGTTGAAGGCCACCGCCTTGTTGAAAGGCGCAGTGTCTTTAGAAGGCGCAGTGGACGGAAGCTGCGGCGCGGAAGGCGCCGGCCCGGCCGGAGACGCCGGAGCAGGAGAGTGTCCGCCGGCAGGTAGATCGGAGGCGGCCATAGCGGTCTTCAGTCCTAAAGAACGGGGCCCTGCGGCCAGGTGGAGTGCTGGGAGTGATGTTCGGGCCAGGGCGCGTTGCCCGGCCGCAGGTTAGCGTAACCGGACGGCCGGGCCGCTGCTGCGGCCAGGATTCCGGCCACTGCCGACGGGCTGTGGAGCCGGCCCTGCAGTGCCGCTTCAACGGCGTCGTCCAGGTCCACCCACATGGTGCGGATTTCCGCTTCCTCGTGGGTGCGCTCGTGCAGGTCGGCCTCGGGCACCTCGGAAATGCCGCGGGCAAGGTAAATGCGCAGCGCTTCACGGGAGGAGCCGGGCGAGAGGAACAGGTCGGTCAGGACATTCCACTCGCTGGCCTGGATATCGGCCTCTTCGGCCAGTTCCCGGGCGGCTCCGACCTGGAAGTCCTCGCCCTCGATGTCCAGGAGTCCCGCGGGAATCTCCCACAGGGTCATCCGCACCGGGTGCCGGTACTGGTTGATCAGCAGTACCTGGCCGGCGTCGTTCAGTGCCAGGATGGCCACCGCGCCGGGGTGGCGGATGTAGTCGCGGACCAGGGGTTCGCCGCCGTCGGTCAGCTGGAACTTCTCGCTGACCACATCCCAGACCCGCCCGGTGTATTCCACGGAGGAATCCAGCAGGCGGCGGGGACTCTGCTCGTCGGCGAACCCTCTGGTCTCGCTCATGGGTGTTAGCCCTTGCCGTTCTGGCGCGCCAGGGCAGCCTTCACCAAACCGGCGAAGAGCGGGTGCGGGCGCGTGGGGCGGGAGCTGAGCTCCGGGTGCGCCTGCGTGGAAACGTAGTACGGGTGCACGTCGGCCGGAAGTTCAACGAATTCCACCAGTCCGCCGTCAACCGTGGTGCCGGAGAAGGACAGGCCTGCCTCGGCAATCTGGTCGCGGTACTGGTTGTTGACCTCGTAGCGGTGGCGGTGGCGCTCAGCCACTGCCGTCTTGCCGTACGTCTTGGCAACTACGGAGCCCTCTTCGAGCTTTGCGTCCCACAGGCCCAGGCGCATGGTGCCGCCCATATCGCCCTCGCCGGAGACAATCTGCTTCTGCTCCGCCATGGTGGCGATGACCGGGTACTTGGTGTCCGGCTCGAACTCCGAGGAGGACGCGCCTTCCAGGCCAACAACGTTGCGGGCGTACTCGATGACCATGCACTGCAGTCCGAGGCACAGGCCCAGTGTGGGCACCATGTTTTCCCGGGCGTAGGTCAGGGCGCCGAGCTTGCCTTCAAGGCCGCGGATGCCGAAGCCGCCGGGAACGCAGATGGCGTCCGCACCGGCGAGGGCCTGGGCGGCGCCTTCCGGAGTTGCGCACTCGTCCGAGGGCACCCAGCGGATGTTGACCTTGGTCTTGTTGGCAAAGCCGCCGGCACGCAGTGCTTCGGTGACGGAGAGGTAGGCGTCGGGCAAGTCCACGTACTTGCCCACGAGGGCAACGTCAACGTGGTGCTTGGGGTTGTGGACAACCTCGAGGAGCTTGTCCCACTTGGTCCAGTTGACGTCCTTGAACTTCAGGTCCAGGTGCTGGACGATGTACGCGTCCAGGCCCTGGGAGTGAAGCGTCTTGGGGATGTCGTAGATGCTCGGGGCATCCGGGCAGCCAACGACGGCGTCCACGTCAACGTCGCACATGCGGCCGATCTTGGCGCGCATGGCGTCCGGCACCGGGCGGTCCGAACGGATGACAATGGCGTCCGGCTGGATACCGATGGACCGCAGGGCAGCCACGGAGTGCTGGGTCGGCTTAGTCTTCAGTTCCTGGGACGGGCCGATGTACGGAACCAGCGAAACGTGCAGGAAGAAGACGTTGTTGCGGCCGATGTCCTGGCGCACCTGGCGTGCGGCTTCCAGGAAGGGCTGGGACTCGATGTCGCCAACCGTGCCGCCGATTTCGGTAATGATGACGTCGGGGGTCTTCTTCGCCTCGGAGGGCAGGCGCATCCGGCGCTTGATCTCGTCCGTGATGTGCGGAATGACCTGGACGGTGTCACCGAGGTACTCGCCGCGGCGTTCCTTGGCGATGACCGTCGAGTAGACCTGGCCGGTGGTTACGTTGGCGGAGCCGTCGAGGCTCTCGTCAAGGAAACGCTCGTAGTGGCCAATGTCGAGGTCAGTCTCGGCGCCGTCGTCGGTCACGAAGACTTCGCCGTGCTGGAAGGGGTTCATTGTGCCCGGATCCACGTTGAGATAGGGATCGAGCTTCTGCATGGTCACCGCTATGCCGCGCGACCTCAACAGATGGCCGAGACTTGACGCTGTCAGTCCCTTACCGAGTGAGGACGCCACGCCACCGGTGACGAAGATGTGTTTTGTCGTAGAAGACGACTTGGGAAACCTGGAATTTGATCGCTGCACCACGGAGTTCGAGCCTATCACCTTTTGTAGAAGCACTTGGAATTTATCGGGTTATTCATGCGGCGGATGTCCTGCCGCGGCCAGGAGTTCGACGGCGTGGGCCCGGGCGGACTCGGAGTCCTCCTGGCCTGCGAGCATCCTGGCAAGTTCCTTGATCCGCTCGGCATCATCCAGAACGGTGACGTCGCTGGCGGTGACGCCGCTTCCATCATCCCCCGTCGCTGACATCTTGATGACCCTGATGTGATGATCGGCAAACGCCGCCACCTGCGGAAGGTGTGTGACCACAATGACCTGGACGTGCTGTGCCAGCATGGCCAGGCGGCGGCCGATTTCGACGGCGGCCTTGCCGCCCACACCGGAGTCGACCTCGTCGAAAATGAAGGTTGGCACCGGATCAACAGCGGCCAGGACCACCTCAATGGCCAGCATGACCCGGGACAGCTCACCGCCGGACGCGCCCTTGCCCAGCGGACGGGCCGGCGCGCCGGGATGCGGCTGGAGGAGGAACGTGATGGCGTCCGCCCCGTGCACGCTGAGCTCCTCGACGGGAGTGACCTCGATGAGGAGGTTGGCGTCGGCCATCGCCAGGGCGGACAGCTCGTCGCTGACCCGCCGGGCAAGGTCTGCCGCCGCTTCGGTGCGCAGTTTGGTCAGTTCCGCCGCGTCTGCCGTGAGAGTTGCCTGCAGTTCGGTGATCTCGGCTTCCAGCGCCTCGATGCGGGTGCTGTCGTCCCCCAGTTCCGCCAAGCGGATGCGGCTGGCGTCCGCCCACGCCAGGACTTCGTCCACGGAGGGGGCGAACTTGCGGATCAGGGCCGAGATGTCCGCCCGCCGGGATTCCACCTCAGCCAGCCGTTCCGGGCCGTCTCCCTCGAGGGATGCGCTGTAGCTGGCCAGTTCGGTGGCGATGTCCGCCAGGATGTAGCCCACTTCGGCGAGCCGCTTGGCGGAGTCGGCCAGCGCCGGATCGTGCTCTCCGGCGAGTTCCAGCTGCCGTTTGGCGCTGTCCACCAGTGAGGTGGCGTCGGAGCCGTCGGAAAAGTCACCGGCAATCAAGGCCGAGTGCGCGCCAACGGCTGCGGTGCGCAGTTCCTCGAAGTTGTTCAGCCGGGTGGCTTCGGTCTTGAGGGTTTCGTCTTCGCCCGGCAACAGCTCCAGGGCATCGATTTCCTCCAGCGACGCCGCGAGGTATTCCGCTTCCCGGAGGCGTTCCCGGGCCTGGTCGCGCAGCGTGGACAGCTCGGTCACGGCGGCCCGCCAGCGGGTATAGCCGGCTTTGTAGGAGGACAGTGCTGAGGCCAGGGGCGGCCCGGCGTACTTGTCCAGTGCCTCCCGCTGAGCCGCTGCGCTCTTGAGCCGAAGCTGATCCGACTGCCCGTGCACTGCCACCAAATGCTGGCCCACTTCGGCGAGCACTCCCACCGGAGCAGAGCGTCCACCCACGTGCGCCCGGCTTCGGCCGGCGGCGTTAACGGTGCGGGCCAGCATCAGCTCGGTGACGCCGTCATACGTTTCCAGCTCGGCGCCTGCGTCTTCGGCCCGGGACACCGCCGCGTTCTCCGGAGGCAGGCGCACCAGTGCCTCGGCCAGTGCGGCTTTGGCTCCGGTGCGAACCGCTCCGGCGTCGGTCCGGGCGCCCAGGAGCATGCCGAGTGCGGTGATGACCATGGTCTTTCCGGCGCCGGTCTCACCGGTGACCACGGTGAAACCGGGTCCCAGCTCCAGTGTGGCGTCGGTGATGACGCCGAGGTCGCGGATACGGATTTCTTCGATCATGTGGCCATGCCTCCACTGTCGGCCGTGCGGCGGGTCAGTTCCACGCTTTCCGAGTGGTCCCCGGGCGCTGAGGCGGGTCCCCGCCAGCCCTGGGTGGGCAGCTGGAACTTGCGGACCAGGCGTTCGGAGAAGGGCGTGGCGTGGGTGCGGGCCAGGCGGACGGGAGTGTCCGAGCGGGTCACTTCCACGCGGGCTCCCGGCGGCAGGTCGACATTGCGCCTTCCGTCGCACCAGAGCACTCCGGCGGCGTCGGTCCGGGTCAGGATTTCCACGGCCAGGATTGAGGTGGGCGCGACGACGAGGGGCCGGGCGAACAGGGCGTGTGCGCTGATCGGCGTGATTAGGAGGGCTTCAACTTCCGGCCAGACCACCGGACCGCCGGCGGAGAAGGAGTACGCAGTGGAGCCGGTGGGAGTGGCCAGGACAACTCCGTCGCAGCCGAAGGAGCTGATCGGCCGGGCATCGACTTCAACCACCACTTCGAGCATGCGCTGGCGGTCTGCCTTCTCGATCGCTGCTTCGTTCAGAGCCCAGGTGTGCGCGATCATCCGGTCCTCGAACCACACGACGACGTCGATGGTCATGCGCTCTTCGACCGTGTAGGCGCGTTCCACCACCCAGTGCACCGTCTGTGCCAGGTCGGCGCGTTCGCTCTCGGCCAGGAATCCCACGTGGCCCAGGTTTACGCCCAGCAGCGGGACGCTGGTGCCGCGGACCAGCTCGGCTGCGCGCAGGATGGTGCCGTCTCCCCCGAGCACCATGCCCAGATCCACATCGTCGAGGGCGACATCTTCACCCAGAATTTCGGTTGGTGCGGTCAGCACGCCGTAAACGGCCTGGATGTCCTCCAGGTCCCGCCGGCGCATGACCGGTGTCAGGCCGGAGGCGTGCAGCTGTGTGCAGGCTTCCTGGGCGGCAGTCATGGCAGCCTGCCGGCCGGTGTGGGCCAGCACAAGTATCCGTCTGCTCATGTCTGTAACATCCTGTTCCGCCCCCGGAGGAGCTGATGGGGACTCCGTCGTCAGTTGTCTGCCGTCAGTTTCTGCGGTCACTCCCCGTGGGGTTAACCTCGCCTGCAAGCTGTTCCGGTGCCGGGTCTGTTCCGGCTCCATCAAACCCGTCAAAGGCCGATTCCACCAAACGGTGCAGCTCGGCCTGTGCATCGTCCGCGGCCGCCGGCGCCTGTTGGTGCGGTTCCGGTACCCGCAGCCAGAGGAAAAACTCAACGTTGCCGTTCTGTCCCGGCAGCGGGCTGCGGGCCAGACCCGCAATGCCGAGGTTCTCCGCAGCCGCAGCGGACACAACGCGCATCACCGCCATCCGGTGCTTCTGGGGATCCGTGACAACGCCGGCTTTCTCCAGCTTCTCACGGCCAACCTCAAACTGAGGTTTGACCATCAGCAGCAGGCTGCCGCCGGGGCGCGTGGCTGCTGCGAGCGGACCGATCACCATGGTGAGCGAAATGAAGGACAGATCGGCGACGGTGAGGTCCACCGGACCGCCGATGTCCGTGGGGTCAAGGTACCGGACGTTCAGCCCTTCATGGACATCGACCCGGGGATCTTCGCGCAGCGCGTCCACCAGCTGGCCGTGTCCGACGTCGACGGCCACCACCCGCTCGGCGCCGCGCCGGAGCAGGACGTCGGTGAACCCGCCGGTGGAAGCTCCGGCGTCCAGGCAGCGCATCCCCGCAGGCTGAACCTGGGGAAACGCGTCAAGGGCACCGGCCAGCTTGTGGCCGGCGCGGCTGACGTAGTCGGGGACGCCGTCGTCGAGCACTGACAGCGGGTCTTCCCCACTGACCGTGGCCGAAGCCTTGCCCAGCGGCACGCCGGCCCGGGCCACCCGGCCCGCCGCGATCAGCTTGGCCGCATGGGTCCGGGAGCGGGCCAGCCCTCTGGTCACCAGCTCCTGGTCCAGTCTTGCCACTTTTTCAGCGCTCCTCTGACGGGTCGGTGTTCAATTCAGCCAGCAGGGCATCATGCAGCGCCGTATAGACGCCCTGATGGTTGGAGACGGGTATTCCGGCAAGTGTGCCGAGCTGCTCCAGGACGGAATTCACGGCAGGATCCGCGGTGTGAATATGCTCCTGCGGCCACGGATTTTCGGCCGGGGACGCTTGGCTGGTCTTCTCCATCATGCGGCTGTCCCCTCCTTGGTTGACGATTGACACCCAGCTTATCCGCCGGGGGTGACAGTCCAGCTGAGCACGGGCGCGGTGGCATTTTGCTCGTCCGGGCGCGCGCTCCACCATGCGGCACAGGCGGCGCGCCAGCTGTCCAGATTGCTGCTGTCGCCGGAGATCTCCAGGGTGTCCCCGGATACCCGGGCCGTGGCGCTGCCGCAGGCATACCCGCCGTCGCTGGCCTCAATGACCGGGTACGGCGCGTACAAGGCGTCCAGGTCGGCCAGCAGATAGGTGGGGCGCTCCGCTGTGCGGGCGGCCAGCGCGGTCTGCGGCGTGTCGACGCCGGTGAGGACCATCGCGGTCGCAAAGCCTGCGTTGTTGCCGCCGAGGATATCGGTGTCCAGGCGGTCGCCCACCACGAGCGGCGTTTGGGCGCCGAGATGGCGCGCAGCCGTCAGGAACAGCGGAGCTTCCGGCTTGCCAGCCACCATCGGTGTCCTGCCGGTGGCTGCCGCGACGGCGGCCACCAGCGTTCCGTTTCCGGGAGCGATCCCCCGGGCCTGGGGAATGGACATGTCGGTGTTGGTGGCAACCCACACGGCGCCGCGTGCCACCGCGAACGCTGCCTCGGCCAGGTCCTTCCAGCCGAGCCCGGGGTCAAAACCCTGGATGACGGCGTCGGGGTGGTCATCGGCGGAGTGGACCGGAACCAAACCCTGTTCACGGACCTGCTCGGTCAGCCAGACGCTTCCGGTCACGAGGACCGTGGCGCCGGCCGGCACCTGGCCGGCCAGCAGCTCGGCCCCGGCCTGAGCCGAGCCGAACACGGTTTCCGCTGTTGCCGGGGCGCCCAGCTCGCGCAGGTGCGCTGCCACCGTTTCGGAGGAGCGCGACGCGTTGTTGGTGACGTAAGCCAGCTGCACTCCCGCGCCCTCAAGGCGCTGCAGGGCCTCAACGGCTCCCGGGATGGCGTGCGGGCCGGCGTACACGACGCCGTCCAGATCGGAAAGGACGGCGTCGTACCCGGCAATCAGCGATGTGTCCGCCATGGTGCTACGCGCGTTCCTCGTCAGCGTCGCCGGTCGGCGCGTCGGCGGAGAACTCGTCGTTGTCGTTGCCGTCATCGTTTAGTTCGGCGGTGTTGTCGTCTTCTTCCTCGGTTTCGAGGACTCCGATCACGCCTTCCTGCTCATCCGAGGGCAGGACGTCGACGTCGTCGCTCAGGTCCATGTCGTTGACAACTGTGACGGTCTCGGCAGGAGCGGCGAACGGCGTCTCGGACCGCTCTTCACCCGAACGCTCGTCGCGGTCTTCGCGGCCATGGCGGGCCCGGGCCGGCTTCTCCTCGTCGTCGCCAACCAGGTCGAAGATGTCCGGCTCGGCGAACTCGCCAACCCCGAGGGCCTTCTCGGCCAGCAGGGCTCGGTTGCGCCACTGCTCGGCTTCGGCGTTCCGGTCCGCCAGCTCCAGGGCGTCAGCGTAGGCGCGGAACAGGCGCGGGCTGAAGGAGAACGCGCGGTTCTTGTCCAGCTGCGGGATTTCCAGGGCGGTCACGGCGGCGTCGTACTGCTCCATGTCCATGCGGGCACCCGAGGCAACGATGGCCATGTCGACCTGGCCGGCAATGTCCAGTTCCTTGGCTTCGTCCGAGCGGGCGATGTCCAGGGCACGGTCCGGGCGGCCGAGGCCGCGTTCGCAGTCAGCCATCATGGCCAGGTAGGCGTTGGAGCCGCTGATCCGGCGGTAAGTGCGGAACTCGCGCAGGGCTTCACCGAAGTGTTCGGAGGCGTAGGCGGTCAGGGCCACTGCTTCGCGGACTGCTGCCATGCGTCCGCCGCGGCGGCTGGCTGCCAGGGCGTGCTGGAAGGCCAGCTCCGGCTCGTCGTCAATCAGGCGGCCGGCCATGACCAGGTGCTTGGAGACCCACTCACCGCTGACTTCCTCCAGGACGCGCAGCTGGGCGCGGGTTACCTTGTCCAGCTCCTGGCCTGTGACGTCCTCATCAATTTCGGGCGAACGCTCGCGGTCCGGGCGGTTTGCGCTGCGCAGGTCGCGGGCGTTGTGCTTGCGCTCGACAACGGGTGCATCCTCGCCGCGGGCCGGGCGGTCCTTCGAGAAGGACGGCTTGCGATCCCCGAACGAAGGCTTGCGGTCTCCGCGGTCGCCGAAGGACTTGCGCTCCCCGTCCCGGGCCGGACGGTCGCCGAAGGACGGCTTGCGGTCGTCGCGTGCCGGACGGCGGTCATCGCCACCACGGGACGGACGGTCACCGAAGGACGGCTTGCGGTCACCGCGGTCACCGAAGGACTTACGCTCACCATCACGGGGAGGACGACGATCATCGCCGCCAAAGGAGGGCTTACGATCCCCGAACGAAGGCTTGCGGTCGCCACGATCACCAAAGGACTTACGCTCACCATCACGAGCCGGACGGTCACCGAAGGACGGCTTACGATCCCCGCGATCACCAAAGGACTTACGCTCACCATCACGAGCCGGACGGTCACCGAAGGACGGCTTACGATCCCCGCGATCACCAAAGGACTTACGCTCACCATCACGGGGAGGACGACGATCATCGCCACCAAACGAAGGCTTGCGGTCTCCACGATCGCCGAACGACTTACGCTCACCATCACGGGGAGGACGACGATCATCACCACCAAACGAAGGCTTACGATCCCCGCGGTCGCCAAAGGACTTACGCTCTCCGTCCCGGGCCGGACGGTCACCGAAGGACGGCTTACGGTCTCCACGATCACCGAACGACTTACGCTCACCATCACGGGGAGGACGACGATCATCGCCACCAAACGAAGGCTTACGATCCCCGCGGTCGCCAAAGGACTTACGCTCACCATCACGAGCCGGACGGTCACCGAAGGACGGCTTACGATCCCCACGGTCGCCAAAGGGCTTGCGCTCTCCGTCCCGGGCCGGACGACGGTCGTCATCGCTGCGTGCCGGACGGTCGTTAAAGGAGGGTTTCCCGTCCTTGGAGAAGGGCTTACGCTGCGAAGAAGCTCCACGATCGCCGAAGGACTTACGCTCACCATCACGAGCCGGACGGCCTCCGAAGGAGGGCTTGCGGTCCTCAAAACGCTTGGGGGCGTTTCGGTCATTTGTGGGCGGGCGGTTTGACGAGCTGCTTCCGGCTGCGTTGTTTCCTTCACTACCGCGCTGATCCCTGTTATTTTGCTCTGACATGCTGGTGAGTTCCTCTCGTCGTGAGCCGACCAACGGAATTTACTGCAGTCGCTCGTCACTATGGATATATAAAGTTGATTCAAAAGTTTGTGGGGCCCAAACCGGGCACAAGCCAATTCTAGTGCAGGCTAGTCCGATCATCGTCGCCCCATGCCTAGATGCGTATCTTGATTAGGTGAGACTGCCCACCTGGGAAGGATCCGAAGAGCTGAATCCAGCCGTCCAGAGAAGCCGCACGGCTTGGGGCGCCATCGAATGAGGAGTCGCACCACTCAGTGCCGTTCCTGTAAGCAATCTCTCCCCTCCCTCCCTTGGCGAGGAAAAACCAGGGGACTTAGGGACCTGGCGAGTGCGATGCCGGCCCGCCCGCGCCGCGCGGCTCTCCGCCGAGATGGCAGCCAGCACTGCACCCAGCCCCGGGACACGCAGTTCGGCCATCCCGCGTTCGGCTATCCCGCGGAAAAGAAAATGACGGCCATCCCGTGGGAAAGAAAGCCCTGGTTAAACAAGTAAGGCCCGCACCATCACTGGTACGGGCCTTACTCTCTGAACAACCGGTCAAAACTTCAACCGTAAATATTGTCCGGCGGTGACCTACTCTCCCACATCCTCCCGGATGCAGTACCATCGGCGCTGTGGGTCTTAGCTTCCGGGTTCGGAATGGGACCGGGCGTTTCCCCCACGCTATGACCGCCGTAACCCTTCCACCCACACCACCCCAACAAACAAACCTCAGGGTGAGGGGAAAACAATGGTCACAACAAAACACACAAAACCAATAACGACATTGAGTGTTTCAAAGCGAAGTTATAACTGTAATTATACGGCACACCAGAACCCGCAAGGGTGTGGTGGTGCCGGTTCCAGGAGTGACAAACCACACGGGTTTGTTATCCGGGAACCACATAGTGGACGCAAGCAGCACATGATCTAACACAACCCTTATTTGGCGGGAACGTTTGAAGTCGTTTCCTGCCCAGATTGTGGTGTGGTGTAAGTTATCGGCCTATTAGTACCGGTCAGCTTCACGGGTCTTTAGTCCCCGCTTCCACATCCGGCCTATCAACCCAGTGGTCTGGCTGGGGGCCTCTCACACACAAGGTGTATGGAAATCTCATCTCGAAGCGGGCTTCCCGCTTAGATGCTTTCAGCGGTTATCCCATCCGAACGTAGCTAATCAGCGGTGCACTTGGCAGTACAACTGACACACCAGAGGTTCGTCCGTCCCGGTCCTCTCGTACTAAGGACAGCCCTTCTCAAATTTCCTGCGCGCGCAGCGGATAGGGACCGAACTGTCTCACGACGTTCTAAACCCAGCTCGCGTACCGCTTTAATGGGCGAACAGCCCAACCCTTGGGACCTACTCCAGCCCCAGGATGCGACGAGCCGACATCGAGGTGCCAAACCATGCCGTCGATATGGACTCTTGGGCAAGATCAGCCTGTTATCCCCGAGGTACCTTTTATCCGTTGAGCGACGGCCATTCCACAATGTACCGCCGGATCACTAGTCCCGACTTTCGTCCCTGCTCGAGATGTCTCTCTCACAGTCAAGCTCCCTTGTGCACTTACACTCGCCACCTGATTGCCAACCAGGCTGAGGGAACCTTTGGGCGCCTCCGTTACTCTTTAGGAGGCAACCGCCCCAGTTAAACTACCCATCAGGCACTGTCCCTGACCCGGATTACGGGCCGAAGTTAGATATCCAGTATGACCAGAGTGGTATTTCAACGATGACTCCACCCGAACTGGCGTCCGGGTCTCACAGTCTCCCACCTATCCTACACAAGCCACACCGAATATCAATACCAAACTATAGTAAAGGTCTCGGGGTCTTTCCGTCCTGCTGCGCGTAACGAGCATCTTTACTCGTACTGCAATTTCGCCGAGTTTATGGTTGAGACAGCGGGGAAGTCGTTACTCCATTCGTGCAGGTCGGAACTTACCCGACAAGGAATTTCGCTACCTTAGGATGGTTATAGTTACCACCGCCGTTTACTGGGGCTTAAATTCCCAGCTTCGCCCCAAAGGGCTAACCGGTCCTCTTAACCTTCCAGCACCGGGCAGGAGTCAGTCCGTATACATCGTCTTGCGACTTCGCACGGACCTGTGTTTTTAGTAAACAGTCGCTTCCCCCTGGTCTCTGCGGCCCCGATCCCCTCCGGACAGCAAGTGTCCATCAAGGTTGGGGCCCCCCTTCTCCCGAAGTTACGGGGGCATTTTGCCGAGTTCCTTAACCATAATTCTCTCGATCGCCTTAGTATTCTCTACCTGATCACCTGTGTCGGTTTGGGGTACGGGCGGCTAAAACCTCGCGCCGATGCTTTTCTAGGCAGCATAGGATCACCGGATTCCCACCAAAGTGGGTCCCGTCAGATCTCAGGATCGTCATCAAAGACACAGCAACGGATTTACCTATCGCTGACCCTACATCCTTAGACCAGGACAACCATCGCCCGGCCCGGCTACCTTCCTGCGTCACACCTGTTAATACGCTTACCTCCCGGGATCAGGTCCCGCGCTCCACCAAAAACCGGGTCACCACAAGGGCGGCCGGTCAGGTATTGGGCGGTTAGTGTCCCCCGATCAGTATTGGCGGTTTTTCGCCGGTACGGGAATATCAACCCGTTGTCCATCGACTACGCCTGTCGGCCTCGCCTTAGGTCCCGACTTACCCAGGGCAGATTAGCTTGACCCTGGAACCCTTGATCATTCGGCGGACGGGTTTCTCACCCGTCTTTCGCTACTCATGCCTGCATTCTCACTCGTGTAGGCTCCACCGCTGGTTTACACCGCGACTTCACTGCCCACACGACGCTCCCCTACCCATCCAAACGCTTGAACGAAAATGGATAAACCATCCGCTTGGCTAATATTTGAATGCCACAACTTCGGCGGTGTACTTGAGCCCCGCTACATTGTCGGCGCGGAATCACTTGACCAGTGAGCTATTACGCACTCTTTCAAGGATGGCTGCTTCTAAGCCAACCTCCTGGTTGTCTTCGCAACTCCACATCCTTTCCCACTTAGCACACGCTTAGGGGCCTTAGTTGGTGGTCTGGGCTGTTTCCCTCTCGACTATGAAGCTTATCCCCCACAGTCTCACTGCTGCGCTCTCACTTACCGGCATTCGGAGTTTGGCTGACGTCAGTAACCTTGTAGGGCCCATTAGCCATCCAGTAGCTCTACCTCCGGTAAGAAACACGCAACGCTGCACCTAAATGCATTTCGGGGAGAACCAGCTATCACGGAGTTTGATTGGCCTTTCACCCCTACCCACAGCTCATCCCCTCCATTTTCAACTGAAGTGGGTTCGGTCCTCCACGCGCTCTTACACGCGCTTCAACCTGGCCATGGGTAGATCACTCCGCTTCGGGTCTAGATCACGCCACTGCATCGCCCTGTTCAGACTCGCTTTCGCTACGGCTTCCCCTCACGGGTTAACCTCGCGACGTAACACTAACTCGCAGGCTCATTCTTCAAAAGGCACGCTGTCACAAGCACAACACCACAAGTGGCATCGCCCTGCTCCAACGGATTGTAGGCACACGGTTTCAGGTACTGTTTCACTCCCCTCCCGGGGTACTTTTCACCTTTCCCTCACGGTACTTGTCCGCTATCGGTCATCAGGGAGTATTTAGGCTTACCAGGTGGTCCTGGCAGATTCGCACGGGATTTCTCGGGCCCCGTGCTACTTGGGATCCTCTCCAAGCGGCAGCATACATTCCGGTTACGGGGCTAACACCCTCTACGGCCCGGCTTTCAAACCGGTTCACCTATGCACCTGCACTCACTTCACCAATCCGGCAGAACTGGTACGGAAAGTCCCGCAACCCCAGTGATGCAACGCCCGCCGGCTATCACACACCACTGGTTTAGCCTCTTCCGCGTTCGCTCGCCACTACTAACGGAATCACTGTTGTTTTCTCTTCCTGTGGGTACTGAGATGTTTCACTTCCCCACGTTCCCTCCACGCACCCTATGTGTTCAGATGCGGGTCACCCGGTCACTCGCGCGCCGGGCGGGGTTTCCCCATTCGGACATCCTGGGATCAACGCTCGGTTATCAACTCCCCCAGGCTTATCGCAGATTCCTACGTCCTTCTTCGGCTCCTGATGCCAAGGCATCCACCGTGTGCCCTTAAAAACTTGACCACAAAGATCAATAAATATTATCGCTCTCGAGAAAACCATGACAACACCGGAAACACACCCATCAAGGGCACATCCCCGGATCACCAGGTTTATCTGAAATTGCACTTAATAATTTTAAGATGCTCGCGTCCACTATGTAGTTCTCAAACAACAACCCCGTCACACCCCGCCACCACCACGTATTCACCGTGGAAGTCTTAGGTCTGCGCAGGAACAATCAGAAACAACACGGTACCCGTGCCACCTCCAACCAAACGGCTGTCAGTTCATACGGTCCTGTTGTCTCAGGACCCAACAGTGTGCCAAACGGTAAAACCCGGTACTCGAGGCACCGGCAGCTCTTTCCAACCACAACCATCCCCACAAGTGGGAACGTACACGGCGTACTCATGCTGCCAGGCTCAACGCCGGGCACCTGCTCATTGATATTCCACCCTTGAGCACCCACCGAAGAACAAATGTCTTACGATATGGGCATCTCCTGCAAAGACCGCATCCAACACTGTGGAAGGACACAAAATCTTTGAGGTGCTCCTTAGAAAGGAGGTGATCCAGCCGCACCTTCCGGTACGGCTACCTTGTTACGACTTAGTCCCAATCGCCGGTCCCACCTTCGACGGCTCCCTCCCACAAGGGGTTAGGCCACCGGCTTCGGGTGTTACCAACTTTCGTGACTTGACGGGCGGTGTGTACAAGGCCCGGGAACGTATTCACCGCAGCGTTGCTGATCTGCGATTACTAGCGACTCCAACTTCATGAGGTCGAGTTGCAGACCTCAATCCGAACTGAGACCGGCTTTTTGGGATTAGCTCCACCTCACAGTATCGCAACCCTTTGTACCGGCCATTGTAGCATGCGTGAAGCCCAAGACATAAGGGGCATGATGATTTGACGTCGTCCCCACCTTCCTCCGAGTTGACCCCGGCAGTCTCCTATGAGTCCCCGCCATCACGCGCTGGCAACATAGAACGAGGGTTGCGCTCGTTGCGGGACTTAACCCAACATCTCACGACACGAGCTGACGACAACCATGCACCACCTGTAAACCGGCCACAAGTGGGGGACCTGTTTCCAGGCCTTTCCGGTTCATGTCAAGCCTTGGTAAGGTTCTTCGCGTTGCATCGAATTAATCCGCATGCTCCGCCGCTTGTGCGGGCCCCCGTCAATTCCTTTGAGTTTTAGCCTTGCGGCCGTACTCCCCAGGCGGGGCACTTAATGCGTTAGCTACGGCGCGGAAAACGTGGAATGTCCCCCACACCTAGTGCCCAACGTTTACGGCATGGACTACCAGGGTATCTAATCCTGTTCGCTCCCCATGCTTTCGCTCCTCAGCGTCAGTTACAGCCCAGAGACCTGCCTTCGCCATCGGTGTTCCTCCTGATATCTGCGCATTTCACCGCTACACCAGGAATTCCAGTCTCCCCTACTGCACTCTAGTCTGCCCGTACCCACTGCAGACCCGGGGTTGAGCCCCGGGCTTTCACAGCAGACGCGACAAACCGCCTACGAGCTCTTTACGCCCAATAATTCCGGATAACGCTTGCGCCCTACGTATTACCGCGGCTGCTGGCACGTAGTTAGCCGGCGCTTCTTCTGCAGGTACCGTCACTTTCGCTTCTTCCCTGCTGAAAGAGGTTTACAACCCGAAGGCCTTCGTCCCTCACGCGGCGTCGCTGCATCAGGCTTTCGCCCATTGTGCAATATTCCCCACTGCTGCCTCCCGTAGGAGTCTGGGCCGTGTCTCAGTCCCAGTGTGGCCGGTCACCCTCTCAGGCCGGCTACCCGTCGTCGCCTTGGTGGGCCATTACCCCAACCAACTAGCTGATAGGCCGCGAGTCCATCCAAAACCGCATCAAGCTTTCCACGGACCGCCATGCGGTGGTCCGTCGTATCCGGTATTAGACCCGGTTTCCCAGGCTTATCCCGAAGTTAAGGGCAGGTTACTCACGTGTTACTCACCCGTTCGCCACTAATCATTTTGTGCAAGCACAAAAGTCATCGTTCGACTTGCATGTGTTAAGCACGCCGCCAGCGTTCATCCTGAGCCAGGATCAAACTCTCCGTAAATGTGTTACAGACACAAGACCGGAGCCAAGGAAAATTGGCTGCACGGTCCTGCACTAAATTCGAAACCAGCTAAAAAAGCCGTCCCATACCCACGGGGTGGGCGGTAACAGCCAGTTCAACCAATTAAAATAATTGGTATCAATAAACTTGGCACACTATTGAGTTCTCAAACAACAGATGCATCCGAAATACTCGGAAAAACAATGTAATGTTTTTCTTTTCTCTTCGCTGCAGTGTTTCTTTATTCTATTTCATCCGGCCGGTTTTAGCAATTCGGGATAATTCCCGGTATTTACTTCATTTCGTCCGGCTGAACCCGCCACGAAGCTTCCGGATATTCTCCGTTGCTGTGTGTTGGGGTTTTGCCGCCGTTTCCGGGAGTCTCACTTGCAGATACACCTTGCAGTGTCTGTCAGGCGCTCACCGGGGCAACTCACTCAACTTTACACAGCCCCGGCGGTCCGCGCAAACCGCAGGAGTGTGACCTCCTGCACTTCACGCCAAATCCGTGCCGCTCGTCCCCCGCCCCTCCTAAGAGAGTGCTGTAGGAAACGAAGAAAGCCGGCCTCCAGACGCCCGGCAGCTCCGGAAATCCGGAGCCGGCGAGAGCTGGAAGCCAGCCTTCATCAGGGCCGTTAAAACTATACGGTTGCCACTTCGACCGTTGCAAGGGTCCGCTTGCCGCGGCGCAGCAGCAGGTACTTGCCATGCAGCAGTTCGCTGGCGGCAACCACGGTGTCGGCGTCGGTGACCTTGTGGTTGTTCACGTACGCGCCGCCTTCGGCCACGGTCCGGCGTGCGGCCGAGTTGCTGCCCGAGAGTCCGGATGCCACGAGCAGGTCAATGATGCCCAGGCTCCCGGCGTCGACAACCACACGCGGAAGCTCCGCGGTTGCCGCCGTCAGCGTTGCCTCGTCCAGCTCAGAGATCTCGCCCTGGCCGAACAGCGCTGCGGAGGCGGCAATGACCTTGTCCGTTGCTTCCGTCCCGTGGATCAGGGATGTCACGTCGTAGGCAAGGCGGCGTTGGGCGGCGCGCTTGTGCGGCTCCTCTGCAACGGAGCGTGCCAGTTCTTCAATTTCCGCCTTGGGGAGGAAGGTGAAGACCTTGAGCCGGTCCACGACGTCGGCGTCCGGGGTGTTCAGCCAGAACTGGTACATCGCGTACGGGCTGGTCATGGCGCCGTCCAGCCAAATGGCGTTGCCCTCGCTCTTGCCGAACTTGGTGCCGTCGGAGTTGGTGATCAGCGGGGTGCCCATGGCGTGGACATTTTTGCCCTCAACCTTGCGCACCAGTTCGGTGCCGGCCGTCAGGTTGCCCCACTGGTCCGAGCCGCCGGTTTCCAGCACGCAGTTGTAGTTGCGGAAGAGCTCGAGGTAGTCCATGCCCTGGAGCACCTGGTAGCTGAACTCGGCGTAGGAAATGCCCTCGTCGGAGTTCAGCCGGGAGGAGACAATCTCCTTCTTGATCATGGTGCCGACCCGGAAGTGCTTGCCGACGTCCCGCAGGAAGTCGAGAACACTCATGGGAGCGGTCCAGTCCAGGTTGTTGACCATCTGCGCGGCGTTCTCGCCCTCAAAGCTGAGGAAACGCTGAACCTGTCCCTGCAGGTAACCGACCCATTCCGAAACGGTTTCCTTGGTGTTCATGGTGCGCTCGGCCGTCGGGCGCGGATCCCCCACCAGTCCGGTGGAGCCGCCCACCAGAGCCAGCGGGCGGTGCCCGGCCAGTTGCAGCCGGCGCATGGTCAGCAGCTGCACCAGGTTGCCCAGGTGCAGGCTCGGCGCCGTCGGATCAAAACCGCAATAGTAGGTGATCGAATCCCCGGCGAGCAGTTTCTCCAGTTCGGCCTCGTCAGTGGAGACATGGACGAGTCCACGCCACTTCAGTTCCTGCCAAACGTTGTCGAAAGTCGGATCATTCTTCTGGGCGCTCAGGCCCGCTGGGGTTTGCGTAGTCACGTTTTCCAAAATATCAGTCTTCTTCTTCCACAATGCCAGCGGGAATCGGCCCCGCGGCAATAAGACGCAGCCGCTGGGTGGGACGGGTCATCGCCACGTACAGGTCCCCGACCTTTCCGGCCGCTGCGGTCAACAGCTCTTCCGGCTCCAGGATGACGACGCCGTCGAACTCCAGTCCCTTGGCTTCCCGCGGCGAGGTCACCACGATGTCCTGCTCGATCCCGCCGGCACCGGTGCCGAGGCGACGGCCGTACACGGCACCGACTTCGCGGCGCACGGCGTCGAGGTGGTGTTCCTCGGCGATGATGGCCAGCAGCCCGCCTTCGAGGGAATCCAGGTCCTCCGGGAGGGTCTCCATCAGGCGGGGAATTAGTCCGCCTTCGGGCACCCGGTCAATGAACGGCGCCCAGCGGCCCTCGCGGACAGCCTTCGGCGCTGACACCACAAGACCGGCGGCATTGGCCATGCGTACCGCAGCTTCGGCGATCTGTGCCGGGGTCCGGTAGTTCACGGTCAGTTCCTCAAGCGTCCAGCGGTCCCCCACGAACGGCGTCAGGGCCTGCTGCCAGGAGGTTGCTCCGGCTGCGGAGCTGGTCTGGGCAATGTCGCCCACAACGGTGAAGGACTTCAGCGGGCACCGGCGCATGAGCAAACGCCACTGCATGGCGGACAGCTCCTGCGCCTCGTCCACCACAATGTGGCCGAAGGCCCAGGTGCGGTCGACGGCGGCGCGGTCTGCCGCGGTAAGGCGGGCCTCCCCCACCATGTTGTGGTCCGCCAGGTCCTCGGCCGTCAGGATGCCGTGGGCGCCGGAATCCTCCAGGAAGCCCTCGGTGTTCTCGATGGCGCGTTCGGCGTTGGCCAAATCCCGCTTGCGCTGTTCCTCGCGCAGGGCGTGGTCGCGTCCGGCCGAGGCATCCAGCTCTCCCAGCAGCTCCGCCGCCTCGTCCAGCAGCGGAATGTCCGATTCGGTCCACGGCGCATCCGGGCTGCGGCGCAGCAGGCGCAGTTCCTCAGGGCTCAGATCAGGTGCAGCCGCCTCCAGGTGGCCCGGCTTGCTGAAGAGTTCGGAAAGAAGCTTCTCCGGCGTCATCGGCATCCAGCACAGGTTCAGGGCAACGCGCACATCACGGGAGCTCCGCACATCCTCGGCCAGGTAGGCACGGTCGGTGCTGTTGCCGGCGCCGGCCGATTCCTCGAGCTGGTCCGTCAGCTGCTCGGTGAGCTCACGCAGCAGGATCTTGACGAACGTCACCCGCGCTTCATTGTGCGGCTTGCCGGTGGCGCGGGCCTTGTCGCGTGCCCGCTGCACCATTTTCGGCGTCAGGCTGAGGATGGTGCCCTCAACGTTCAACCGCCGCGGTTCCAGGACCAGGCGCTGACGGTTGGCGACGGCGTTAGCCACCACCTGCGCCATGCCGATCCGACCCTTGATCTCGGCGACGTGGGCATTCTCTTCCTGCACCGCGTTGATGCCCGGCATCAGCTGGCCGAGGCTGGACATGACGACGCCGGTTTCACCCAGGGAGGGCAGCACCCGTTCGATGTAGCGGATGAAGGCGTTGGACGGGCCAACCAGCAGGACACCGGCGGACTTGAGCCGTTCGCGGTGCGTGTACAGCAGGTAGGCTGCGCGGTGGAGCGCGACGGCGGTTTTGCCGGTGCCCGGTCCGCCCTGCACCACCAGGGTGCCGGCCAGCGGTGCACGGATAATGCGGTCCTGTTCAGCCTGGATGGTGCCGACAATGTCGGACATCTGCCCGGTGCGCTTGGAGTTCAGGGCCGCCAGCAGCGCGCCCTCACCCTGCAGCGCAGCCTCCTCCTCAAGCATGGTGTAGTCCAGGACATCGTCTTCGATGGCCTGCACGTTCCGGCCCTTGAGGATCAGGTGGCGCCGCCGCCGGACGCCCTGGCGCTCAAACGCGGTGGCCTGGTAAAAAGTGCCCGCTTCCGGGGCACGCCAGTCGACCATCAGCCGCTGGAGGTCCTCGGTGGAGAGCCCGATGCGGCCAATGTAACGTTCCTCGCCGTCGTCGAGGTCAAGCCGGCCAAAAACCAGCCGGTCATCCACGGCATTCAGCTGTGCCAGGCGGTCCTCATACATGGTGGCAAAGGCGTCGCGCTCGGAGCGGTTCTGGTGTGAACCGGCCGAGTGGCTGCGCCGTACCTGGGCCAGCTGTTCGCGCTTTTCCTCGCGGAGTTCATCGAGTCGCTGGTACAAACCGGCGACATAGTGTCGCTCATGTTCCAGCTCGTGGTGGGCAGAAGACGTTTCAGGCATGTTCGCGTTCCCTCTCGCAAAGGCAGACCGTCAAGTTTAGCGCGCATTTGGACTTTTTCCATGCATTGAGCTAACCGGGTGAGACCGGCCCTTGCCGGGATGATCGTGGTGCGCCATAAGGGGCGCGATGACCGGGCGCCTCAGCGGCCGCCCGGTCATGACATGGAGCGTCTAGTAAGCGGTCAGGGCGTGGACGGGATAATCGTGAAGCGCGGTGCGCCCGCCGAGGTCACGCAGTTCGAGCACGACGCCGAAACCGGCAACAACTCCGCCGGCCTTCTCGATCAGGCGGGCCGTGGCGCCGAGCGTTCCGCCGGTGGCCAGCACGTCGTCGAGGATCAGGATCCGCGAACCGGCCGGAAAATCGTCCTGATGGACCTCAAGCGTGTTCTCGCTGTATTCCATGGAGTAGCTTTCCGAGTACACCTCGCGCGGCAGCTTGCCGGGCTTGCGGACGGTCAGTACGCCCTTGCCGGCGGCATACGCGGCGGCTGCGGCCAGGAGGAACCCGCGGGCCTCGATTCCGGCCACGTAATCAAAGCGGCCCTCGTACTGGGCCAGCAGGGAATCCACGACGGCGCGGAAGGCCTCTCCGTCGGCGAAAACGGGGGTCAGATCGCGGAAGACCACGCCCGGCTTGGGGTAGTCCGGCACCACTGCGCCCAGGCGGTCGATGGTGTCGGCTATGGATTCAGTGTTCTGCGCGGCGTACGCGGGCGTTTCTTTCACCCATCCACCTTACCGGCTGGCGCGCTGAACGGCCTGACCCGTTTGGACAGCTGTGGCACTTGTCTCGCCGCTCCCACCATCAAGCGTCCCTGGGACAGCGGGAGCACCCGCCCACGGGAGCGCTCCGGGCCTTGGCTGATGGCTAAGCGGAGTAATCGGCTAGGAATAAAGGGGCAACAGGAGCGGGTTGGAATGGTGCACGCCCTTTGCACAGGGCACTGAATTAACCGCACCAACAGTCAAGGATTGCAATACATATGGCTAACCTGCACAAAGTGCTTCAGAACAAGATCGGATTCGGCACGGCCCCGCTGGGAAACATGTTCCGGAACATTCCGCAGGAGGAGGC
This sequence comes from Arthrobacter citreus, assembly GCF_038405225.1. NCBI lineage: Bacteria > Bacillati > Actinomycetota > Actinomycetes > Micrococcales > Micrococcaceae > Arthrobacter > Arthrobacter citreus. Next base: position 1,991,817 of record NZ_CP151657.1, read on the forward strand.
GCTGGCAACGGTGGAAGCCGCGTGGAACGAAGGCATCCGCTACTTCGACACCGCCCCCTTCTACGGAGCAGGCCTGGCGGAATCGCGCCTGGGCGAGGTCCTCTCTCAGCACAACCGCGATGAGTATGCGCTGAGCACCAAAGTGGGACGGCTGATCCTGGACGAGGAGGAGGAAAAAGGCTCCGGCCTCTTCACGCACGGACGTTCGAACAAAATCGCCACTGACTACACGGCCGACGCGACCCTGCGGTCCATTGACGAGAGCCTGAAGCGGCTGAAGACGGACCGGCTGGACTTCGTATTCATTCATGACACGTCGCGTGACTTCCTCGGTGACGAATGGGTCACGAAGTTCGACGAGGCGAGGACGGGCGCGTTCCGGGTGCTCTCCAGGCTCCAGGACGAAGGCGTGATCAACGGCTGGGGCCTGGGCGTCAACACCACCGAGCCCATTGAGCTGGCCATGGACATGGATGAAGCGGCTCCCACAATGAGCCTCTCCGCCACCCAGTACACCCTGCTGCAGCACGAACGTGCCCTGCAGCGCATGATGCCGGTGGCGCAGGAGAAAGGCGTCGGCATCGTCGTCGGCGGGCCGTTCAACTCCGGCGCCCTGCTGGGCGGCGACTACTTCGATTACGCCGAGATTCCCCCGCAGGTCAAGGAGCGGATCTCCGCCCTGACGGAGATCGGCCGGCGGCATGGTGTAAGCCTGAAGGCCGCTGCGCTGCAGTTCTCCACGGCCCACCCCGCCGTCGCTGCGGTCATCCCGGGCTCCAGCCGGCCGGAACGGATCAAGGAAGACGTTGCCGCGATGAAGGCTGAGATTCCCGGCGCCTTCTGGGACGAACTGCTGGAAAAGAAGCTCATTTCAGCACAGGCTCCGCTTCCGCGTTCCTAGCAGCTGCTTCACGGGACGGCGTTCGGGATGGCACTCATCCCGAACGCCGTTCTGCGTTTCACGGGCGCAGGGCCGTCGCTCCTGCGGCCGTCCGGTTCCTCGCGACGGCGGGGCGGTATTTGGAGACCGTGGGATCGCCGGTGAGCCAGAACCGCCAGGGATATTCGGTGCTGCCGCCGGGTCCGCTGACGCCCACCCGCGGGCCGGTGGAGACCAGGTGCTCCGCCACCGGATCGGTGGGCAGGTCCAACCGCAGCGGGGCCGAAAAGACGTCGGCACCGTCCAGGGCACGGTTGATGCCCAGGGCCTGCGCCAGCCGCGCGGGTCCGCGCGCCAGGTCAAGGTCGGTGCGCGGGTTGTTACGGCGTTCCCGGGCGGTTTCGAGCCCGTCGATAATCTCGCCCGCCCGCAGCAGCAGTCCCGTGGCCTGCCCTTCCTCGCCGCAGACCACGTTGGCGCAGTAGTGCATGCCATAGGTGAAGTACACATAGAGGTGGCCCGCGGGACCAAACATGGTGTTGTTCCGGGCGGTGCGTCCACGGAAGGCATGCGACCCGGGGTCCACGTCCCCCATGTAGGCCTCCACCTCCGTAACGCGGACACTTACCGGCTCCCCGCCGTCGTCGTGCGTCAGGATTGAACCGAGCAGGAGGCGGGCCGCATCAGTGGCCGGCACCGCAAGCCGTGTACGTGCGCTTGTCTCTTCCATGCCTTCGACCGTAGCAAGGTGCGGCGTGTGGAACGGAATTTCACCGGCGGCAGCCGGGGCCCCGTCCCGCTTTAGATCATGGAGCGGTAGAACCGCTGCAGCGCTGCGAGCCGGTGGGAGTTGGGGTGAGTGGTGCCGCCGTCGAGCTGATCGCGCACTGCATCGAGCGCGGCGTGCCAGTTGGCAAGAAGCGCTGCGGTTTGGTCCTGGCTTCCCGTAACGGGCTGGCGGATGACAATGCGGGTTTCCTCGCCGTCGTCGGCCGCCTCCAGCTGCGCCTGCCCGCCCATTCCCATCCTTCGCCCGACGGCGTCGACTGCGGCTTCCACGTCTTCCGCGGGTGCGCGGTACCAGCGTTCAAAGACCAGCTCCGCATCGGATCCCGTGCCCGAGACCTGTCCCATGCTCGGGGAAACGTCAAAGTCCCTGGCATAGGCGTCCCGCAGGGCCAGCCATTCCCCGGTGCTGTCCGGATCCGGGTCCCGGCCCGCGGCAACGCTGGCAAACGAGTTAAGAATGCCCTGCCAGCCGGCGCTGCCTTCAGCCAGGAAATCGGGACTGTCAGTGCGGGATCTAAAACACAGCAGCGCTCCCCCGTCACTTTCCAGCACCTGCCACTCCAGGACGGATTCCAGCCCCAGCTCGTCCTCCCAGGTGATCTGCAGGCTGGAACGCGGTTCAAGCTGCAGCACGGTCCCGGAGTTGCTGGCCCCCTGCATGTCCAGCGTGTATTCCTTGCCCAGCTGCCACCCGGGAGTCACCTGCCCCAGCCAGCGGGACACCTTGGCGGGATTGGTCAGGATGTCCCAAATGTGCGCCGTCGGATAGTCAAACTGGCGGTCGAACGCGACCGCGTATCCGTCAGTGAGTTTCTCGATGCGGCCTTCGGGGACCGGTGCAGAGCTGAGGCGTTCCGCCATGGGTTGTCCTCCTGTCCGGGAGCTGCCGGGATGGACTGGTCCCAGCGTAGCGTCCGGGGCAGAGGGTCCGTAAGCCTTGTCCCGCATGCGCGGGCCCGGAGTGCCGCACCCATCTTCCGGGTCCGCCGACGGACTCTAGTTGGCGGGGATCCCCGAGGGCCAGGGCAGGAGTTTCGGCAACTCCACGCCGTCGGCTGCGGCTTCTGCCCGGAGGCTGCCCAGGTTAGGCGTGCGGCCGGCAAGCCATGCTGCGATGTCGGTTGCCATACCGTTCACGGCGATGGTGCTGGACGCGGTTTCTCCCGGGGCGGAGCTGCCCAGCAGCCGGGAGGGCAGGGCGAGCGGCTGCAGCCGGAGACGGATTCCGGCAGGGACGCGTGCTGCGAGGAAGCTGAACAGGTGTTCGCAAAACTGGGGTGACCAGGTGTCCGCTTCCTCTCCCAGGCCCAGGCCCAGGTCCGTCAAGTGAATGACCAACTCCCTCCACAGGGCAAGCCCGCCGTCCCGGACAACACCGTTGCGGTAGGAGATCGGGGCGTTCCACCCGGACTCCTGAAGTCCGTGGAAAGCCTGGAGTGCGCCGTCCAGGGATTCGCTGAGTGCTTCCCGGTGGCGGTCGGCACTGCGGACGGCAGCTTCTTCGATGGCACGGTTCCTGCCGTCGGCACCGCCGTCGTACAGCTCAATCGTTTCGCCGCGGGATGCGTACTCGAGTTGGCGCGCCATGCCGTCGGCGACACCTGCCACGTGGGCCAGCACATGCCCGCGGGACCAGCCCGGAAGGCGCGAGGGGGCACGGACGTCGTCGTCCGTCAGTGACGTGATGCGCTCCTGCAGGGCGGCAGCCGCGGCATCAAGATTCGCCAGCAGCTGCGACGGAGTGGGGCGGGGCGCCGGTTTGGGCACCGAGGGGGAATCAGCGGATTCAGGGAGACCAGTCATGGACCCACCCTAGGGGCACGACTGCGAAATCCGGGGCAGCCGGGATACCGGCGGTGTCGGGGTGTCCGCCGCTGGCCGTCACAGGTCATAGCGGTGGCGGATGTGCCGCCGCGCCGGATCGGCCTGCCAGAACTCGATTTCTCTTGGTTGCAGTGCGTACAGCTGCCATTCGGGGTTGGTGCCGCCGTCGGCGCTGGGCCGTTCCGCCCAGTCCCGCGCGGAGGCTGACTCGGAGAGCAGGACCACGGTGCCGGCCAGGCGGACCTGCCGGCCCATCTCAGACCAGTAAAAGTTCATGGCCGCACGCGGATTCTCCGATAGTTCCCTGCCCTTGCGGGAGGTGCGGGCTGTGGCGAAGTGCCAGCCGTCGTCGTCGAGGTCTTTCAGGATGAGCATCCGCGAAGACAGATTCCCGGCGGCGTCCGCAGTGGCCAGCGAGAAGGCATGCGGCTGGCGGACCCCGGCGGCGAGGGCCTCGTCGAGCCAGGACCGGAACAGGTCGGAGGGATCCGCCGGAGCCGTAGCGGGATCGAAAGCGGGGAGGTTGTCGGGGAAATCGGGCAGGGCGCGCAGCATCCGCCGGAAGGAGTCGCTCATGGCCCCAGCGTAGCCGCGGGGATCGCCGTGAGGTATGAGGATCCAGCAGCTGTTGGGGCAAGTCCTAGGTGCCGGGCCGAGGCGGCCGCTGGGCACGTCAGGGCGTTCGGGGCATTTCATCGTGCAGATAAGGGGCTTTCAAAGGATCCTTCGTGCAGATAACGGGCCTTCAAAGAATCCTTCGTGCAGATAACGGGCCTTCAAAGAATCCCTCGTGCAGATAACGGGCCATCAAACAATCCTTCGCGCAGATAACGGGCCCAAAAGCCTCTTTTTGCCCCGGGAAAGCCCTTGATCTGCACTATGGATTGTTTGAAGCCCCTTGATCTGCACGAGAGATGCGAGGAAAGGCTCCCCCACGCACCGGTGGCACTGAAACGCACTAAAACTACTGAATTAATCGCCGCACGGGACCACGGAACTCACGGACCCCCACGGAGTCGCTTTTCCCCTGGACAAAACCCGTCCGAACGCAGCAGTGCCCCCGCGAAGAATCTCCGCAGGGGCACCGAGCGGCGCGCTAGTCAGGGGTTCGGGAACCGGCCGGACCTGAACCGGTTGGGCTAGTCGACTTTCAGCTAACCGGTTTCAGCTAGGCGACGTAGCTCCGGACAGTATCGAGCTGGTTTTTCAGCGCGGCCAGCTGCTGCTCCACGGCCGAGCGCGCGGTGCCGCCCTGCGCGCTGCGGCTGTCCAGCGATCCTTCGGTACTCAGCACCGTCCGGACCTCCGGGGTGAGGTGCTCCGAGATTCCGGCGTAATCCTCATCCGTCAAGTCCCACAGCTCGACGCCGCGGCCCTCCGCCAGCTGCACGGCGGAACCGGACAGCTCGTGGGCTTCACGGAACGGAACGCCCTGGCGCACCAGCCACTCGGCAATGTCGGTGGCAAGGGCAAAGCCCTGCGGCGCGAGGGCCTGCATGCGTTCGGTGTTGAACGTCAGCGTGGCGATCATGCCCGAGACCGCCGGAAGCAGGACCTCCAGGGTGTCCGCGGCATCGAAAACCGGTTCCTTGTCCTCCTGCAGGTCGCGGTTGTACGCCAGCGGCAGGCCCTTGAGCGTGGCCAGCAGGCCGGTCAGGTCACCGATCAGGCGGCCGGCCTTGCCGCGGGCCAGCTCGGCCACATCGGGGTTCTTCTTCTGCGGCATGATGGACGATCCGGTGGAGAAGGCATCATGGAGGGTCACGAAGGAGAATTCCTTGGTGGCCCAGATGATGATCTCCTCGCTGATCCGGGACAGGTCCACACCGATCATGGCCGCCACCCAGGAGAACTCGGCGTAGACGTCGCGGGATGCGGTGCCGTCAATGGAATTCCATACGGCGGAATCGAAACCGAGTTCAGCGGCGACGGCGTTGGGGTCCAGGCCCAGTGAGGAACCGGCCAGCGCGCCGGAGCCGTACGGGGACACCGCAGCCCGCTTGTCCCAGTCCATCAGGCGCTGCACATCGCGCAGCAGGGCCCAGGCGTGGGCCAGCAGGTGGTGGCTGAGCAGCACCGGCTGGGCGTGCTGCAGGTGGGTGCGGCCGGGCATGGCCACACCCAGATGCTTCTCCGACTGCTCCACCAGGGCATCAACGGTCGCCAGCACACCGGCGGCGATGATGCGGGCGTGGTCGCGCAGGTACATCCGTCCCAGGGTCGCGATCTGGTCGTTGCGGGACCGGCCGGCGCGGAGCTTGCCGCCCAGCGCCGGTCCGGCACGCTCGATCAGGCCGCGTTCCAGGGATCCGTGCACGTCCTCATCGGACTCCGCCGGCGTGTAGGCACCCGAGCGGACGTCGGCGTCGAGCTGGTCCAGGGCGGCGAGCATGCCCTCGAGCTCGGCGTCGTCGAGCAGGCCGGCGGAGTGGAGCACGCGGGCATGTGCCCGGGAGCCGGCAATATCGTAGCCGGCAAGCCGCCAGTCGAAGTGGGTGGACTTGCTCAGCGCCGCGAGGGCGTCGGCGGGACCGCCGGCAAAGCGGCCGCCCCACAATGCGCCCTGGACTGTGGAACCCGCAGCAGGGGTTCCGGCCGGATCAACCGGCGGCTTGCCGTGATTCATTTCTTACTTACCTTCTGCCAAACGCTGGTCGCGGCCGGAGGCCACCTTGGAGGACATGCCGAACAGCTCGATGAAGCCGCGCGCCATGGACTGGTCGAAGCTGTCACCGGTGTCGTAGGTGGCCAGGTTGAAGTCATACAGCGAGGAATCGGAGCGGCGTCCGGTCACCACGGCACGGCCGCTTTCCAGCGTCATGCGGATGTCGCCGGAGACGTACTTCTGGGTGTCATCGATGAAGGCGTCCAGGGACTTCTTCAGCGGGGAGAACCACTGGCCGTCGTAGACCAGTTCGGTCCAGCGCTGGCCGACGGTCTTCTTGAAGCGGGCCTGCTCGCGTTCCACCGTGACGTTTTCGAGCTCGCGGTGGGCGGCCATCAGGGCCATGGCACCGGGGGCTTCGTAGATTTCGCGGCTCTTGATGCCCACGAGGCGGTCTTCGACGATGTCGATGCGGCCAATGCCCTGGGCACCGGCGCGGCGGTTCATTTCCTCGATGGCCTGCAGCGGAGTGACGGGCTTGCCGTCAATGGCAACCGGCACGCCTTCCTTGAAGGTGATGACCACTTCGTCGGCGGGCAGGCCGGCGGCGGGATCGGAGGTGTACTCGTACACGTCCGGGGTGGGTCCGTTCCAGATGTCTTCCAGGAAGCCGGTCTCCACGGCGCGTCCCCAGACGTTGGCGTCAATGGAGAACGGGTTCTTCTTGGTGGTGACGATCGGCAGGTTCTTTTCCTCGGCAAAGGCAATGGCCTTGTCGCGGGTCAGGGCCAGGTCGCGGACCGGAGCGATGCACTTCAGGTCCGGGCCCAGTGTCTGGATGCCGACTTCGAAGCGGACCTGGTCGTTGCCCTTGCCGGTGCAGCCGTGGGACACGGTGGTGGCACCGAACTGGCGGGCGGCGGCAACCAGGTGCTTGACGATCACCGGACGCGACAGTGCCGAAACCAGCGGGTAGGAATCCATGTACAGGCCGTTGGCCTTCAGGGCCGGCATGCAGTACTCCGAGGCGAATTCGTCCCGGGCATCAGCAACGTAGGCCTCGACGGCGCCGCAGGAAAGGGCGCGCTGGCGGATGGTTTCCAGGGATTCGCCGCCCTGTCCGACGTCGACCGCAACGGCGATCACTTCGGCACCGGTTGCCTCGGCGATCCAGCCGATGGCCACCGATGTATCAAGGCCACCGGAGTAGGCCAGAACAATGCGTTCGCTCACGAAATTCGCTCCTCTTGCTTGGTGCAGCCCCTGCGGGCTGCTTGTTGATGAAGGTAGATGGAAAGTTTGGGGGCAGCTACAGGATGCGGCTGTCCGGCGCCTGGCCGTTGGCCGTGGCTTCATCCGCGATGCGCAGGAACCGGGCCGCGACGTCGGCGCCGCCGTCGGGATCGCGGGTCACCATGAGCACGGTGTCATCACCGGCGATGGTGCCCAAAATCGTTGGCATCACCGAGTGGTCGATGGCCAGGGCCAGGAAGTTTGCCGCGCCCGGAGGGGTGCGCAGCACCACGATGTTGCCGGAAGCCTCCGCGGTGACCAGCAGTTCCCCGCAGAGCCGGGCCAGCCGGGCGTCCAGGACTTCCTGGGTGACTCCGGATTTGGGTGCCCGCTCGCCGCCTTCGGAGGGCACCGCGTACACCAGCACCCCTTCCTTGCCGCGCATCCGCACCGCGCCCAGTTCCACCAGGTCCCGGGACAGGGTGGCCTGGGTGACCTGGACGCCGTCGTCCGCGAGCAGGGCGGCAAGTTCAGCCTGGGACCGGACCGAGGATCCGGTCAGGAGGGCCCGGATGCGGGCCTGGCGTGCGGTTTTTGTGGCCGGCATGCTCATGATTTACCCTCCGGAACACCGGTCAGGCCTGAACGGGCCATGAGCCACACCATCAGGGCTTTCTGCGCGTGCAGCCGGTTTTCCGCCTCGTCCCAAACCACTGACTGCGGACCGTCAATGACGTCGGCCGAGATTTCGTAGCCACGGTAGGCCGGCAGGCAGTGGAGCACGACGGCGTCATCCGCGGCGTGTGCCATCGCTGCGGTGTCCACGGCGTAGTCGCGGAAGAGCTCGGAGCGGGCGGCCTTTTCATCCTCCTGGCCCATGGAGACCCAGGTGTCGGTGGCCACGACGTCGGCTCCGGCCAGCGCCTCTGCCGGATCGGTGGTGATCATCACCGAACCGCCGGTTTCCTCGGCGCGGGCCGCGGCGGCGTCGACAATCAGCGGATCCGGCAGGTACCCCACCGGCCCGGCCACCCGGACGTGCATGCCGGCGGTGACCCCGGCCAGCAGGTAGGAGTTGGCCATGTTGTTGGCGCAGTCGCCCAGGTAAGTCAGGGTCAGGCCGGCCAGGGTGCCCTTGTGCTCACGGATGGTCATGAGGTCCGCCAGCAGCTGGCACGGGTGATAGTCATCGGAGAGCGCGTTGATCACCGGAACAGCGGAATTCGCCGCCATTTCCTCCAGGCCGGACTGAGCGTAGGTGCGCCAGACGATGGTCGAGACCATCCGTTCCAGCACCTTGGTGGTGTCAGCCACGCTCTCCTTGTGTCCAAGCTGGGACTCCCCCGCGCCGATGATCAGCGGCACGCCGCCCAGATCGGCGACGCCGGCGGCAAAGGAGACCCGGGTGCGGGTGGAGGTCTTGTCGAAGATGACCGCGACCGTCTTGCGGCCGGTGGATTCACCGGCAAACGGCTGGTACTTGTAGCGGTCCCGCTTCAGCGCGTCGGCAAGGTCCAGCACTTCGGTCTGCTCGGCCTGGGTCAGGTCGGTGTCGACCAGGAAATGGCGGGTCATGATTTTCCTTCTGTCGTGCCGGCGGACCGGGCGGTGGCCAGGATCCCCGGCAGGGCGTTCACAAATGAATCGGCCTGGGCGCGGGTGAGGATTAGCGGCGGTGCCAACCGCAGGGTGCGCGGACCGGTGGAATTGATGATGAATCCGGCGTCCAGAGCTGCGGAAACCGCGGCGGGAGCACTATCTTCAGCCAGGTCGAAGCCGATGAGCAGCCCCTCTCCCCGGACTTCGGCGACGCCGGGAACCGCGGCCAGCGCGGCGCGCAGGTGGGCCCCGGTGTCCCGGACCTGCTCCAGCAGTCCGGTGGATTCAATGACATGCAGGGTCGCCAGTGACGCGGCGGTCGCCACCGGGTTCCCGCCGAAGGTGGTGCCGTGCTGGCCCGCGGAGAGCAGCGACGACGCGGTGTCGCCGAAGGTGATCAGCGCACCCACCGGGAAGCCGCCGCCCAGGCCCTTGGCCAGGGTCATGGCGTCGGGCAGCACGCCCTCGGAGGCAAACCACGCTCCGGTGCGGCCGATGCCGGTCTGGACTTCGTCCACGATCAGCAGCGCACCGGCGGCGGCCGTGATGTCCCGTGCCGCCTGCAGGTATCCCACAGGAAGCGGACGGACTCCGGCTTCACCCTGGATGGGTTCCACGAAGACAGCGGCAACGGTGTCATCCACTGCGGCCCGCAGTGCCTCCACATCTCCGAACGGAACGTGCTCGACTCCCCCGGGCAGCGGCTCAAACGGCTGGCGGTAGGCCTTTTTGGCGGTCAGCGCCAGCGCCCCAAGGGTCCGGCCATGGAAGGCTCCGTCCAGCGCAATGATCCGGGTGCGCTGCACGGCACCCTCGGGGCTGACGGAGCCGGTGTTGCGGCGGGCCAGCTTGAACGCTGCCTCATTGGCTTCCGTGCCGGAGTTGGCGAAGAAGACCTTCGACCCCTCCGGCGCGCCGGCAAGCTGCAGCAGCTTCTCCGCCAGGGCCACCTGCGTGGGGCTGGTGAAGAAGTTGGACACATGGCCCAGGGTGGCCAGCTGGCTGCTGATTACCGAGGTCAGGAAGGGGTGTGCGTGGCCCAGAGCGTTGACGGCGATGCCGCCGAGCAGGTCCAGGTATTCCCTGCCGTCTGCGTCCCAGACGGTGCAGCCGCTGCCGCGGACCAGGACGCGCTGAGGCGTTCCGAACACTCCCATCAGGGAGGATCCGTAGCGGCGCAGCCAGTCCGAGGAGGATCCGGTCAGTTCCGCCAGGGCAGTCTCGGCTTCGATGTTCTTGCTCGTAACACTGCTCACTGCTTCTCCTCCGGAATAACCTGGGTGCCGATGCCGGCGGTGGTGAAGACCTCCAGCAGCATGGAGTGGGCCATCCGGCCGTCCACGACGGCGGCGCGGTCCACTCCGCCGTCAACCGCTGCCAGGCAGGCGCGCATCTTGGGAATCATGCCTGCTTCCAGCGACGGCAGCATCTCGCGCAGTTCCCCGGCGGTGAGCGAGGAAATCAGGGAGGACTTGTCCGCCCAGTCCGCGTACAGGCCCTCCACGTCGGTGAGCACCACCAGCCGGGATGCGCCCAGGGCGACGGCGAGGGCTGCCGCTGCGGTGTCCGCGTTGACGTTGAGCACCTGGCCGGTGGGGGCGCCGTCGTCGTCCACTTCCGGAGCCACTGTGGAGATGACCGGAATCCGGCCGGCCTCGAGGAGGTCCACGATGGCGCCGGGGTTCACGCCGGTGACTTCGCCGACCAGCCCGAGGTCGACTTCTTCGCCGTCCACCACCGCGCCGATGCGTTCGGCCCGCAGCAGCGCGCCGTCTTCCCCGGAGAGTCCGACGGCGTAGGGGCCGTGGGCGTTGATCATGCCGACCAGTTCGCGGCCCACTTGGCCGGTGAGGACCATGCGGACGGCGTCCATGGCCTCGGGCGTGGTGACGCGCAGGCCGCCCTTGAACTCGGACTTGATGCCCAGCCGGTCAAGCAGGGCACTGATCTGCGGGCCCCCGCCGTGCACCACCACGGGATGGACGCCCACGTGGTGCAGGAAGACGATGTCCTCGGCGAAGGCCTGGCGCAGTTCGTCGTTGACCATGGCGTTGCCGCCGTACTTGATGACCATGATGGAACCGGCGAACCGCTGGATCCACGGCAGCGCCTCGATGAGGGTGGCGGCCTTGTCCTGGGCGGCCAGCTGTTCCTTGGCTTCTGTGGGTGTGCTCATGATGTCCCCGGTTAGCTGCTGTACGCAGAGTTTTCGTGGACGTAGTCCGTGGTCAGGTCATTGGTCCAGATGGTGGCGCTTTCAGTGCCGGCGTTCAGGTCAATTTCCACCGTAACCCTGCGGCCGGTGAGGTCCACCAGGTCGCGGGAATCACCGATGCCGCCGTTGCGGCACACCTGCACGCCGTTGATGGTGACGTGCAGCTGGTCCGGCTCAAAGGCGGCGTCGGTGGTGCCGACGGCCGACAGCACCCGGCCCCAGTTGGGATCGTTGCCGAAGATGGCGGTCTTGAACAGGTTGGAGCGGGTGACGGCGCGGGATGCGGTTTCGGCGTCGGCCACCGTGGCGGCATTCACCGTGGTGACGGCGATGTCGTGGCTCGCGCCCTCGGCGTCGGTGATCAGCTGCTGGGCCAGCGAGTGGCAGACCTCGGTGAGGCCGGCGGTGAATTCGTCCGGCTCCGGAACGGTTTCGGACGCGCCGGAGGCCAGAAGGACCACGGTGTCGTTGGTGGACATGCAGCCGTCCGAGTCGGTGCGGTCAAAGGTGACGGCGGTGGCGGCGCGCAGGGCGGCATCCAGCTCCGCGGCGGGCAGCTGCGCATCGGTGGTCAGGACCACGAGCATCGTGGCCAGGCCGGGTGCCAGCATGCCGGCGCCTTTGGCCATCCCGCCGATGGTGTAACCGCTGCCGGTGAAGACTGCCTGCTTGGATACGGTGTCCGTGGTCATGATGGCCTCGGCCGCGGAGGCGCCGCCGTCGGCCGCCAGCGCCTGCGCCGCAGCTGCGACGCCGGGGAGGATCTTGTCCATGGGCAGCTGCTCGCCGATCAGTCCGGTGGAGCAGACCACGACGTCGGAGGCCGAGAGGCCCAGGACCTCAGCGGTTTTTTCGGCGGTGGCGTGCGTGTTCTGGAAGCCCTGCGGTCCGGTGCAGGCGTTGGCGCCGCCGGAGTTGAGGATCACGGCATCGGCGCGTCCGTCGGAGATGACCTGGCGGGACCAGTGAACGGGTGCGGCGGCAACCCGGTTGCGGGTGAAGACGGCGGCGGCGGCCTTGGACGGTCCGTCGTTGACCACCAGCGCCATGTCGCGTCCGCCGGAGAGCTTCAGGCCGGCGGTGATGCCTGCGGCGCGGAATCCGGCCGGGGCGGTGATGCCGGTGCCGGTTGACGTGTTTGCCGGTGCCGTGCTGTTTTCGGTGGTGCTCATTACGGGGCAACTCCCTGCGTTGTCAGTCCGGCGGTTTCTTCCAGGCCGAGGGCGATGTTCATGGACTGCACCGCGCCGCCGGCGGTGCCTTTGTTGAGGTTGTCGATGACGCAGGTGACGATCACGCGGTTGGCGTGCGCGTCGTACGCCAGCTGCAGTGCTGCGTAGTTGGACCCCACCACCATCTTGGTGGCCGGCCACTGGCCCTCGGGAAGGAGCCGGACAAAGTGCTCGCTGCCGTAGGCCTCTTCCCACGCGGAGCGCAGCTGTTCCGGGCTGACGCCGGGGCGGACCTTGGCGGTGGCGGTGGTGAGGATGCCGCGGGACATGGGCGCCAGGGTGGGAGTGAAGGACACTGCGACATTTTCGCCGGCTGCCGCCGAGAGGCCCTGTTCAATTTCGGGGGTGTGCCGGTGTCCGCCGCCGACTCCGTAGGGGCTCATGCCGCCCATGACCTCGGAGCCGAGCAGGTGCGGCTTGGCTGCCTTGCCCGCGCCGGAGGTGCCTGAGGCGGCCACGATGACGACGTCGTCGGGCTCCAGCAGACCCGCGGCAAAGCCGGGGGTCAGCGCCAGCAGGCAGGACGTGGGATAGCAGCCGGGAACGGCAATGCGGGTGGCGCCCTTGAGCCGGTCGCGGTGACCGGGCAGTTCGGGCAGGCCATAGGGCCAGGATCCGGCGTGCGGTGAGCCGTAGAACTTTTCCCACGCCAGCGGATCCTCGAGCCGGTGGTCCGCACCGGCGTCGATCACCAGGACGGAGGGGTCAAGCTCCGCGGCTATGGCGGCGCTCGCGCCGTGCGGCAGGGCGAGGAAGACGACGTCGTGTCCGGCCAGGTTTTCCACGGTGGTGTCCACGAGGACCCGGTCTGCGAGCGCGTGCAGATGAGGCTGCAGCTCCCCCAGGCGGGAACCGGCGTTGCTGTGCGCAGTAATGGCGCCAACAGTGACGGAAGGGTGCCCGGACAGCAGGCGCAGCACCTCGCCGCCGGCATATCCGGAGGCTCCTGAAACAGCAACTGAAATCGTCATGGCTTCACCCTACAGCAGTTTTATGCATGGACCTTCATAATTATGCATAGATGACGCGGGCCCGTTTTTGGCGGCGGCGGGGCACCGGACGGTGAAGCCCGTGCACCCGGGCGCGTGCTGCCCTACGATGGCAGCGACACCGATGCCTGCAACAGAAGAGACAGTCCATGCATAAAGCTATTGTGGTCCCCGCATCCGGCGGGCCGGAAATCCTGCGCTACGAAGACGTCAGCCTGCCCGAGCCCGGGCCCAAGGAACTGCTGGTGCGGGTGGCGGCGGCCGGGGTGAACTTCATCGACACCTATAAGCGCAGCGGGGTCTACCCCATGCAGTATCCGTTCATTCCCGGCGCTGAAGCGGCGGGAACCGTGGTGGCTGCGGGCCGTGATGTGGCAACCTTCCGTGAGGGCGCACGCGTGGCCACCGCCGAGGGCGGCGGCACGTACTCGGAGTACACCATCATGGAGGCGGACAAGGCGCTGCCCATTCCCGACGGCGTCAGCGACGAAGTGGCCGCCGCGCTGCCCATGCAGGGTTTGACGGCACATTACCTGTGCAACTCCACCTTTCCCGTGGAAGAGGGCCAAACGGTCCTGACCCATGCCGGCGCCGGCGGCGTCGGGCTGCTGCTGATCCAGCTGCTGAAGGCCAAGGGCGCCCGGGTCATTACCACCGCGTCCACCGACGCGAAGCGGGACCTGGCGCGCTCCGCCGGCGCGGACCATGCCCTGGCGTACGACGGCTTTGCCGAGGAGGTCCGCCACCTGACCGATGGAAAGGGCGTTGACGTGGTGTACGACGGCGTGGGGAAGGCGACGTTCGACGGTTCCCTGGCCAGCCTGCGCAGGCGGGGCATGCTGGTGCTCTTCGGGGGCGCCTCCGGACAGGTCCCTCCGTTCGACATTCAGCGGCTGAACTCCTCCGGCTCCCTTTACCTGACCCGGCCCACTATTGCCGATTACCTGCAGACTCCCGAGGAACGCCAGTGGCGCGCGCACGAGCTGTTCGAGATGGTGCGGGACGGAACCTTGGACGTACGCATCGGCGCCACCTACCCGCTGGCCGAGGCCACCCGTGCCCAGCAGGATCTTGAGGGACGCAAGACCACCGGAAAGGTGCTGCTAATCCCCTCATAAGCACGGCTGTCAATAGGTAAGCGGCATTCCGCATGCGTATTGGCCGCGTAGTTGCTACCTACGAACTATCTGGCCGCAACCTGTCTACTGGTCCCGATTCCCGTCGGTCCGTTAGAAGGTCTCGAAATGCCCGCCTGCCCCCGCTCAGCCCCGCGTTCGCTCCCCCATTCACTGCTGCCCCATGCCCTGCCGCCCCGCTCACTGCCGGGAGGTAGTGCAGGACCCCACCCTGCCCGCCATCGGGCGGACCCTCATCGGGTGCGGGTGGCCCTGATTACCGAGGGAACCTACCCCATCGTCACCGGAGGGGTCAGCACCTGGTGCGACCAGCTGCTGAACGGCCTGCCCGACCACACCTTTGATGTTGTGGCATTGACCGGAAGCGGGGTCGGCAAGGCGGTCTGGGATATGCCTCCGAATGTCCGCGCTGTCCGCATGATCCCGGTATGGGGACCCGTTGCGTCTCCGCTCCGTCCCGGGCCGCGGCGCCGTGCGTGGATTGACTCCACACAGGACGCCCTCGCTGAACTTTGGGATGCCGCACTGGGTCCTGATGATGCGCGTCCCGTGGAACGGACCACCGGCGCCCTGAAGCAGCTCACCGGCATCAGCGACCGGATCGGACTTGCCCACTCACTGGCGGCCCGGGGATCCGTTGCCCCAATCCTCAGCGCGTGGGCACGCCACTGCCTGGCCCCGGGTGAGGCCCCTATGTCCGTCGCTGACGCCGTCATGGCGGCCGGAATTGTGGACCGCGCCCTGGCCCTCATCGATCATCAGCTGGGCGAGGTGGATGTCATCCATGCCTCGAGCAACGGCCCCTCCTCCCTGCTGGCGCTCGCGCATTCATGGCGGAACGGCACCCCGATCCTGCTGACGGAGCACGGGGTGTACCTCCGCGAGCGCTATCTCGCCCTGCACGGCGCAAATCTCTCCTGGCCGGTGCGGCGCACCGTGACCGCCTTCCTGCGCAGACTCTGCCAGGTTGTTCATGTGCATGCCCATCTGGTTCTCCCCGTGAATCAGTTCAATGCGCGGTGGGAACGCAGGCTGGGGGCCCTTCCGGTCAGGATCCAGACCATTTCCAACGGTGTTGATCCCGCAAAGTTTCCGCCCGTCACCAGCGAACCCGCGGTTCCGACCATCAGTTTTGTGGGACGGATTGATCCGCTCAAGGATCTGGAGACTCTTCTCTCTGCCTTCGCCCTGGTTCGGGAGCGGGTGCCGGCCGCCCAGTTGCGCATCTTTGGTCCCACTCCGGTGGAGAACGAGGGATATAAGGCCATGCTGGTGGCTCTTGCCCGGACGCTTGGCATCACTGATGCAGTGTTTTGGGAGGGCCCCAGCAAGGGCAGCCGTCCTGCCATCGAGGCCGGACATGTGGTGGCCCTGTCCAGCGTTTCGGAGGGACTGCCCTTCACCGTGATTGAAGCCATGATGTGCGGCCGGGCCACGGTCAACACCGACGTCGGAGGTGTCTCGGAATGCCTCGACGAGCACCAGACAACGGGGCTCCTGGTCGCCGCCCGGGATCACGTGGCTTTTGCTGACGCCTGTGTCACGCTGTTGTGCAACGATGAGCTGCGGGCCTCCATGGGCGCCGCTGCAAGACGGCGGGCGCTGGCCGAATTCACCCTGGAGCGGTGCCTTGCCCAGTACCGGGAGGCATACGCCGCAGCCTATTCCCGTCGGCCCTTCGAGCCGGTGCCACGCCATGCCGCCCGTCTGACCGAAGCAGCATCCGCGGGTGCCGGCACCTCCGGGCTGGAGCTGTCAGCATGAGCGCCGACAGCGTCATAATGCCCGCCTCCGGAGAATCGGCACCGGTGTTCGCCAATGAACGCCTCGCAGTGGGCGCCGTCGACGCACTTGAGATCACGGCGCGGCTGGAAGCCTCCGGCATCAGCGACCGCACGGTGCGCCGGCACCACGGGGCCATCGATGTCTTCGAATACGCACAGTCGCTGGTCCAGGTGCGCGATTCTGCGCAGGCTGCCCGGATACCGGAGGGATGGCTTGGCCGGGACCCGCTGCTGGACGCGGTTCGCCGTGCAGCAGTCCTCATCCTCGGCGCGGTCCTGGGCGGCCTCACCGCAACCGTGATGGCAGCCAACACCCGTGAAGTCCTCGTTGCCGGGATCAGCGCCTGGGTGGCGGGACAGTCGATCTCCGGGATTGTCTGGGCGCACGCCGGCGCAGGCCAGCTGAACCGCGGCATCGCCCGAGGGACAGGCGCCGCCCTGCTCGTCATGCTGGGGCTGACCGGCCTGCTGGCGGTCCTGCTGCTAATGCCGCGCCACGACGTCACCATGGCCGGCCTCATCATGGCCTGGTGCTGGTACTCCTGCGCGGTGTCGATGCTGGTCATCCTGGGCCGCTCACGGTATCTGCTCACCGTCCTCGGCAGCGCCGTCGCCGCAGTGCTCCTGGCGCTGGCGCTGGCCCATCAGGCCGCGCCGGCCATTGTCCTGGCTGTGGCCATCCTCGCCATAGCAGCAGTCACCTGGGCCTTGATCAAACATCTGCGCACCGTCAGCGAACCCCGCACCCTGGACCGGAATGACTGGCGGGCCGCCCTTCCCCCTGCGGCCCAGGCCGGGTTCCTGGCTGCTGCCTTGACCCTCGCGCTGACCCGGCTGCCGGCCTGGGAAGGAACGGCCCTGGTTGTGGCGACCGTCATCGCCGCCGCCGCCACGGACCCGGCCCTGGTCCTGATGCGCCAACGGCTGGTGTGGTCCTCCAACCGGACACCCCTGCTCCGGCACGCCGCCCGGCACGCACGTGCCCTCACCGTCGTGATGTCCGCCGCCATCGTGGTCATCTCGGCATCGGTCTCCATCCTCGTTGTCATTTTTCTGGTCGAGGACAACAGGGCCGCCGTCACCGTGATTGTCGCCGCGGCCTTCAGCGCGCTGGCCACGACGGCCACCACACTGGCAGCCTTCGGACTGCCCCGGGGCGGAGTGGTTTTCGCTGGGGCGGCCTTCATGGCCGCAGCGGCCTGGGTGGCAGTCGGAAACATGGCCGGCATGCTCGTGGCCATGGTCTTCCTCATCGCCGGCATTGCAGTGCTGCTGGCGCGGGTTTCGGACCCCAGGGCCTACGCATGACCGTGAGCCGGCTCGCGCTTCCCTGGTATGTGCATCCCGCCGCAGCTCCGCAGGATTGGGCCTGGCTCGCCACCCGGCACCGGGACGTCTCCTTCGCAGTGGTAAACGTCCACAATGGTCCGGGCAGCGAAGACGATGCGTATTATCCGCAGGCCATGGCCTGGCTTGCCGGCCTCCGGACGCTAGGCTATGTCGCGGTGGACTACGGCAACCGGCCCGTTGCCGATGTGGCCCGCGAAATAGCCCTGTGGCAAAGGCTCTACCCGATCGGCGGAATCATGCTTGATGAGCTTCCCACCTCTGCACTGAGTCTTGGCCGGTGCGCCGAATACGCGGCGGTTGCCCGAGCTGCGGGCATCACGTTCCTGGCCGCCAACCCGGGAGTGTTCCCGTCTCCCGCCCATCTGGAGCTGTTCGACGTGACCGCCGTCTTCGAGGGAACCGCCCAGGATTACGCAGGTTTCGAACATCCCGGCTGGGCACGGGAGGTCCCACCGTCCCGGCTCTGGCATCTCGTGTACAACTGCGCGCCCGAAGGTACTGAGGAGGTCCGCCGCACGGCGGCCCGCCGCGGCGCCGGGCATGTTTTCGCCACTGACCGTTCCTTGCCCAATCCCTGGCTGGGACCCCCGACAGCGGTTTCGGACCGGCTCCTGGCCGGCCTTTCCCGGGACGGCACGTGAAGGCTCGCTGGCCGGGTCTTGCCGCCGGGCTTCTCGCGCTGGCGCTTGTCTCCTGCGCCCAGGGTCCTCTCCCCACGGCTCATGGTTCCGTACCTGCCGGTCCCCCGGCACCGGCGGATGAGCAGCCCGGCACGCCCTACTGGCAGCCTGATCCGGGTGCCGGCTGGCAGTGGCAGCTCAGCGGCGTCCTGGACCTGACCGTTGATGCCGAGATTTTTGACGTTGACTACGAAACAGCCACGGGAACCGAAGTCGCCACCCTGCGCCAGCGGGGACGGCGCACCATCTGCTACCTGTCCGCCGGGTCCTGGGAGGATTTCCGCAGTGACGCCGGTGATTTCCCGTCGTCCGTCCGCGGCGATGTCATGGACGGCTGGCCGGACGAACGGTGGCTCGACATCCGGCGCACTGACATTCTGCTGCCCCTCGTGGCGGAGCGCATGGACATCTGCGCCGCCAAGGGCTTTGACGCCGTGGAACCCGACAACCTTGACGGCTACCTCAACGACACGGGGTTTCCCCTTTCCGCGCAGGACCAGCTCACCTACAACCGGGCAGTGGCTGAGCTGGCGCATGCCCGCGGCATGTCCGTTGCGCTCAAGAATGATGTGGCCCAGATTCCGGAGCTGGTGAAGGACTTCGACTTCGCCGTCAACGAGGAATGCGTCCGCTACGACGAATGCGCCCTGTACAAGCCCTTTACGGACGCCGGCAAAGCCGTGCTGCACGTCGAGTACGAGGGGGAACTGGACTTTTGCGCCGACTCCAGGCGGTGGGGTTTCTCCTCGCTGCTCAAGCCCCTGGATCTGGGGGCGGCCAGGACTTCCTGCTGAACCGGAAAACAGGGTTGAATCCCGGAGCGGCCAACTGGTCCAGCCCCTCACTCCCCTCCGCGAAGCAACCGCCTGAATTAGTCTGCGCCAAGCCGGTACACCGTTACGTGGCTGCGCGACTGGTCAGTGAACGGACTGCGGTCCCAGTCCGCCCACCTGGATTCCCGCACGAACCCGGCCAACCGCGCCATCAGGTCCAGTTCAGCCGGCCACACGTAGCGGTGCGGTGTGCGGCCGATCCGCGCTGCCCCGCCGTCGGAAAGCTCCGGGCCAAATCGCACGTGGTGCGAGATGACGTGCTGCTGCACCACGTCATAGGTGTCAATGAGAAGGTACCCGGGTTCGCTGATCTCCACCGTGGCACCGTGCCCGGGTGGAAGCGAGCGCAGTTGCGGGACCCAAAGCTCGACGACGAAGCGCCCGCCGGGTGCGAGGTGGCGGGCCGCATTCTGGAAACAGCGGACTTGATCATCCTGCGTCAACAGGTTGGCGATCGTGTTGAACGCCAGGAATGCCAAAGAAAAGCCGGTTCCCGCCAGAGCCTCGGCCATGTCGCCCTGCACCACGGGAATCCGGCCCTCCTCCACCTTCTCGCGCAGCCGGGCAATCATGGCGTGGGAGAGTTCGATCCCGCTGACGGCAACGCCGGCGTCGGCGAGAGGAATGGCGATCCTCCCCGTGCCAATGGCAAACTCCACGGCCGGACCACCGGCAGCCAGCTGGGTCAGCACCTCCACTGTTGGACCTATGACTCCGGGAGAAAACATCCCCTCCCCCGGGGTGTCGTAACTTTGGGCGGCTTCCCTGTCCCACAGCTCCCGCTGATTGCTCATGGCCCACTATTACCTCATGCGGCCACGCTTGCGCAGCAGGCCCGCGGCGGGACGGCGCGGGCTTTGCGACGCGATCTAGAGCAAATGTTTCGATCGCAAATAAAACGATACGAATTTCGTCCGGTGTGGTTAGACTCATTTTCACCGGATAAGCCTCATGGATGACGCCGGCCCCGCCTCACCCGCATTTTGCGAAGGAAGCCAACCCGATAGGAGAGTTATGTCCGTAGTAGAGAAACTGACGATGGCACTTGGGGAAAAGTCGGTGGAAGTCCTGGACCTGACGACACCGCTGAGCAGGGACACCCCCATCCTCAATCTCCCGGAACCTTTCGCCAACACCGTGGGACTGAGTCTCTCCGCAGTGAGCAGCTTCGACGACGCCGGACCCGCCTGGGCTTGGAATGACCTGACCATGGGAGAGCACGCCGGCACCCATCTGGATGCTCCGGTGCACTGGATCTCCGGCCGTGACGGCAAATCGGTGGACCAGATTGAACCGGCACGCCTCATTGGACCCGCCGTCGTCATCGACAAAACCGCTGACGTTGCCGCCAACCCGGATTTCCTCCTCGAGCCTGAGCACTTTGAGCAGTGGGAGGAAGAGAACGGCCCGCTCCCGGAGAACTGCTGGGTCATCTTCCGCACGGGCTGGTCGGCGCGGGGCGGTAATCCCGCCGACTTCGTTAACGCCGACGACGCCGGGCCCCACACGCCGGGGGTCTCACCGGCGGGTGCACGCTGGATTGCGGCGAACGGGCGCATCAGCGGTTTCGGGGTGGAAACCGTGGGCATTGACGCGGGTCAGGCAGCAGGCTTCGATCCCATGTTCCCCGTCCACTCGTTCCTGCTGGGAGCGGACAAGTACGGGATTACGTCCCTCCGCCAGGTCGACAAGCTGCCGGTGACCGGGGCCACCCTGATTGTTGCGCCGCTGCCGATTGTCGGCGGCACCGGAAGCCCGGCCCGGGTCTTCGCCCTCGTGGAGGCCCGATGAGCGAAACAATGCCCGTGTCCGCCCTCGTCGGGCAGACCCTGGCCGAACTCGGCGTCGGACATGTTTTTGGAGTAGTGGGCAGCGGGAACTTCGAGGTCGTCAATGCGCTGCGCGCCGCCGGGATACCGTTCACCGCCGCCCGCCACGAAGGCGGTGCCGCAACCATGGCGGACGCCTACGCACGGATGTCCAACAAGGTTGGAGTGGTCAGCACGCACCAGGGCTGCGGGCTCACCAATGCCGTGACCGGAATTGGAGAGGCGGCCAAGAGCCGGACGCCGCTGATCGTTCTGACGGCCGACACCCAGGGCGCGGCGGTGCGCTCGAACTTCAAGATAGACCAGGATGCGCTGGCCCGCAGCGTCGGCGCCGTCGCGGAGCGGATCCACTCGGCTGAATCCGCTGTCGCTGACACCGTGCGGGCCTTCCGCACCGCCCTCAACGAACGCCGGACGGTTGTCCTGAGCCTGCCGCTGGACGTGCAGAAGACGCAGGCGCCGACCCCCGTCGAAAAAATCCAGCTGCAGGCGCCCGCCCGTCTGCGTCCGGATCCCGACGGCGTTCACCAGCTCGTCCGCCTGCTGCGGGACGCGAAGCGCCCGGTCTTTGTTGCCGGACGCGGCGGACGGGGAGCCCGGGAGGAGATTCTCGCCCTAGCCGGGCACTGTGGGGCCCTCGTGGCCACCTCCGCTGTGGCTAACGGGCTGTTCAACGGCGAAACCTTCAATCTGGGCATCTCCGGTGGCTTCTCCTCTCCGGCGACAGCCGAACTCATCTCCGGCGCCGATCTCATCATTGGCTGGGGATGCACCCTGAATATGTGGACCATGCGGCACGGCAGGCTCATCTCTGCCGAGGCCAAAGTGGTCCAAAACGACGTCGAGGACGCATCCCTCGGGGCCAACCGGCCGGTTTCCCTGGGCGTGCTCGGCGATGCGGCGCTGACAGCCGAAGACGCCCTGCAGCTGCTGCAGCAGGAGCAGCCGGCGCCCGCACAGAAGTACCGCACGCCGGAAAACGCGCAGCTCATCGAACAGACCTCCCGGTGGCGGGACGTGGAAACACCCGACCTCTCCACGTCCTCGCTGATCGATCCCCGGGTCCTGAGCCGCGAGCTCGATACCCTGCTTCCGGCCGAGCGCATCGTGTCGGTGGACTCCGGAAACTTCATGGGTTACCCGAGTCAGTATCTGGCGGTGCCGGACGAGTTCGGTTTCTGCTTCACGCAGGCCTTTCAGGCCGTCGGCCTCGGGCTTTACACGGCTATTGGAGCGGCTCTGGCGCAGCCTGACCGGCTGCCGGTCCTGGGGGCCGGCGACGGCGGATTCCTGATGGGAATCAGTGAGCTGGAGACAGCTGTCCGTCTCCGCCTGCCCCTGGTCTGCATCGTGTACAACGACGCAGCCTACGGCGCCGAAGTACACCACTTTGGCCACGGCAGCGAGAACGTTGACCTTGGCAGTGTCACCTTTCCGGAGACGGATATTGCCGCCGTTGCCCGGGGGTTCGGTGCTGAAGCGGTCACGGTGCGCACGGTGGATGACCTGGACGCCGTCAAGGCATGGATCGCAGCTTACGAGGATGGTCATCAGGACCATCCGCTGGTGATCGATGCGAAAATCGCGTCCGACGGCGGATCCTGGTGGCTCGCCGAGGCGTTCCAGGGACACTGACCTCCGTGAGGGCATGCTTTCCCGGCTAAGCAGCCGTCTACCCTTTGGACCCGGTGCGGATGAGTATTCTCGGCACCCGGCGGACGAGGCCTGTCCGCCGGGTGCCTGTCCAGCGCCGGGATCCACAGGAGTAGCCATGTCCGACAATCTGCTGCCGTCAGCCCCGCCTGTGCCGCAGGAGTATTTCCGCGTCCTGACCGCCGGGCTGAAGGCCTTCGGCGACGTCCAGGCACTCCGCGGACTTCTCTCGGACCGGCTCGATTTCACCGGGTCCATAGCCGGCCACGTCCCTGACGCCAAGGAGGGATTTCTCCAGGGGGTCATCGGCCTCATCGGAACCGTACGCGGCATCGATATCATCCGGGACGTTCATGACGATGCGGGTTCGGCCGTCCTGTACGAGGCCGAGATGCCCGGCGGGACGGTTCGCTTTGCGGAGTTCTTCACCTTTGGCGACGGCGTCATCAACACGCTGAACGTGCACTACGACGGAGCGGACTACACGGCCAAGGGCGGCCGCTGACCGCCGCTGCGCGGCCATCCTCATGCACTCACCGTTCTGAGGGTGGGCTGTTCCCCGCCAACCTGTTACTGCTGCCCGGGATTCTTGGCTTCGGAACGCACCCTTTGGATCGTCGCAGACGGTGATTCCTGGTACTTCCGCGTGTAATAGGCGGAAAATCTTCCAAGATGGGAAAACCCAGCGTCATGGGCCGCGGCCGCCACGGAGATCCTCGTGGAAGCCGGCGCCTCCAGCTGCCGCCGCGCCCGCGCCAGTCTCATGTCGCGGAGAACCTGCGCCGGGGTCTGTCCCAGATGGTGCCGGAAGGCCGCATGCAGCTGCCGCGTGCTGATGCCGACGGCGGCGGCCACGACATCCAGGGAGACAGCTCCACTAAGATTCCGTTCAAAATACCGGCACGCCAGCTCAACGTAGGGCGGGATTCCATGTTCCGGCAGCGGTGCGAAGGATGGCTCCAGGAAGGGCGCCAAGCCGGCCGCCATGGTGGCCAGCAGTACGTTTTCGATCCATCCCGGGCCCTGAGGCGCCGTGTCCCGGTCCAGCTCAGCGCACGCGTCAAGCCAGGTGTGCGTGACCATCGATGAGCGGACAAGCTGGAGCGGAACGCTGCTGGACAGGGATATGGGCCTTACCAGGAGCCGTTGCGAGAATGCAGACAGATGGCGTTCCAGAACAGCGGTGTCCACGGCCCCTATGACCGCGCCGCGGCCGGGGTCCGGGACCATCTTGGTCTGGTGGTGCGAGCTCAGGGCAAAGGGAGTGGTGGCAACCCATTTGTTGCCGCCTGACTGCACGAGCATGGGACCCCGTGGAATAACAAGCACCGCCCGCTGGCCCGAGGGAGGGCTCACGATCGTCACGCCGGTGCCGTAAGCCACGTAGACCATGCTTACGGCACCGACCCGGAGCCCGTTGACTGTTCCGTCGATGCTCCGTCCCTGGTGCGGGACCAGCAGGTGCTGCTCAGCGGTCAGGCTGTTGACCGCTTCCCGTACAACGGCTGCCGATGTGCTGCGTGCCAGCGGGTGCGCAGCCAGGGGTTCCGGCCCCGCCCCGCTGCGCACGTCAGTGCCGACTGCTCCCATCCACATGCCCTCTCTTAGGCTTTAGACCTGAGTCTAGGCCAGCCAGGGAACTTGTGTATAGATTATTCAACGGTCGAAATATTTCCTCTATAGACGGCTATCCCGCCATGCTTTCAACCGGCTGCCGCACGCCGAGGCGTTCCAGCCGCGGAAGCACTTCCTGTGCGAAATACTCCAGCTCGCCGGCGTAATCAACAAAGGCCAGGCTCATGCCGTCGAAGCCTGCCTTGGCGAAGCGTGCGATTTCCACAGCAACGTCGTCAGGGGTTCCCACGAGCGGGCAGGATCCGTGGCCTGAGGCAAAACGTGCCCTCATGGTCGTCAGCATCTCCTTGGTGAAAGATTCCGCATGCAGCCCCTGAAGGTTCATGAGGTAATCCACCGCGCCCCAGTCGGCGTTCTCCTCGGCATAGTAGTGCAGGTAGTCTTCGGCCTCCCGGCGGGTGGGACGGCACACCGCGTGGCTGAGCGTCAGCACCCCGACGTCGCGCTGGTGGTCCTCCAGCGCCTTTGCCTTGACGGACCGGACAATTCCTTCTCCGTCTTCGGGCCCGGTGACGATGGTGAAGACAAAATCGGAATTCCGGCCGGCGAAGTTCCGGCCCTGGGACGAGGATCCGGCGTTCAGGATGGGAACCCTGCCGCCCGCCGGCTTGGGCAGCGCTTCAACGTGCTTGAGGTTGAAAAATTTGCCTTCGAAATCAAAAATCTCGTCTCTTTCCCATGCTTCCCGCACGACGTCCCACCATTCCTGGGCAAATCCGTACCGGTCATCATGGGCGTCGGCCATATCCACGCCCATGGTTTCGTATTCCGGCTGGTTCCAGCCCGCCACGATGTTCAATCCTGCGCGGCCGCCGCCAATGGCATCCAGGGTCGCAATCTGCTTGGCCGTCACCAGGGGGTGGTTGAACGCCGTGTGCACCGTGGAGAAGACGGAGATCCGCTCGGTGGATGCCAGCAGTGCCGCAGCCCACGGAATAGGCTCCAGTACGGACCCGTGGAAGTTCGTTTCGCCCTTGTATCCGATCCATCGTGCAATAGGCAGCAGGAAGTCGATTCCCGCTTTATCGGCAATCTGAGCCATGCGGAGGTTCTCCTCCCAAGTGGCGCCCCAACGCTCCTCTATCTTGGTGGCGGCCAGTCCGCCTGAGCAGTTTGAGGAGAACAGGCCTAGCTTGAAGTGGTCTTTCCGGTTCATGGGGTGCATGAGATCTCTTTCTGGGTTTGTGGACGCGGCTTGGGCAGGCAACAGCGAAAATACTTAGGAGTCCCCCGGACCCTCAAAGTGCAGGGAGGGGTCTGGCTGGGCTATGTGGTGGACGGCGCCCACCATGATGATGTGGTCTCCGCCCTCGTACCGGTCCCATATCCGGCAATCGAGGCGGAGCGGCACATCCGTCAGTGCGGGAGAACCGGTGGTACCGGCCGAGAGGTCGAGTCCGGCAAATTTATCCACCCCCCGTTGAACAAACCTCGGAATGTGGTGGGCTGTTGTGGGGCCCAAAAGATGGACTGAGAAATTCTCTGTCTCCATCCAGACGGCAAAGCTTGTGGATGCTTTGTCCACGCACCAGGAAACCAACGCAGGTTCCAGGGAAACGGAGGTGAAACTGTTCACCACCAGGCCCGCCCGCTTCCCGCGCGCCGCGGTCGTCACCACACAGGTTCCCGTTTCCCAATGCCGCATAAACGAGCGGAGACCCGAAGCCTCCCTGCCTCCGGGCTGGCCCGGGGATGCGGCCGGCCGATCGGTCTTGCTCTCAACCAACATTCGTCCACCTCAGGTCAGTGTTTTTGGTTCCTTCCACTGTGGAGGCGCCGGCTGCCCAGAACTATCCGATTTCAGCGGACCTTCAGCCAATAACTGCTGTTGGGGAAGAGACGGAAAAGCAGCAGGACCCGTCCGGAATCCGGACGGGTCCTGCTGCTGGTGAAGCGGGGTTAGCGCTGGACGGCGCCAAACCGTTCGGCGGCCAGCGCGACGGCGGCGGCCCGGGACTCCGAGGCCTCATCGGCGGTCAGGGTCCGGTCCGGCGCGCGGAAGCGCAGGGCAAAGGCCAGGGACTTGTGCCCCTCCTCAATCCCCTTGCCGGCGTAGACATCAAACAGCGAGATGTCTTCGAGCAGCTCCCCGGCGCCTTCGCGCAGGGTTTCCAACACGGTCTCGGCCGGAATGCCGGCTTCCACCACCAGCGCCACGTCCTGCGTGGTGGCCGGGAACGAGGAAATCTCGCGGGCCACAATCACTTCGGGGGCGGCGTCGAACAGCGCGTCGGCGTCCAGTTCCAAAGCCACGGTGCGTGCCGGCAGGTCCCGGGCCGCGAGCAGCTTCGGATGAAGTTCACCGGCGTAGCCCACGGTCTCGCCGCTGCGCAGCGACAGCTTGGCGGTGCGGCCCGGATGGAAGGCCTGGTGCTCGCCCTGGCTCACCACCAGTTCCACGCCCAGCACATCTCCCATCAGGCGGGCGGTGTCGACGGCGTCGGCCCAATCCCAGGCGCGCGGCACAAAACCGGCGCCGGGCTGCGACTCGTGGCCGGTGAACAGCACGCCAATATGCAGCGGCTGGTCCGGAACTCCCTCGTACAGCGAGTCAAGGACGTCCTCGGACGGCTTCACCCCCAGCGGGGGAATCGACTCGGTGCCCAGCTGGTTCCCAGGCAGGAAGACCGCTCCGGCTTCGAACAGCGCCAGGTCGCGGAAGCCGCGCGAGAGATTCCGCTGGGCCACCTCGAACAGCCCCGGCAGCACCGAGGTGCGCAGGTAGCCGAATTCGGCGCTGAGCGGGTTCGCCAGCTTGAGCGCGGCAGGCGAGGTGCCGGCGTCGGGCGTTCCGAAGGTGTTGTTGTCCTCTTCCGTCACAAACGGGTAGGACAGCACCTCGGTCAGCCCGGCGGCGGCGAGCGACTGCTGCAGGCGGCGGCGCTGCTGCTGCGTCCGGGTCAGGCCGCGGCCGGGAGGAGCCGTGGGCAGGGTGGACGGAATGTGCTCGTAGCCCACCAGGCGGATGATTTCCTCGGTGAGGTCCTCGCGCGTTTCCAGGTCCGAACGCCAGCTCGGCGGGGTCACGGAGTAACCGGCAGCCGTCCGGGTCACCTCGGCACCCAGCGCGGTGAGGGTGCCGGTGATCTGGTCCTCGCTGAACTCGTAGCCGATCAGCTTCGAGGCGAAGTCCGCCGGCAGGTCGATGGCCTTGGCCTCGGGCTTGGTGCCGACGTCGGTCACTGACGCGTCGGCGGTGCCGCCGGCCAGCTCGGTCAGCAGGTCCACGGCACGCTGCGCGGCGACGTCGGCGATGTTCCAGTCCACGCCGCGCTCAAAGCGCTTGGACGCTTCGGAAGGCAGCTTGTGCCGGCGGCGGGAGCGGCCGATGCTGACTTCCTCGAAGTGCGCCGCCTCGATCAGGATGTTGCTCGTGGTGTCCGAAACTTCAGTGGCGGCGCCGCCCATCACGCCGGCAATGCCGATGGCACCGGAGTCGTCGGTGATGAGCAGGTCCTCGGGATCAAGGGTGCGGACCTTCTCGTCCAGCGTCTTCAGGGTCTCCCCCGCAGCGGCACGGCGCACCACAATGTCACCGGAGAGCTTGTCCAAGTCATAGAAGTGCAGCGGCTGGCCCAGCTCGAGCATCACGTAGTTGGAAATGTCCACGATCAGCGAGATCGAGCGCATTCCGGCCAGGCGCAGCCGCGAAGCCATCCACGGCGGCGTCGGGCGGGTGGGATCCACGCCGCGGACGGTGCGGGCCACAAAGCGGTCGCAGCCGGCCTTGCCGTAAATCGGTGCGCTGTCCTCCAGGCGCACGCCGTAACCCTTGCCGTCGACAGCGGGCACGACGACGGCGTCAGCCGGGTCGGTGAACGCCGTTCCGGTGGCGTGGGCGTACTCGCGGGCGGCACCGCGGATGGAGAACACGTAGCCGCGGTCCGGGGTGACGTTGATTTCCGCTGCCTGGTCATACAGACCGAGCAGGTCCATGGCGTCTGTTCCAACCTCGGGATCCAGACCGAGGCGGGAGAGGACCAGGATGCCGTCGTGGTCGTCGCCGATGCCCAGTTCCCGCACCGAGGCGATCATCCCGGCCGAAACATGGCCGTAGGTCTTGCGCGGGCTGATCCGGAAGTCTCCGGGCAGCACGGCGCCAGGCAGGGTGACAACAACCTTGTCCCCCACCGTGAAGTTGTGCGCGCCGCAGACGATGCCCTGGACGCCGGAGGGGTCAATGCCGTCGCCGGTAAGGGTCTGCTCGGTGCCCTCGGGCACCACGCGGACGGTGCACCAGTTGATGGTCTTGCCGTTCTTCTGCGGCTCGGGCTCCATGGAGAGCACTTCGCCCACCACAATGGGGCCGAACAGCTCGTCGGTGGGACGGTGGACGTCCTCTTCCTCCAGGCCTACCTTGACCAGTTCCGCCATGACGTCTTCGGCGGTTGCATCCGCCGGCACCTGGGCATACTCGCGCAGCCAGGAAAGTGGGATTCTCACTTAGATCTCCATCCCGAAGTGTTCGCTGAAACGTACATCGCCCTCGATCATGTCGCGCATGTCCCCCACTTCGTTGCGGAACATCAGTGCGCGCTCAATACCCATGCCGAAGGCAAAACCTGAATAAACCTCGGGATCAATGCCGGCCGCGCGGAGCACATTCGGATTGACCATGCCGCAGCCGCCCCATTCGATCCAGCGCGGGCCACCCTTGGCACCGGGGTGCCAGATGTCCAGCTCCGCGCTGGGCTCGGTGAACGGGAAGTAGTTTGGGCGCAGGCGTACCTTGGCTTCATCACCGAAGAGCACGCGGGTGAAGTGCTCCAGCGTGCCAACCAGGTCGGCCATGGTCAGGCCCTTGTCAATGGCCAGGCCCTCGAACTGGTGGAACACCGGAGTGTGGGTGGCGTCGAGCTCATCGGTGCGGAACACCTTGCCCGGGCACAGCACGTAGATCGGCAGGTCGCGCTCGAGCATGGAGCGCACCTGGACCGGCGAGGTGTGCGTGCGCATCACCAGGTGGGCCTCGGGCGGCTCGACGAAGAAGGTGTCCTGCATTTCGCGGGCCGGATGGTCCGGCTTGAAGTTCAGTGCGTCGAAGTTGAACCACTCGGATTCCACCTCGGGGCCTTCGGCGATTTCCCAGCCCATGCCCACGAAGATGTCGCTGACGCGGTCCTGCAGGGTGGACAGGGGGTGGCGGCCGCCCATGCGGCGGCGGCGCGGCGCCGCGGTGACATCCACGGCTTCCTCGACGAGGATCCGCGCGTCGCGCTCGGCTTCCAGTTCCACGGTGCGGGCGGCGAGCGCGGCATTGATGCGGCCGCGGGCCGGTCCGACAAGCTTGCCCGCGGCGGACTTCTGGTCCTTGGGAAGGGAACCGATGGTGCGGTTGGCCAGGCTCAGCGGCGATTTGTCACCGGCGACGGCGATGCGGACGTCCTTGAGGGCGTCCAGGTCAGCGGCGGCGGTGATGGCGGCGAGCGCGGCGTCGACGGCGGCGGTTATCGCCGCTTCATCCAGCGGGTTGGGCGGCTCGGGGACGGTGTCTGGGGACGGTGTCCCCGGTATGGAGTTCGACATGTACAGTTCTTTACCTATTTCCGGCCCTGTTGATGGACGTTTTGATGGGCGTTGATCGTGGAAAAACGAGGGAAAATGCCCGTAGCTTCCAGTCTAACCAACCCGGACTGTGACATGGGCATGACGACGGCGGGGATGACCGGGAATCATCCGCACGTGACGCACACCGCCCGCGTCCCTACACTGACAGCGTGAACTTCCGCCGCTCAACTGCTCCAACCGCTGCCGCTGCTCCACCCGTTGCCCCAAGGCCGTTCGTCCGGATCCGCAGCGTCCTGAACGTCATCAATCTGAGCACCCCTGCCGGGCTTGCCCTGGCCCTGGCCGGCAAATGCCGGATCTCCCGGGGGCCGGACGGGCTGCTGCTGGCCGGCGGCTGGGCCTGGCCGCTGCCCCGCGCAGCCGCCTTCACTGTCGGCAACGTGATCTTGTACCGCTCCCGGGTCGCTTCCTCCTTCCAGCCCCGCGCCGGGATATCCCCGCCCGGCGGTGTTGCCCGGAGCCGTTTGCTGCAGCACGAGTCCCGGCACAGCAGCCAGTACGCAGCACTCGGCCCGGCGTTCCTGCCGCTCTATTTCCTCGCTGCCGGAATCTCCACGCTCCGCACCGGAGATCCGGCGTCGGGCAATGTCTTTGAGCGTTTAGCGGGCCTGGACGACGGCGGCTACCGCCGCCCCGCCTAAACCCGCCCGAACCCGCCCGCGAGATGGCAGAAGGTGTCGGTTTTGACGCCCGGGAAGAGCACTTTCCACCATTTCGCGGGTGGAGGAGGGGCCAGCAGGACTGTCAGATCATTAGTACATGTGTTCTAATGGACGGCATGAGATGGGAAGCGCAGGAACCGAAGGCGGTCGGGACGCAGGATGCGCTTCTGGCCCTGCAGGGCGTGGTGCGCAGCGTGAAAACACCGGAGTTCGCCGGCATTACTTTTCATGAGGTGATCTCGAAGTCGGCCCTGAACAAAGTGGGGAAAACATCCGGCATGCCGTTCGGCTGGACCATCAATCCCTACCGCGGGTGCAGCCATGCCTGTGTCTACTGCTTCGCCCGCAAGACCCACACGTATCTGGACCTGGATGCGGGTTTGGACTTCGACAGCCAGCTCATCGTCAAGACCAACGTGGCCGAGGTCCTGACGCGCGAGCTGGCCCGCCCGTCCTGGCAGCATGAACACGTGGCGATGGGCACCAACACTGATCCCTACCAGCGTGCCGAGGGCCGGTACAAACTGATGCCGGACATCATCCGGGCCCTCGCCGGTTCCGGGACGCCGTTCTCCATCCTGACCAAGGGAACGCTGCTGGCACGGGACATCCCGCTGCTCAAAAGCGCCGGGCAGGATGCTGAGATCGGGATGGGCATTTCCCTGGCACTGCTGGACCCCGACTTGGCGCACCGGGTGGAACCGGGAACGCCCACGCCCAAGGCGCGGCTGGAACTCATCAGCCGGCTGCGGGACGCCGGCCTGCCCTGCTCGGTGATGGCCATGCCCATCCTGCCGTGGCTCACTGACGGGGATGAGTCACTGGACGCACTTTTTTCGGCCCTTGCCGCGGCGGGCGCCACCGGAGTTACTGCCGGCGCGCTGCACCTGCGCCCGGGGGCACGGGAATGGTATCTGGCCTTTATCGCCCGTGACTATCCCCACTTGTCCGGGAAGTACGCCCGGCTGTACGGCGGCGGTACCTACGCTTCCAAGGAGTACCGCCAGTGGCTGGCGGGCCGGGTGAACTTCTTCAAGAAAAAGCACGGGTTCACCTCCGGGGCGGAGTTCATGCCGCTGCGGCGGACCGGAACCGGAACGACCAACAGTGGTGTGGTGGCGCAGGCCCCGGCACAAACAGCGGCGGCAGCAGACAGCGCATCCGTCATGTCAGGCGCGGAACCCCTCTTTTAGCCGGGCCCTTCGCCGGCAGCGGCGCCGCCGGAAGTCACGGTGATTCCGGCCCGCGGAGCTAGGAGACGCCTGCGGAGCTAGGAGACGCCTGCGGTCTCGAGCATGGCTGTCACAATGGGCAGATCAGCCGGGATCCAGGCCAGGGCGGCCAGCTCGAGGGGATCGAGGGCCACCCAGCGGAGCTCGTCGTGGTCTTCGAGCGGAGCGGGAACGCCCTCGGTAACCTCCGCCAGCCATACCCGCATTGCGGCCCTGTCATTGAGCGGCCAGCCCTGGGGGCCGGGGCCGGAGATTTCCGCGCCAAGCAGCACTTCGACTCCGAGCTCCTCGCGCAGTTCCCGGTGCAGCCCCTCTTCGCAGCTTTCGCCGGCTTCCACTTTTCCGCCGGGGAACTCCCACATGCCCGCGAACTGCTCCGGCGCAGTGCGGCGGGCGGCGAGCATTTTGCTGGGTGCGGCGAGGCTGTCCACCAGGGCGGCGCCCACAACTTGTTTCAGATCAGGATTAGACACGAATCGAGTCTACGGGCCGCCCTGGCCTAAACTGGATTCACAGCGCTGTTGCGGTTATCCGCACCCCCGGCGGGGATCCCCGCCGCGGATTGCGCCCTTTCCCGTTTCAGAGCCCGTTCAGCTCACCCAGCCCGAGTCTCCGGGCCCGCCGCCGGCCCCGGCCCTACGCGCGCTTCCTCAGCATCGCCAGTTCTGTACCGCGCAGTTCTGTACCGCACAGTTCTGTACCGTGCAGCCTACGCGCGTCCCACACGGGCCTGCCTGTGCCTGGTGCGCTCCGCGGCGATCATGACCGTTGTCCCGCAACCGGGCTGCCCGCCCGGCGCTGTGACCCGATATCCGCAGTGACCCGATATACGTTCTGAAAGAGTTACATGTCTTTACCTCCCGCACTTCAGGCCAAGCGGACATCGCTTGCCATCTTCGCCCTTGCTGTTGGCGGATTTGCCATCGGCACCACGGAGTTCGCCATCATGGGCCTGCTTCAGGAGATGGTCACGGACCTGAACATTTCCGTTCCGGCCGGCGGCCATGTCATCTCGGCGTACGCGCTCGGCGTGGTGGTCGGAGCGCCGGTCTTCGCCGCCCTGGGCGCCCGCATACCCCACAAGAACATGGCCGTGGGACTCATGATGCTCTTTACCGTGGGCAATCTGTCATCGTTCTTTGCCCCGGATTACCAGTGGCTGCTGGTCACCCGGTTCCTGTCCGGCCTGCCGCACGGCGCGTTTTTCGGTGTGGCTGCCGTGATCGCAGCGTCCCTGGTGGCTCCCACCCGACGGGCCCGGGCCATCTCCATGGTGATGCTCGGCCTCAGCATCGCCAATGTTGTTGGTGTCCCCTTTGCCACTTGGCTGGGACAACAGGCAGGGTGGCGGTGGATGTTCGTCATGGTGGGGACGATCGGCCTGCTCACGGTTGCCCTCACCGCCCGGTACGTGCCGTTCAAGGCCGTCCACCCCGAGGCCAGCATCCGCCGGGAGCTTGGAGCGCTGCGCCGGATCCAGGTATGGCTGGCCCTGCTGGTGGGCACGGTGGGCTTCGGCGGGTTCTTCGCCGTCTACGCGTACATCTCCCCCACCATGACCAATCTGTCCGGCTTCGACCCCTCGGTGCTCCCCCTGATTGTCGGCCTGTACGGCTTGGGCAACGTCTTTGGAAACATCGCCGGAGGCCGGCTGGCGGACCGCAGCGTCATGGGCAGCATCTACGCCATCCTGCTGGGCACGGTGCTCATTCTGGCCGGCTACGCCTGGCTGGTGCAGTACAAGGCGGGTGCGCTGGTGCTGGTCTTCCTGGTCGGAACCATCGGCTCCATGCTGATTCCGCCGCTCCAGACAAGGCTCCTGGACGCATCCCCCGGAGCCCAGTCCCTGGCCTCGTCGCTGAACCATTCAGCACTTAACATGGCCAACGCCCTCGGCGCACTGCTGGGCGGGCTGGTCATCGCATGGGGCTGGGGCTACCGGGCTCCCGCCGTCGTCGGCGCCGTCTTGGCCCTGCTCGGGCTGGGCATTGCACTGCTGAGCGGATGGTTGGACCGGCGGGGCCCGAAGTCGACCGCGGGGCGCACACCTTCCGTTCCGGATAAATCACCGGTGCGGTAGGAACCACTGCCGGGCACCCGCAGACGGGACTGAGGAACCGTTAGGCGGGTGGCCGCCGGCCTAACGGTTTTGGGCCCGCGCCGAAGCGTAGAGGCATACGGTGGCGGCGGTGCCCACGTTCAGGCTTTCGGCGCGGCCGTAGACCGGGACCGCAACCCGGTGGTCGGCGTCGGCCAGTTCAGCGTCGCTGAGGCCCTGGGCTTCATTGCCGAAGAGCCATGCAGTGGGGTTTTCCAGCCGCGGCTGGGAGGCTTCCGCGGCGGCCGCCCGGTCTCCGGATGCACCGTCGCCAGCCGCGTCGGCGGAATCAGGCAGCGCCGGCACGAGACGGCGGACGGCGCTTTCGTCCTGGAGCTGGTCCAGGTCAACATCGCCGTAGCCGTCGG
Organism: Arthrobacter citreus; assembly: GCF_038405225.1. Classification (NCBI taxonomy): domain Bacteria; kingdom Bacillati; phylum Actinomycetota; class Actinomycetes; order Micrococcales; family Micrococcaceae; genus Arthrobacter; species Arthrobacter citreus. The sequence goes on from NZ_CP151657.1 coordinate 2,026,011, forward strand.
CGGCCAGGACGGTCAGGCCATGGGCCCGCAGCGCGGCCATGACGAAGTCAAAACTGAGACCCGTGATGACCGGAAGATGGAAGATTGATCCCGCGGTTGAGCGAACCGCTTTGGGATTGTGGATGTCCACACTGGCGGACGTGAGGATCACGGCGTCGGCGCCCGCGGAATCCGCAGCGCGCAGGATGGTTCCGGCGTTGCCCGGGTCGCGGACCTCGCACAGCACCGCGACCAGCTGCGCACCGGAAGCCAGCACATCATCGAGGGCGTAGTCGGTGATGCGGCATACTGCAACGATGCCCTGCGGAGAAATAGTGGTGGCCATTGCGGCAATGACTTCGTCAGTGGCCAGGCGCAGCGGCAGGTCTGCGGCCAGCTCCGCCAGCTCCGGCAGGCGCTCGAGGCACGCTTCGGTGGCGAAGACCTCCAGCACCAGGCCCGATCCTCCGGCGGAGACATCCGCCCGGTGGCTCAGCAGCGCTTCACGGACGGCCTGCGGCCCCTCGGCCACAAATCGGCCGGTCTTTAAACGCGTCGGGCGCCCGGCCAGCTTCGCCACGTCCCTTACCCGATCTGCTCGGGGATTGGACATAAGCGGAGCCGACGGGCGCCCAACAGTGTTCATGATCGGTTAATAACCGATTTCTAGCCCTGGAACTTCTGGCGGGATTCTCCGCCAGCCGGCTCCAGGCCGGCAGCCTTGGCGGCTTCGACGGAGTTGAACCAGTACTCAGCTACGGTCTGCTCGTACCAGGTGGAACCCGGAACGTGGTACTTGCCGGAGCCCAGGTTGCCCTTGATGACAAAGCCCTCGGGGGCGTCGCCCTCGGAAGCCTTGAAGCCACCCTTGGCGTCAGCGACAGCAGCAGCCGGCTTGGAGGCGGCCGGAGCAGCCTTTGCAGCGGGAGCAGCGGCAACGGCCGGAGCCGAGGTGTCGGACGGCAGGGCGTTCTTGGCGATCTGCACCAGCGTGGCGAACGCGGCGGCGTCGTTGACGGCCAGTTCGGCGAGCATGCGGCGGTCAACCTGGATCTCGGCAGCCTTCAGGCCCTGGATCAGGCGGTTGTAGGTCAGGCCGTTGGCGCGGGATGCAGCGTTGATGCGCTGGATCCACAGGCGACGGAAGTCACCCTTGCGCTTGCGGCGGTCGCCGTAGCTGTACACAAACGAGTGCAGCAGCTGCTCTTTGGCCTTGCGGACCAGGCGTGAACGCTGTCCGCGGTAACCCTTGGCGCGCTCGAGAATAACCCGACGCTTCTTGTGGGCGTTTACCGCCCGCTTCACACGTGCCACGTGCGTACTCCTTCAGATAAATCTCCCGTGCACCTGCTGATGAGGTGCCTGGCCTGCTAATCAGGCCCGGGAAAGCTTGGTGATGTGACGGTGGCCCGGACGGGCCGCCTGTCAAAGGGGGGAAAAGACTAGATGCCCAGCATCTTCTTGATGACCTTGGCGTCTGCCGGGGCAACAAGCTTGTCACTGGCGAGGCGGCGCGTCAGCGTGGACGGCTTGTGCTCGAGGTAGTGGCGGCGGTTTGCCTGCTGGCGCTTGAGCTTGCCGGTTCCGGTCAGCTTGAAGCGCTTCTTGGCGCCACTGTGGGTCTTCATCTTCGGCATGACTACCGATCTCCTTTAGGTTTCCGCAGGCTTAGAGCCCGCGGGGCTTTGGGCACATTGCAGTGCCGGGGATTTACTGGACGCCGGGACGTCCTGCGGGGAAAAGCTGAGTTTTACTCCGCAGTTCCGGGCTTGTTCTGGCTTGCTGCGCCCCGTGAAGGAGCAGCCTTGCCAGCAGGTTTGGTTGCTGCGGCCGGCTTGGGCCGGGCAGCGGGCTTCGGTGCCGGCTTCATGGCCGTGGGCTTGGGCACTGCGGCCGGCTTGGGGGCCGGTGCGGGCTTCGACTCGGCGGCGGGTGCCGGAGCGGCGGCGGGAGCCTCCGCAACGGGTGCCGGAGCCGGAGCCTTGGCGGCCTCAGCCGCACGGCGTGCATCGGCTGCTGCCTTCTCGGTTGCAGCCTGTGCCCGCTTTTCGGCCATTTCCTTGTCAGCCTTTTCCTTCTCTGCACGGGCCTTGTCGGCCTCTGCAGCGGAGGAACCAAGCCGCAGGCCGTCCGGCAGAAGATCTGCCAGGCTCTGCGTCAGGGGTGCCTTGTTCTCAGCGGAGGTATCCACGCGGGCCGGGGCCTCACCGTTCTTGACCGCTTCATTGGCTGCCTTGGCATCCGCACGCTGCGACGCGCGCCGCGCTTCCGCCTTGGCTTCAGCCTTGTTCTTCAGCGGTCCAATGACCATGACCATGTTGCGGCCGTCGATGCGGGGAGTGGATTCCACCACGCCAACCTCGGCGACGTCGGCTGCGAACTTGTTCAGCAGCTTCATGCCCATTTCCGGACGCTGCTGTTCGCGGCCGCGGAACTGGATCATGGCCTTGACCTTGTCACCGGCTGCCAGGAAGCGCATGGCATGCCCGCGCTTGGTTTCGTAGTCGTGAGTGTCAATCTTCAGACGGAAACGGATTTCCTTCAGAACGGTGTTCGTCTGGTTCTTGCGTGCCTCACGGGCCTTGACGGCGGCTTCGTACTTGTACTTGCCGAAGTCCATTAGTTTGCACACCGGAGGCTTAGCCTGCGGTGCCACCTCAACAAGATCCAGGTCGGATTCGGCTGCCAGACGCAGGGCGTCTTCGATACGGACAACCCCAACTTGCTCTCCAGCCGGTCCTACCAGCCGCACCTCAGGGACGCGGATTCGATCATTGATTCTTGGCTCGCTAATGTTGCAGCTCCTGATTTCTTCAAAACGGCTACCGCCTGCAATTGAAGAAGGCCCCCAATTGCACGCGCAATCGGAGGCCTCGAGGGGTCGGCGGGAACTGCGTGAGCAGCTACCTCCCGGCGGGACTGGCCCAGGCTACACCTGGACCCGACACCGGGGGCCGACCGTACCCGGCAACTCTGACTTCCGCACATGCCCTGGGGCACATGGTCTGAAGATTCAGGCTGACGCGGGTGGGAGGATTCTCCGCTTGCATACTGGCTGATGTGAGACACTCAACAGCCCCTCGCTGAGGGGCACTGAAAGTAACGACAACCAGTTGGTCTGTGACAAGCTTACCAGTATGAGTACCCCACAGAGCAACCCGGCGGGCGAGCACGCCCGCCATACCTTCCCAGGCACCACGGAAGAGGTGCACGCCCCTTCCCCTGAAGAGCAGGAAGTGGCGGCCCAGATGCGTGACATCGCCGAGGTCCCCGCCATCGAAGTCATTACCACCGCCGCGGTGCACCTGATGAGTGCCGCTGCCGTCAAGTGCGGCCTCGCCGAGGGCGACGACGCCGAGGAGTTGAAGGACCTGGATGAGGCCCGGAAGCTGATCACAGCGCTGGCCGGCTTTGTCACCGCTGCCGCGCCGGAGATTGGCAGCCAGCACGCCCGTCCCCTGCGGGACGGACTGCGCTCCCTGCAGCTGGCCTTCCGTGAAGCCTCGGAAATCCAGGACGCCCCGGGCAAGGGTCCGGGCGAGAAGTTCACCGGCCCCGTCAACTAGCGCCACGCACCCGGTTCCACCGCACCCCGGCCCGGAAGACCTGCCAGCCGGCAGGCCTTCCGGGCTTTTTTCTGCCCGCACGGATGCGTAACCTGTACGGGACGTTGCAGGAAAGGCGGTGAAACGGGATGGGGAGCAGAGGTTCCGAGGCTTATAAAAAGCGGCTCGAGCAGGCGGCGCGGCTGAAGGCCGCGGGAACTCCGGAAATCGCAGGCTACAAACTGCCCGAGGGCCTGGGCGGAGCCGAAGAGGACGAGCTGGAGGCGAAACGCCGGAAAATCAGCGCAGCGGACAAGGCCAACTACCTGATCCGCGATGCCATGAACCGCGGAGAATTCGACAACCTGCACTATGCCGGCAAACCGATCCCCGGCCTGGATGACCCGGACCCGGATTGGTGGATCAAACGTCTGATCAAACGGGAGAACATCTCCGGCCTTGGCCCGCCGGCACTGCTGCTGCGGGTGGAGGACGAGGATTTCGACGCGCGGCTGGACAGGCTGCCCTCCGAGTCCCAGGTGCGCGACGCCGTCGCCGACTTCAACTCGCGGGTCATCGAGGCGCGGCGGCAGCTGCTGGGCGGACCCCCTGTGGTTACGAAGCTCCGCGACGCCGACGCCGAGGTGCGCGCCTGGCGCGAACGCCGCGGCCTGCCACCGGAGCCGCCGGTGTCCGGCACCGCTCCGGCGCCGGACGCCGAACCGCCGGGTGACGCTCCCGGATCCGGCCTGCGCGGCCTGCTGCACCGTTTACGCAGGCTGTTTGCTGCCCTACCGGGCCGCCAGCCGACCGCCGCGCCGGCTGAACTTCCGGACGCTGAGCGTCACCACAACCAGCAGTGAGGCCGATGCTCCGGCAAAGATGAAACCGGCCCACGGGCCAATAAGGTCAATGGCCGCACCGGCCAGCGGGGCACCGAGTGCCGTGCCGGAGGTCAGGGCCGAACCGTACCAGCCCATCGCCTCGCCCCGCCGTTCCTCGGACACCAGGTCCGCGACGCGCTCCGAGGCGGAGGACAATACGGGAGCGCACAGCAGGCCGGCCGGAATGGAGAGCAGCGCCAGGCTGACGGTGTCGGTCGCCAGTGCCATCGGCAGCGTCAGGACGGCCATCGCCAGCAACAGCAGCATCGGAGAGATTCGCCGCTGCATCGCTCCGTACACAAGTCCGCCCACCACTGACGCCGCGCACCAGACCGCGAACACGAGCCCCACCTGCTGGGGCTTGCCCGTGTGTTCCACCAAGGCCACGATGCCGACGTCGGAGCTGGAAAGCAGCAGTCCGGCGCCTACAGCCACGGCGAAGACCACGGCCACGCTGAGCGTGAACCAGGAGAAACCGGAGCGAAGACGGGCTCCGCGGCTCAGCGCCGCCAGCGGCTGCAGCTCCGCCGATGCTTCGGACAGATGCGCGGGGGCAGCCGCCACCACCGCGGCGTTGGCGGCCTCACGTTCCTGGACCGGGGTTGCGGCGTCGCGCGGGTTCTCGGACCGGGTGGGCGGGTTGAACCAAATCAGCAGCAGTCCGGCCAGTGACGTGGTGATGCCCACCATCGTCAGTCCAACCACGGAGGACAGCTGGGTGGCCAGGACCGCACCGAGTGCGGGTCCGCCCATGAACACGACTTCAGTGGCGATGGAGTCCAGCGCGAAGGCCGTCCGCCGCTGGTCGCCAGTGGCCAGCACGCCGAGGGACTGCCGGACCACGCTGAAGACCGGCAGGGTGAAAACTCCGCCAATCAGTGCCAGGACCAGCAGCCATTCGTAGCTGGCGTGCGGGGCTATGGACCAGATCACGGCCTCGGAGATCACCGAGGGAATCAGGGCCCGGCGCAGGCCAACGTTGTCCACGCGGCGGCCGCGCCAGGGGGCGCCGAAGGCTATGCCGATGGTGACGACGGCAGCCACGGCGCCAGCCTTGGCATAGCCCATGTCCATGGTCATGACCACGTGCAGGGTCAGCAGCACCCCGGCTGCGGAATGCGGGAAGCGGGCGATCATGCCCACCAGCAGCAGCCGGCGGATCGGGACGACGCGGAGCAGCTCCCCGTAAGCGGAAAAATTCACGGCACTTCACTTTCGGCGGTCCCCCGCCCAGCAGGGTCAGCGCGTGATTTTGAGTTCCAGGGAATCCACGCGCTCAACGAATAACGGATCGGCAGCGAGCCGTTGCTGCAGCATTCCGGCGATGCCCTGCACCGCCTGCGCATCCAGTCCCGGTGCCAGGTGAAGAACCATTCTAAGCTCAGGTCCGGCGCCTCCCCCGGCCACCACCGTCCCGCGGGCCGATTGTGTCACCGTTCCCGGTCCGGGAGCCAGCTGCACCCCGGTCACTGCCGGTTCGACGTCGACGGCTGCGGACACCGCGCGGGCCACTTCTTCGTCGGCGTAGGACGGCGTCCAGGTTCGTTGCTGGGCCAGTGCCCACATGGCCGGGCGGCGTACGACAAAAGTGACGTCCGCCCCCGGGTCCACCACCAGCAGCTGCGCTTCCTCGGAGACGGCGGAGAGGGAGGCACGGGCGGCGTAGACAGCCACCGGGCGGGCCTTCGGGTGCCACTGCTGCAGGGCCGGCACCGAGGTAAAGACCGGCAGCGCCTTCCGGCCGTCCGGAGCCGTCAGGGTGACCAACGCCATGTCGGCTTCCTTGTCCGCGGTGAGTCCGTGCTCGGACTGTTCCTCGGCGCCCAGGGTGGCCACAATGGGCACAAACACGCGTGCGGTCGCCAGCGATGCCACCACCTCTGCTTCCGAGCCGGTCCCCGCTTCCAGCGCCGCCAGGGCGGCGAGGTAGCCGGCGTCGGGTCCGCCGTCGTCGGCGTCGAAATTATGCAGCGGGTTGCCCTCGCCGGACAGATCCCGGCCGGACCAGGACTGCCCCGCTGAATCAGCGGGGCCGCCGGCCCCGGCGAGGGCGGCCGCGATGTGGCCTGGGAGGTTGCGCTCAGCCATGGGCCCTAGCGCTCCGGGTGCCCGGCGATGTCGAAGGCCTGCGGCAGGGTGAAGGCTCCGGCGTAAAGTGCCTTGCCCACGATCGTGCCTTCCAGGCCGAGCGGCACGAGTTCGCGCAGGGCGGCCAGGTCATCCAGGGAGGAGATGCCGCCGGAGGCCACTACGGGCCGGTTGGTCCGGGTCAGGACCTCCCGCAGCAGTTCCAGGTTGGGGCCGCGCAGGGTTCCGTCCTTGGTGACGTCGGTGACCACGTAGCGCGGGCAGCCGGCATCTTCCAGGCGTGCCAGGACCTCCCAGAGGTCTCCGCCCTCCTTGGTCCAGCCGCGCGCTGCCAGGGTGGTGCCGCGTACGTCCAGCCCGACGGCGATGGCCTCGCCGTAGCGGGCAATGGCGCTGGCGGTCCATTCCGGATTTTCCAGGGCTGCAGTGCCCAGGTTCACCCGGCTGGCCCCCAGTTCCAGAGCCATGTCCAGGGAAGCGTCGTCGCGGATTCCGCCGGACAGCTCCACCTTGATGTCCAGCTGGTCCACCACGCGCTTGAGCAGCGGAAGGTTGGATCCGCGGCCAAAGGCTGCGTCCAGGTCCACCAGGTGAACCCAGGCGGCGCCGTCGTTCTGCCAGGCCATGGCGGCGTCGAGCGGGTCGCCGTAGCTGGTTTCGCTGCCGGCCTCACCCTGGACCAGGCGGACCGCCTGGCCGTCCGCGACGTCCACGGCGGGCAGCAGTTCAAGGATGGGCGTTTCTACAAGTGACATGGTTCTGCTTTCGGTGGTGTTCAGTCCGGAGATGGCGCACAGCGCCGGGGAAGGTGGCTAGGCGGAGGTATCGATCAGCAGGTACGCGCCGACCAGCGCCATGCCTGCCAGGATCCAGAAGCTGACCGTGATGATTTTGGACATGCCCTGGCTTCGGAAGGAGATGGCACCGCCGATCAGCAGTCCCGCCAGGCCCATGAGAAGAAGGCTCCACATGGCCCTAGCCCAGCGTCTTCAGCCAGTTTTCCAGCAGCGCCGCGCCGGCGTCACCGGACTTTTCCGGATGGAACTGGGTGGCCGTCAGCGGCCCGTTTTCCACCGCGGCCACAAACCGGCCGCCGTGTTCGGCCCAGGTGACCTGGGGAGCGCGCATGGCGGGCTGGGTGACGTCGAAGTCCCACTTCTGCACGCCATAGCTGTGCACAAAATAGAACCGTTCCTCCTCGATGCCGGCAAACAGCGCCGAGCCCTCCGGGGGCTGGACTGTGTTCCACCCCATGTGCGGCACAACCTCAGCCTGAAGCCGTTCGACAACGCCGGGCCACTCCCCCATGCCGGGGGTGCGGACCCCGTGCTCCACGCCCTCATCGAAGAGGACCTGCAGTCCCACGCAGATGCCCATTACCGGGCGCCCGCCCGCCACGCGGCGGCCGATCATCCGCAGGGCGTCCACGTCTTTGAGCCCCTGCATCACTGCGGCGAAGGCCCCCACCCCGGGCACCAGCAGACCGTCAGCGTTCAGCACGTCCTCGGACTTGGAGCTCAGGGTGACGTTGGCGCCCACGTGTTCCAGGGCACGCACGGCGGAGCGGATGTTGCCCGAGCCGTAGTCCAGGACGGTGACGTTGCGTGAACTCACAGCGCTCCCTTCGTGGAAGGGATGCCCTCAACCCGCGGATCCGGCTCGACGGCAGCGCGCAGCGCCCGGGCAAAGGCCTTGAACTGTGCCTCCACGATGTGGTGCGGGTCGCGGCCTTCGAGCACCCTCATGTGCAGGCAGATCTGGGCGTGGAGCGTGATGGCCTCGAACACGTGCCGGGTCAGGGAACCGGTGAAGTGTCCGCCGATCAGGTGGTATTCCTGGCCGGCCGGTTCACCGGAGTGCACCAGGTAGGGGCGTCCGGAGATGTCGACGACGGCGTTGGCCAGCGCCTCGTCCAGCGGAACCGTGGCCTCGCCGAACCGGCGGATGCCTGCCTTGTTTCCCAGCGCGGTCTTCAATGCTTCGCCGATGCTGATGGCGATGTCCTCCACAGTGTGGTGGACATCGATGTGGGTGTCCCCGGTGGCCTGGACGGTGAGGTCGATCAGGGAGTGCTTGGCCAGCGCCGTCAGCATGTGGTCGTAGAACGGCACCGAAGTGCTGATATTGGACTGGCCGGTGCCGTCCAGGTCCAGTTCCACAACCACTGACGATTCGCTGGTAGCCCGTTCCAGACGTGCAGTGCGGCCGGTGGTGGTCTCCACGGTCATGGTGTTCCTTTGAAAGAAGGTGGTCTCTGCTAACAGTTTAGTGGCTGCAGGGGGAGCTTTAGCGGATGCCCGCGGCCAGCAGCTCGCGCAGCCGGGTCAGGAAGGCACTGGTTTCGGGCTCCGTGCCGGCCGTGACTCTCAAATGGCCGCTGATGCCGACGTCGCGCACAAGCACTCCGGCTTCCAGAAGCCCCTCCCAGACGGCACGGGGATTCTCGAGTCCGCCGAAGAAGACAAAGTTGGCGTCCGACGGCGCAGGCGTCAGGCCCAGGGTGAGCAGTTCCGCAACGATGCGGTCCCGCTGGACCTTGATGGCTTCGACGTTGGCGAGCAATGCATCCGCGTGTTCCAGGGCAGCGTTGGCGGTGGCCTGCGTAATGGCGGACAGGTGGTACGGCAGCCGCACAAGCCGCAGGGCGTCCGTCACTTCGGGGGCTGCCGCCAGGTAGCCGACGCGGGCACCGGCCAGCGCGAAGGCCTTGCTCATGGTCCGCGAGACGATCAGGCGTTCCCGTCCGGGCAGCAGCTGCAGTGCGCTGGGGGTTCCGGCGTGGAAGAACTCGGCGTAGGCCTCGTCAACGATCACGATCGCCTGCGAGGCAGCCCCGGCTTCGTAGACCGCCTCCACCACATCCAGTCCCAGGGCCGTGCCGGTGGGGTTGTTGGGTGTGCAGAGGAAAATGATGTTCGGTGCCTGCTGCCGGACCTGTTCCGCTGCGGATTCGGCCGTGAGGGTGAAGTCGTCGCTGCGCACCCCGGTCACATAGCGGGTGCCGGTGCCGCTGGCCAGCAGCGGGTACATGGAATAGGTGGGCGGGAAGCTCATCGCCGTCCGGCCCGGGCCGCCGAAGGCCTGGAGGATTTGCTGGAGAACTTCGTTGGATCCGTTCCCTGCCCAGATATTGTCAGTTCCCAGTCCGTGGCCGAGGTAGGCGGCGAGGCGCTCACGCAGTTCGGTGAATTCGCGGTCCGGGTAGCGGTTCAAGCCGGTCACTGCGCGGTCAACCGATGCGACGATGGCCTTCCGCACCTTCTCGGGCAGGCCATGGGTGTTCTCGTTGACGTTGAGCAGGATGGGCACGTCAAGCTGCGGGGCGCCGTAAGGCGTCAGGCCGCGGAGATCATCGCGCAGGGGAAGTCGGTTCAGTCTTTCCAGCTGTTCAGTCACCAGTACAGCTTAAGACTCGATGGCGGGGCGGGAAGAATCCCCCGTGCCGCAGTGGCGCGTTGTTACGTCCCGAGTTGTGTTTCCTGGTGGCGCCGGGCCATGGGCACCGGGTGTGCTTGGAGGCTGTGCTTCAGGACTGGACCGGAATAAAAAGCTGCACACCGGCCGGAACGCGTTCGTCGTCGAGATTGTTCAGCTCGATAATGTCCGCCACGACGTCCCGGGGATCGCGCTCCGGAGCGAATTCCTCGGCGAGGCCCCAGAGGGATTCACCGGGGCTGACGCTGACCTGGAGGGTCCGGGTGACATCCGGTCCGCCGCTTGATGCCATGGCGGGAGCTGTGAAGAATCCCAGGACGGTGAGGGCGGCAGCCGCGGTGAGCATCAGCGGAACGCCGATGAACACCAGCCGGCCCCGCCGCGTCAGGCGAAGCCGGGCGCCCGGCGCTTGGCCGCCCGCGGTTGCTGCGGCGCCGCTGAACGGCGCAGGGGCTGCAGCTTCGGCAGCGGGCGTGAGGGGAGAAACTGGGCGGGACAAAGTTTGGGCTGGCATGGAGATACCTTTCCGGTTCGATGGCAGCATCGGTTTATCCGAAGCTTTATTCGAAGGAGCAAAAGCGGTGCGGTGGTGAAGTTTCGAAACTGTGTTCGAACGTTGTGATGTCATTTCTAGCACCTATCTACTAACAAAGTCGAGACTCGCTCGAACAAATGTTTGAAAAGCCTGCTCCGCTCGCCTAGCGTTGAGTCCAGAGGGAGAGGTTTCCCGGTTCACATCGGGCCTTTTGAGGAGCACGGGCTTCTCAGTGGCTCACAGGGACCACTGAATCAGCTGCCTCTGACATTTCCGCCGGCACGGCTTGCGCAGCGTTACGGCCCCAGACATCCGCCCGAACAGCTCCGGCACCGCCGGACCAGCTGACCCGAAGGGAACCCCACGTGGCCCGCAGGACTGCTTCCGAAGACAGCACCAATCAGCCAGCTGCATCCGGCACCCGTGCGCGCAAAGGCCTCACTCCGCGGCAGAAGACCGTCCTGGAGATGATCCAGCGGTCCGTGAGCACCAACGGGTACCCGCCCACCATGCGGGAAATCGGGGACACCGTGGGATTGGCAAGTTTGTCCAGCGTGACGCATCAGCTGATGCAGCTGGAAAAGCTTGGCTACATCCGCCGGGATCCCAAACGGCCCCGGGCCATGGAAATCCTGATCCCCCTGATGCTGCGCGACGGACAGGGCGCCGAGCCGGCCACGGCCCCCGGCCCGGAAGCCCCGCTGCAGGCGTCAGCGCCGGCCCCGGCCGCCAACCTGTCCGGCAGCGGAGACAATGGCCACCGCCCGGACTCCACCGCCGGCCTGGCCACCGTCACCGAGCTGTCCACCTCGGTGGATACCGCCATGGTGCCCCTGGTGGGCCGGATCGCCGCCGGCGGGCCGATACTCGCCGAGCAGGTGGTTGAAGACATCATGCCGCTGCCGCGCCAGTTGGTGGGGCACGGCGATCTGTTCATGCTCCGGGTCTCGGGCGACTCCATGGTGGATGCCGCCATCTGTGACGGTGACTGGGTTGTGGTCCGCAGGCAGCCCACGGCCGAGAACGGCGACATCGTGGCTGCCCTGCTGGATGACGAAGCGACAGTCAAGACCTTCCGCCAGCGCAACGGCCACACGTGGCTGCTGCCGCAGAACACCCGCTACGAGCCCATCGTGGGCGACCACGCCGTCATCATGGGCAAGGTTGTCTCGGTGATGCGTTCCCTCTAGCCCCACACACCTTAGGCAACACGCAAAAAGGCGCCCGGATTGTTTCCGGGCGCCTTTTTGGTGTCTTTCCGTCCTACTTCCGGGCTCCGGAAGCTTTCTCCTCCGCTTCGGACTGCTCGGCCAGGCGGCCCAGGACCGAAAGGACCACTGAACGGTCCGTCGTGGACCAGAACGGCGGCAGTGCGGCCCGCAGGAAGCCGCCGTAGCGTGCGGTGGCCATCCGGGAGTCCAGGATCGCCACCACGCCACGGTCGCCGGCTGCGCGGATCAAGCGCCCAGCCCCCTGGGCCAGCCGGACGGCGGCGTGGGTCGCGGCGACCGACATGAACCCGTTGCCCCCGGCTTTGGCCACCGCGCGGGTCCTGGCGGTCATCAGCGGATCATCGGGCCGCGGAAACGGGATCCGGTCGATCAGGACCAGCCGGCAGGCGGCGCCGGGAACGTCAACACCCTGCCACAGGGACATGGTGCCGAACAGGCAGGTGTCCGGTTCCTCGGAAAACTGCTTCACGAGCGATGACATCGAAGACTCGCCCTGGCACAGGATCGGAAAATCCACCCGGGTCCGCATGGCATCGGCCGCGTCTTCTGCTGCCCGGCGCGAGGAGAACAGCCCGAGCGCTCCCCCGTTGGAGGCGTTCAGGAGCGCCTCGATTTCGTCCAGCTGCGCCGGGGAGGTGCCACGTTCCGGTTTGGGCAGGTCCTTCGCCACGTACAGCACACCCTGCCGCGGATAGTCGAAGGGGCTGCCGACGTCGGTTCCCGTCCAGGACGGCGCGCCGGGGCCCAGCAGGCCCAGCGCGCCGGCAACCGGCCCGAATTCGGAACCGATGGCAAGGGTCGCCGACGTCAGCACCACGGTGTGACCGTCAAACAGACCCTCGCGCAGCCTGCCGGCCACGGACAGCGGTGCGACGCTGAGGGTGGCGGGTGCGGTCTCGTCCGGCGGCGAATAACCGCCCGACGGCGAGAAGGAGCTGGGCCGTGAAGCCCAGATCACCTCGCCGGCCGACGGGGCGGAGACCAGCCGCTCGCAGATTTCCAGCACGGCCATGAGCCGTGAGCGTGCGGTTTGGCGCCCGCCGTCGGCGGACTCTCCGGGCTCGGGCTTGGAATCGGACAGGGCCACCCGGCAGGCCTCGCGGACGCGGCCCACCGCCTGTTCCTGTTCTTCGTTCAGTCCGCTGGCCAGCAGCCCGGACGGTATGCCTTCCAGGGACTTGTCGAAGGCCCTCCCGGCCTGTGCCAGTTCCTCGACGCTGGCCGAGGTGTGCTTTCGTGCCGCAGTAACGGCGGCGGAAATCACCGTTCCGGAGAGCTGGCCGGTGACGGCGCCGGTGACGCGGTCCTGCAGCTCGTGGGCCTCGTCAATGACCACCACGTCATAGTCCGGCAGCACGGCCAGGCCCTCGAACGCGGCGATGGCCAGCATCGCGTGGTTGGTGATAACGACGTCGGCTACGGCAGCCTGGGCACGTGCCCGTTCGCTGAAGCACTCAGCGGCCACCGGACATTTCTGCGCCCCCAGGCACTCCATGGAGGTCACGGAGACCTGGCGCCATGCTTTGTCGCTGACTCCCGGCACGAGGTCATCGCGGTCGCCGGTGTCGGTCTCCTCAGCCCAGTCGCGCAGGCGCACCACTTCCCGCCCCATGGCTGAGGTGGGGGCCGGTGCGGGGTGGCCCACGGCCCGGTCCTCGCCCAGTGTGAACAGGGCACCGGCGGGATCCTCCTCTTCAGGAAATCCCCCGCCGGTCTTGTGCAGGCACACGTAGTTGCTGCGGCCCTTGAGCAGCGCAACATCAACCTCGCGCGGCAGCTTGGGCTTAAGCGTCTTGAGCAGTCGCGGCAGATCCCGGCCCACGATTTGGGACTGCAGGGCCAGTGTGGCGGTGGAGACCAGAGTTGGCTTGGTGCTGTCCAGTGCGTGATGGATTAACGGCACCAGGTATGCCAGTGACTTTCCGGTGCCGGTGCCCGCCTGCACCAGCAGGTGCTGGCCCTCGTCGATGGCCTGCGTGACCTGGCGGGCCATTTCATGCTGGCCCGGGCGGTTTTGGCCGCCCATGCCAGCTACGGCGGTGTCCAGCAGATCCAGGACTTCGCCGGTGGTGTCTTTACTCATGGGTGACGAAGGGCTCCAGTTCAGCTGCCAGGCCCTCACGGACCATCACGTGCAGCCGGGTTCCTGCCTCGGCGTGTTCCACGGAAAGGATTTCCGTGTCCGAGCTGTGCAGCCGGGAGACAATGTCACCGCGGTCGTACGGCACCAGCAGGTGCAGGTCAACGCCGGGCCGGGGAATGCCTTCGGAGATGGCCTGCAGCAGCTCGTCGATGCCCTGGCCGGTCCGGGCGGACACCACAACGTGGCGCCGCTCCTTCTGGCGCAGCCGTTCCAGGACAAACGGATCAGCAGCGTCTGCCTTGTTCAGGACGATGATCTCCGGGATTTCGCGGGCGTCCACATCCGTCAGGACGGTACGGACGGCAGCGATCTGGCCCTCGGGATCCGGATGCGAGGCGTCCACCACGTGCAGGATCAAATCCGCGTCGGCGACTTCCTCCAGCGTTGACCGGAAGGCCTCCACCAGCTGGGTGGGAAGCGACCGGACAAAACCGACGGTGTCCGCCAGCGTGTAGCCGATGCCGTCTTCGGTCTGGGCTTTGCGGATGGTGGGGTCCAGGGTGGCGAACAGTGCGTTCTCCACCAGGACGCCGGCGTCCGTCAACCGGTTCAGCAGCGAGGACTTGCCGGCATTGGTGTAGCCGGCAATGGCCACCGAGGGCACTTCATTGCGGTGCCGGTTGGCGCGCTTCGTTTCCCGGGCGGGCTTCATTCCCGCGATTTCACGGCGCAGCTTTGCCATCCGGGTGCGGATTTTCCGGCGGTCCAGTTCGATCTTGGTTTCACCGGGGCCGCGCGAGCCCATGCCGGCGCTGGCGCTGCCGACCTGGCCGCCGGCCTGGCGGGACATGGATTCACCCCAGCCGCGCAGGCGCGGAAGCAGGTATTCGAGCTGTGCCAGCTCCACCTGGGCCTTGCCCTCGCGGGACTTGGCGTGCTGGGCAAAGATGTCCAGGATCAGGGCGGTCCGGTCGATGACCTTGACCTTGACGATGTCTTCGAGGCCGCGGCGCTGCGACGGCGCCAGTTCGCTGTCCACAATCACCGTGTCGGCGCCGGTGGCCATCACGATGTCTTTGAGTTCCTGGGCCTTGCCCGAACCCAGGAAGGTTCCCGGGTCCGGCTTCAGGCGCCGCTGGATGATGCCGTCGAGCACCTCCGAGCCCGCCGTTTCGGCCAGGGCAGCGAGTTCCTGCAGGGAGTTCTCGGCGTCGGCCGCCGTTCCTTCGCTCCACAGGCCCGCCAGCACCACGCGCTCCAGGCGCAGCTGCCGGTATTCAACCTCGGTCACGTCTTCGAGTTCGGTCGAGAGACCGGCTACGCGCCGCAGTGCGTGCCGGTCGGCCAGGTCTTCCTGGTCGCCGTCGTGCGATGAGTGCCCGACGTCGTCCGACAGGGCCTGCGCCCTGCCCCGCGGGGCGTTGCCGCTGGGCGCTTTGGCCTCCGCGGCGCTCTCCTTGGCGAGGATCCTGTCAATGACCCCCTGGATGTCCTCCGGGCTCAGCTCCGTGTTGGGCTGGGCGGAACCGGACGTGCCAGGACGGGAATTGTTGATCGTCATATTCTCCTTATAAGCCGTGTTCTCCATGGTAAGTCAGTGCACGGACATTTGGGGGCGCGATCTTCCCGCCGTTCCATCCGGTTTCTGCCGCCTGCCACAGACCCACTATTCTGGTTTGTTATGGGTTCAGACCATTACTTCAGTTCACAGCCCTCGGGCCCCGAGGTCCGCCGGCCGCTTCGAGTCACTCTCGACGGCCAGGAGCGCGCCCTCGTCACCTCCGGCGGGATTTTCAGTCCCGACGCCATCGACAAGGGAACCGTGGTCCTGCTGGACGAGGTTCCCGCTCCGTCCCCCGCCGGCAACCTGCTCGACGTCGGCTGCGGCTGGGGTCCGGTCGCCCTGACCATGGCGCTCAAGTCCCCGGACGCCCGGGTGTATGCCGTGGATGTCAACGAGCGGAGCCTGGGCCTCACCCGTGACAATGCCGCCGCCCTGGGCCTGGATAACGTCATCACGTCCCGGCCCGAAGAGGTGGATCCCGAGCTGCGCTTTGACACCATCTGGTCCAACCCGCCCATCCGCATCGGCAAGGACGAACTGCATGCCCTGCTGCTGCTGTGGCTGCCGCGGCTGGCTCCCGAAGGAACCGCGTGGCTGGTGGTACAGAAAAACCTGGGGGCCGACTCGCTGCAGAAGTGGATGGCCGAGCAGCTGGGCGGCGGCTTCTCCGTGTCCCGCCACAGCACTTCAAAGTCCTTCCGGATCCTCAAGGTGGAGCGCAAACCCGGCGACAGCTAGCCCGCTGGAACTTTCAGCAACTTCTTTCCATGCTTGATCCAACCGCCTTCCCGGGCTGATTATTCCGCGCCGGGAAGGCGGTCTTTTTGATCCGGCCCGGACCTCCGGCCGTGTGCGGTGCTGAAGCCTAGAGCAGCGTGCCGCGCGCCACGAGGGCTGCCGGCCCGCTGAGTTCCACGTGTTCGCGGCCGTCCTCGGCGGTGAGGAAACGGACGCCGAGGACACCTCCGGGCACCGTGACCGCCCATTCGTTCGGTGCATCGCGGCCGGCCCAGAACCGGGTTGCGACGGCGGCGGCGCAGGCGCCTGTGCCGCAGGAAAGGGTCTCCCCCACCCCCCGTTCGTGCACGCGCATTGTCAGCAGGCCCACTCCGTCCACGACCAGCGGATCGGCGGGCACCACGAACTCCACGTTGGTGCCGTTTTCCGGTTCGGGCTGCACGGAGGGCGCGGTGAAGAGATTCGTGGCCGCAAGTTCGGACAGTTCCGCCAGGGCAACCACCGTGTGCGGGTTGCCCATGCTGACGGACAGGCCGGGGCGTGGAACCTCCAGCCCGTCGGCGTTGACCACGGCGTCCATGGCCTTCGCTGCGGCGTGGTCGGGGTGGATGAATTCCCACGGCCCCATGTCCACGGCGTAACCCTTGTCCGCGACGGTCACGGTCTTGATCCCGGCGCGCGTGCCGATGATCAGGGTTTCGCCTTCCTCAAGCCGGGCCAGGCCCTCGGCGAGCAGGAAGTGGACAAATACCCGGACACCGTTGCCGCACATCTCCGAAAGACTGCCGTCCGAGTTGTAGTAGTCCATGAACCACTCGGCGCCGGGTTCGCTCTGCAGCAGGGCGCGGCCCTCGGGCAGGCGTTCGGACCGCACGGCGCGGATGAGGCCGTCGGCGCCGATGCCGCGGTGCCGGTCGCACAGGGCGGCAACTTCAGCCGCGGTGACCACGCGCTCCCCGTCGGGATCGGCAATCAGCACGAAGTCATTGCCGGTGCCGTGGCCTTTCGCGAAGGCAAGGCCGGCCAGGGACGCGGGCAGCCCGGAGGCGGAGAACCCGGAATCGGACAGGGGGTCGGAGAGTGTTGTGTTCACTGTTCAAGGATAGCGGCGGCGGCGCGGGCGGTCAGTTCCGGGTCATCCCAGTCAAGCCACGTGATCCGCGGGTCCGCCCGGAACCAAGTCAGCTGCCGCCGGGCAAACTGCCGGGTGGCCACCACTGTCTGCTCCACGGCTTCCGGGACGGTGGACTCGCCGTCGAGCACCCGCAGGAACTGTGCGTAGCCCAGGGCGCGTCCGGCCGTGCGCCCCTCGCGCAGGCCGCGTCCGGCAAGCTCCTGGACTTCGGCCAGCAGGCCCTGGTCCACCATTTTTTCCACCCGCGCCGCCAGCCTCTCGTGCAGCAGGGTGCGCTCCACGCGCAGGCCGAGCTGGATGGCGGGCTGGAAGTACTCGCGGGTGGGCATGAAGGAGCTGAACGGGCGCCCGGTCAGCCGGTGGACTTCCAGTGCCCGCACCACGCGGCGTCCGTCGCCGAGCCGGTCCGCTGACACCGGATCCACCTCGCGCAGCCGCAGGCGCAGTGTCTCCAGGCCCGCCGTTTCGAGGTCACGTTCAAGCTCGGCCCGCAGGACCGGATCCGTTCCGGGGAATTCCAGGACGTCCAGGGCTGCCCGGACGTACAGTCCCGATCCGCCCACGAGGATGGGGTACCGCCCGCGCGACTGGATATCGGCGATCAGTTCGCGCGCCTGTTCCTGGAACCGGGAAACGCTGGCCTCCTCGGTGACATCCATGATGTCCAGCAGGTAGTGCGGAACGCCGCGGCGCTCCGCATCGCTGATCTTGGCCGTGCCGATGTCCATCCCGCGGTAGAACTGCATGGCGTCGGCGTTGATCACCTCGCCGCCCAGTTCCAGGGCCAGTGCCACGCCCAGATCGGATTTGCCGGAGCCGGTGGGACCGACGACGGCGACTACGGGGCGGGCTGCGGGGACGTCATGGACCGAACCGCCGCCGGGCGCGGAGCTGCCGGGAAGAACGGGAGTCACCGCGGGTCAGGCGCGCGGCGGCAGCGTCGGCATGCCCAGCGACACGCCGGGTTTTCCGCCGGCCGGGGCGGGCGCGGGGACGCCGCACGAGTCGGCCTGGGAACGGTCCCAGGCGTCGCCGGCGCGTGAGCGGCGCAAGCTGTAGTCAGCGGCCGTCGCCGGGTCCGAGACCAGGTGGAACGCGGCCGCGGAGGTCACCGGCACGGTAACCAGATCGCCGGGGCGCGGGACCGGGCAGCCATCGGGAACGGAGAAGTGCACCAGGCGCTGGTCCCTGGCGCGTCCGGACAGCCGCCCGGTTTCCTCAGATTTGCGGCCTGATCCGGCGGTGACCATTACTTCCACCGTGGTGCCCACCTGCTTGGCGTTCTCCTCGGCGGCGATGCGGTCCTGGAGTGCGGTCAGCCGTTCGAAGCGTTCCTGGACCACTTCCTTGGGCAGCTGGTCCGGCAGGTCGGCAGCCGGAGTGCCCGGACGCTTGGAGTACTGGAAGGTGAAGGCGGTGGCGAAGCGGGACTTCTCCACGACGTCGAGCGTTGCGGCGAAGTCCTCCTCGGTTTCCCCGGGGAAGCCGACAATGATGTCGGTGGAAATGGCAGCCTGCGGCATGGCCTCCCGCACGCTGTCCAGAATGCCCAGGAACTTCTTGGAGCGGTAGGAGCGGCGCATGTCCCTGAGGACCTTGTCCGAGCCGGACTGCAGCGGCATGTGCAGCTGGGGCATGACATTGGGCGTCTCCGCCATGGCGTCGATGACGTCCTGGGTGAAGGCGGCCGGGTGCGGGCTGGTGAACCGGACCCGCTCCAGGCCCTCAATGTCCCCGCACGCACGCAGCAGCTTGGCGAACGCGCCGCGGTCGCCGAATTCCACCCCGTAGGAGTTCACGTTCTGTCCCAGCAGCGTGACCTCGATGGCGCCGTCGTCCACCAGCGCCTGGATTTCGGCCAGGATGTCACCGGGCCGGCGGTCGCGCTCCTTGCCGCGCAGGGAGGGAACGATGCAGAACGTGCAGGTGTTGTTGCACCCCACCGAGATGGAAACCCAGCCCGCGTAGACGGAGTCGCGGCGGGTGGGCAGCGTGGAGGGGAACACGTCCAGGGATTCCAGGATTTCCAGCTGCGCCTCGTCGTTGTGGCGCGCCCGCTCCAGCAGCGCCGGCAGCGAGCCGATGTTGTGGGTGCCGAAGACAGCGTCCACCCAGGGAGCCTTGCGCTGGATGGTGTCGCGGTCCTTCTGGGCCAGGCAGCCGCCCACGGCAATCTGCATGCCGGGCCGCGTTTCCTTCACGTGGGCCAGCATGCCCAGGTTGCCGTACAGCTTGTTGTCAGCGTTCTCACGCACCGCGCAGGTGTTGAAGACAACGACATCGGCGGCGTCGCCGTCGGCCGGCACGTAACCCGCGTTTTCCAGCAGGCCGGAGATCCGCTCGGAATCATGGACGTTCATCTGGCAGCCAAAGGTCCGGACCTGGTAGGTGCGCGGGTGCTGCAGGTGCTCAGCGGGGGCAGGGGTGGATACAGTCAAACTCACATTAACAGGGTACCTGCCGCGGGGCGGGGCCGGTGGTCCTCCGGCGTCCGCCCCGCTCCCCTAGCGGGACGATGGCTGCAGTGCAGCAGCCGGCCGGGCGGATCTCCAGGCCTTGCGGAATCCGTCGGCGATGTCCCACAGGCTGATGATCAGCACCGCAGCCGCGGTTGCCCCTCCGATCCACGCTGCGGTGTCCGTGCCCCATCCGACGTTGGACAGGAACGACCAGTCAAAAACCCGGCCGTTGGCCAGCAGCCACAAAACCGGCACCATGAACAACAGGGCCAGCGCCGCGTTCACGGCGGCAAGGGCATAGGTCCAGCGTCCGGCCACATAGAGGACGACGGCGAACACTGCTTCCAAGGCCAGCAGCACAATGATGTACGGCAGCCAGAAATCCCACAGCTGTTCCTGCAGGACCAGCACCGGCTCGCCCTCCAGGTAGAGCAGGGAGCCCACCCGCTGCCACAGCAGGAGGCCGATAAAGAAGGCAAGAACAATTACTGAAGCGATGGTGTCGCTCAGTGAGATCCCGCTGCTTCGGTGGATCTGCGGCAGCATCTCCGGCCTCCACTGCTGCAGTCCGGGGTGTCTGCGGCGGGCGCCCGTGCGCTCCAGGATCGCGAACACGAGCGTCACCCAGAAGGTGACGTGCACCAGTGATCCGAGGGAACCGCTGATCGCGGCGGCGAAGGCGGCAACCGGGTTGGCCGGGTCGGCAGCCATTTGGACAAGGATGGTGGCCACGAACGCCAGCGGGACAACGATCAGGAGCAGGATTTTGAGCACCCGCCACCAGTCCAGGTAGAGATCGGGGCCGATCAGGTACAGCGGGCGGTCGGCGTAGCCCGCGGCCAGCCGCTGCGGATCTCCGAACTCCGTCAGCACTGCGTTTTCGGCGTCGGCGGGGGCTTGGCCGGCCTCAATCCGGGCGTCCACGGCGTCGCTGATGGAGGCGCGCAGCTCCCTGTCGATGTCTCCGCGCTGCTGCTCGGGAAGGGATTTCAGGGCGGCGGCAACGTAGCGGTCAGTGAGCGTGTTCATGAACCTGTTCCTTCGTTGAGCTGGCGGATGGAGGTATGGAGGCCGTCCCAGTCACGGAGCAGAAGGGACAGCAGTTCCGTGCCATGCCGGCTGGTGGTGTAGAACTTCCGCGGGCGCGCCTCCTCGGTGTTCCAGGAGCTGGTCAGCAGGCCCTGTTTTTCCAAACGGCGCAGGAGCGGATAAAGGGTGTTGGCTTCGACGGCGAACCCGGCCCGGTTCAGGGCCTCCAGGAGTCCGTAGCCGTAGCCCGGGTGTTTGAGGATGGACAGGCAGGCCAGCACCACGGTTCCGCGGCGCAGTTCCTGCAGATGTCCACCCAACAGCTCTTCGTCCATGCGTAACACTATGGTGTGTCTCACACACTAATGCAATAGACAAAGTCAGACAGTCCATTAACGCATCGCAGGGTGGAGGCCAGCCGGATGGTTCCGGCTGGCCCCCACCCTGCGATGGAGGTTTAGCTGTGGGCCCAGCCCGATCGAAGATCTCGGCGGCCCCTGATTTCTCTGCCCGGTGGTTTAGTACCAGTTATTGGCGTAGTGGAAATTGAGTGCACCGCAGGGGCTCCCGTAGCGGGATTCGATGTAGCCCAGGCCCCAGTTGATCTGAGTCTTGTAGCTGGTCAGATAGTCCGGGCCGGAGGATGCCATTTTCTCGGCCGGAAGGGACTGCACAATTCCGTAGGCGCCGCTGCTGGCATTCGTGGCGCTGGTCATCCAGTTGGACTCCTTCTCCCACAGCGTGTTCAGGCACGTCATTTCCGAAGCGGCCCAGCCATGGCCGGCAAGGGCGGATGCGGCGTAGGCCTTGGCTCCGGCGGGATCATCCACGGGCACCGAGGCAGCGGCAGCCTCGGCGGCGGCAGCTTCCTCAGCGGCACGCGCAGCTTCAGCCGCGTCTGCTGCAGCACGTGCCGCAGCTTCCTGCTCGGCTGCCATTCGCGCCTGCTCTTCAGCGGCTTTGGCTTTCGCGGCTTCTTCCGCGGTTCGTGCTTCTTCAGCCGATGCCGCCTCAGCGGCCCGGGCTTCTTCAGCCATCCGCTGTTCATCCACCGCGCGGCTCTCCTCGGAGGCCTTGGCCTCTGCGGCCTCGTCCGGACCGGTTGTGCTTTCCGGAGCGGCCGTCTCAGTCACGGCGGGGGCAGAGGTGTCCCCGGAGTTACCGTCGGATTGTGCGCCGGATATGGGTGATGTCAGGCTTACGAGGCCAGCGCGCAGCTGGTCGTTCTGCACTGAGGCTCCGGCAACGCCGAAGAAGGCCAGAGCTCCGGCAACAGCCACGGCCCCGACGCGGAGCTTGCGGGTACGGCGGAAGCGCCGTCGTTCCTGGGTAATTTCGCGTCGCCCGGGGGCGTTCTTGTGGGAGGAAGTCATAGGACCGAGACCCTACCGGCTCATTCTTGACCCCAGTCTCAGCTTCATAACGATCTGGTTGACAGTCGTGTCGTGCCGGGCTTTAATGCCCCGCCACTGCTAGTACCAGTTCTTATCTTCGGAGTGTTGCCACGCAGCGCAGGGGCTTCCGTAACGCGCCGCAATGTACCCCAGCCCCCACTCAATCTGCGTCCGGTAGTTGGTCCGCCAATCGGCGCCGGCCGTGGCCATCTTGTCTCCGGGAAGGGACTGCGGGATGCCATAGGCGCCGCTGTAGGGGTTGTGGGCACTGGTCCGCCAGCCCGACTCGCGCTGCCACAGATTGACCAGGCAGCGGTGCTGTTCCGGCCCCCACCCAAAGGCCGCCAACCGGCCGGCCGCATAAGCCTGCGCAGCGGCTGGATCATCAACCGGACCGGGGGCCGGCGGCGCCGGGGGCTTGGGGGCGGCCGGGGGTGAAGGCTTTGGGGCGGGTGGTGCGGGAGGGGCTGGAGGGACCACAGGTGCCGGTTTGGGCTGTGGGACTTCAGGAGCCGGTGTGGGAATAATCACCGGCGGGGGCGTCAAACTGGGGCGGTCCCCGGCATCCTGCTCCTTCTGCCGGTCCGCTTCCCTGGCGGCCTCCTCAGCCTCCCGCGCTTCCTGCTGTGCGCGGTAGTCAGCCTCAGCCTGAAGCCCCCGCAGCCTTTCCTCCTCCAACTGGACGCTGCTGCCACGGAGGAGGGCCAGCTGGGCCAAAAGGACCGCACTGTGTTCCTGCTGTTCCCGGACCGCGGCGTCAGCGGCGGCTGCAGCTGACTCGGCGTCACGGGCCAGCTGCAGCGATCTGGCCGCGGCTTCCTCCCGCACTTCCGCCGCCGCAGCCTCCCTGTCCTCAAGGCTGCGCAGCACGTTTGCTGCCGCCGAGGCTTCATTTTGAAGGTTGCCCGTGCGTCCGCTGAGACCTTGAAGCGTGGTGAGCCGGTCCATGGCACCGACTGCCGCATCGGCGTCCAGGAGCATCAGAAGGCTGGAATCCAATCCGCCGGTCTTGTAGGTCTGGGCGGCCAGCGCGCCCATCTGTTCCGACAGCTCCGCGGCGGCCTCCGCCGCTTCGGCCCGCTGAACTGCCAGGAAATCGAGGGCACGCCGGGCGGATTCCGCTTCTGCCGCAGCCCGTTCGTGTTCCGCCGACGCCGCGACCGCAGTGTTTCCCAGCCGGCCGGCGTCGGCGGACAGTTCGCCCAGGAGCACCTCGATTTCGGCGGCCTGCCCTTCCTTGGCGTGGACGCTTTGTTTGGCCTGCTCCACCTCTTCCCAGGAAGGAAACCCAGTGGCGGCGGCGGGCGCGGATGTGAGGACCGCGGCGGCAAGCACCCCGGTCAACACCGCGGATCCAAGGGCGAGACTTAACTTCTTCCCCGGCAGCAACTTTGTCAACATCGGGGTTCAGCCTACGGCACGCGCCGGAATAACCCTATGGTTCCGCCCAGGCGTCTTCGGGTTGTTGGTCGAGGCTGTCACCAATAACCTCGTTGACCACGCGGTAGCCCACCGAGGGCGAGTAGCCCTTGCGGGCCAGCATGGAAACCAGCCGCCGGACCTGCTTGTCCCGGGCGGAACGGTCCGTCAGGTCAACCGAGGGCTGCAGTTTCCGCTGCGCCAGGGCCCGCGCCGCCGCCAGTTCATCCTCGTCGGTGACCTGCTCGAGCGCCTCTTCGGCCAGTTCTCCCGCAATCCCCTTGTCGGCCAGTTCACGCCTCAGCGCGCCGCGGGCAAGGCCTTTGGACTGGGACCGGCTGGCCACCCACCTGTGGGCGAAGTCGGCGTCGTCCACTAACTGCACTTCTTCGAAGCGGTCCAGGACAGCCTGCACAACCTCGTCAGGAATGTCCTTTTCCGCCAGTTTCACCGCCAGCTGGCGCCGGCTCTTGGGTGAGTTGGTGAGCTGCCGAAGCACGATGTTCCGTGCTGTTGCATAGGGATCCGCCTCGCGGGTCCGTGCAGCGGCGGGTTTCCCGGACGATGCCTCCGGTCCGGAAAACCCGTCACTCTGCGTATCCATGGTGCCTAGGAGTCCTTCGGAACGGCCTTCAGCTTCGGCTCAGCCGGAGCTTCTTCCTTGGGACCGTCGATGCCGAGCTTCTCCCGGAGCCGGCGTTCCAGTTCATCCGTCAGCTCGGGGTTATCCCGCAGGAACTTGCGGGCATTTTCCTTGCCCTGGCCCAGCTGGTCACCGTCATAGGTGAACCAGGCACCGGACTTCTTGACGAAACCATGCTCCACGCCCATGTCAATCAGCCCGCCCTCGCGGGAGATGCCGGTGCCGTAGATGATGTCAAACTCGGCCTGCTTGAAGGGCGGGGCCATTTTGTTCTTGACGATCTTGGCGCGGGTCCGGTTGCCCACCGGAACCGTGCCTTCCTTGAGCGTTTCGATGCGGCGGACATCGATGCGGACGGAGGCGTAGAACTTCAACGCCTTGCCGCCCGTGGTGGTCTCCGGGCTTCCGAACATCACACCGATCTTCTCGCGAAGCTGGTTGATGAAGATGGCGGTGGTGTTGGTGTGGCTCAGGCGTCCGGCAATCTTCCGGAGCGCCTGGCTCATGAGCCGCGCCTGCAGGCCCACGTGGCTGTCGCCCATGTCGCCTTCAATTTCGGCGCGGGGTACCAGCGCTGCCACGGAGTCGATGACCACCACGTCAACGGATCCCGAACCAATCAGCATGTCCATGATTTCCAGCGCCTGCTCACCGGTGTCCGGCTGTGACACCAGCAGCGAGTCCGTGTCCACGCCCAGGCGTGCGGCGTAGATCGGATCCAGGGCGTGCTCGGCGTCGATGAAGGCCGCGATGCCGCCGTTCTTCTGCGCGTTGGCAACCACGTGCAGCGCCAGTGTGGTCTTACCCGAGGATTCGGGTCCATAGATCTCCACCACGCGGCCGCGGGGAAGCCCTCCTATGCCCAGTGCAAGGTCAAGGGCGATGGAACTGGTGGAGATGGTCTCCGCCGGAGCGCGAACCTCGTCTCCGAGCCGCATAATCGAGCCCTTGCCGTACTGCTTATCGATCTGGGCCAGCGCTGCTTCAAGAGCCTTTGCGCGGTCGACTGCTGCTGCCATTCTTCACCTCGGTTGTTGGAGTTTTACGTGGCCCGAAGGCCGGGTGTCCTGCTCACCTACGACCATATGCGGCGGCACTGACAAAACAGCGGAGCGGGCTGCCGTGGGGATATCCATGGGCGATTCGCGGTCGTTTCGCCCTTGTGTAGGAGCATATCCGCACCCGAACAGATATTCGAATTAGCGCTTCGGCGTGTCCGCGGTTCACATTATGCGAAGCACCTATTTTTTGGGTGCGATATCGCGTCCCAGGCGGCGCTCGGGCGGTACATCCTGAACGTCGCACACCGCCAGCCACACGGCCTTGGGCTCGGTTCCGCCGCTGAGCGCCTCGGCCGCCGTCTTGCCGCCGAGGGACCCCAGCACCAGATCGGATGCCAGGACCCGGGAATATGCCGGACCGAATTCATCGTCCATGAGCCGCCAGAAATCACTAAGTCGCATCGCTTAATCTTCTCACGGACGCACCGGCCGCAAAGGTGCCGTTTCCCCGGCGGCGGCGTCAACGCCGGGCCATGGAACGGAACGCCATAGAATGGACCCATGACCGAGCAGGCATCCTCCCCACCCCGGCCGCATGAAGCGGCAATCGAGACGCTGGAACACGAGCTGTCCGTGCTGTGGCGCCGTGCGCGGTCCAACTCGCACAAGGTGGCCCGCGAGGTGCACCCGGACATGGAACCGGCCGCTTACGGGCTCCTGCTGCTCCTGCAGCAGCAGGAGTCGATGCGCCTGACCGATATTGCCGCGAGCATCGGCATCGGCAAGCCATCAGTCAGCCGCCAGGTGGTCATGCTCGAGAACCTCGGGCTTGTCCAGAAGCACGCCGATCCCCGGGACGGCCGCGCGCAGACCATTTCCCTGACCCCGGCCGGAGCCCTGGCCCTTGCCCGCACCCAGGCCGCCCGCAAGGACCTCTTCCGCACGCTGCTCCAGGACTGGAAGGACGATGACCTGGTGCAGCTCGGTTCCCTGTTGATCAAACTGAATGCGTCCTACGCACGGGAACGCTGATTGCACCTTGACGGGCATTTGACCTCTCTTCTCCCCTGGCTGGACCATCCTTCGTGCAGATCACGCGCCATCGAAGTATCCCCGTGCAGATAGCGGGACCAAGAGCACTCAAAGCATCGTTTTGAGCCCCTGATCTGCACTCCCAAGACAAGAAAAAAGACCCCGCCGTGAGGCGGGGTCTTTTTCATCGTGCGGGGGGCCAGCCACCCTTGGAGCGGCGGCATAACCGATGTAGGTCTACGGTGTGCGGGCCAGATCCCGGGCCATATCCTCCGGAAATTCGCGGGCAAACTCGCGCGAGAATTCCGAGGGAACTGTGTCGGGTATGGCGATGCCTTCTGCACTCGCCACCCGGTCGCTGACCTCACGAAGCATCAGAGACAGGGGCACGTCCAGCGCGGTGCAGATCGAGGAAAGAAGTTCAGACGAGGCTTCCTTCTGACCCCGTTCGACCTCGCTGAGGTAGCCAAGCGAAACGCGTGCGCTGTGCGAGACCTCGCGCAGGGTACGACCCTGACGCTGACGGACATCGCGCAGTACGTCGCCAATTTCATGACGAAGAACAACCATTTTGCGCTCCTTTGGCTCCCGGCGTGCATCTTCCGCCAACCCTACATCCCGCCAGCGAATAACGCCGTTCACGGATACGGGTTGCTTAACCATCTGTATCGTCCTGCTCCTTATGTGGTCCGGCTGCGGCTTCACCGCAGCTATCTAAAGATCGTAGTTCGGAAACCTTGGCGGTTCCTGATACTAACAACTGAGCGTTGCCGGGTTTTGTTCCCGGCGCCTCCCGTGCTCTCCCGATGCCCGGTTAGGGGCGGTCCGCAAGGACCCGGGCCAGCAGTATCAGTGCTTCGTCGCAGGCCTGCCCGCGGATGGCTGCCCGGTCCCCCGAAAACGAAAATTCCCGAACCAGGGTGTGGTCCGGGGCCGCCACGGCGATAAAGACGCAGCCCACAGGCTTGCCGTCGTGGGGTTCGGGGCCGGCCGCGCCCGTGGTCGCAACCCCGATATCCGCTCCCAGCACCCGCCGCGCTCCGGCGGCCATCTGCCGTGCCACCTCGGCGTCGACCGATCCCGCAGTAGCCAGCAGACCGCCGTCGACCCCTAAGACATTTTTCTTCACAATGTTGGCGTATGCAATCACGCCGCCCAGCAACACCGCGGAAGCGCCGGGAACCGCACCAAGCCCGGCAGCCACGAGCCCGGCCGTCAGCGACTCCGCGGTTGCCAGCGTCATTCCGGCGGCGGCTGCTGCGGACACCACGGCCGGTGCATCGGCGGTGCCGGACAGACTCACCGGTTGCCCGGGTTCTGCAGGGCCCGCCGGCGCAGCTTGACCGCCTGGATGATGTAGTCCACCCCGGTCACCACCGTGATGACGAGGGCGGCGGCCATGACGACGGCCCCGATCCACCACGCCCAGGCGCCCAGCCAGGTGGTCAGCGGCAGGAGCAGAAGGAAGATGGCCAGGGTTTGGACGACGGTCTTGAGCTTGCCGCCGCGCGATGCCGCCATCACGCCGTAGCGGATCACGACGAACCGGAGCACGGTAATGCCGATTTCGCGGACCAGGATCACGATGGTCACCCACCACCACAGCTCACCCAGCGCGGAGAGCATCACCAAGGCCGAACCGATCAACAGCTTGTCCGCAATCGGATCGGCGATCTTGCCGAAGTCGGTGATGAGGCCGCGGCTGCGGGCCAGGTCGCCGTCGAGCTTGTCCGTGTAAATGGCCACCGCGAAGGTTGCCACCGCAAGCCAGCGGTACAGTCCGTCCCGCCCGTCATCGGACAGGAGCAGCCAGATAAACAGGGGAACCATCAGGATCCTGATGACCGTCAGCACGTTGGCGATGTTCAGGACGGGGACATTCCCGGAAGTAGAGTTGCTCACTGTTCCAGCCTAGCTGGATTCAGCGTCCGGTTAGATTCCAGGCGTCCTCGGAACCGTCTTCATCACCCTCGGCATCGCCGTCGTAATACTCGGTGGCCTGCTTGCGGCTCTCCAGGTCCTGCGCCACGAGGTCCACCGGGCCCTCCGGCTCAAACCCGTGGTTGACGTTGGCGTTCTCCGCCAGCGCCGCCGTCTCAGCGGCACCGGGACCGTTGGCTGCTTCTCCCCCGCTGATCGCGGCCAGCGTGGCGGCCAGATCGTCAGGCTTTACCATCACGTCGCGGGCCTTGGAGCCTTCGGACGGCCCGACGACGCCGCGGGATTCCAGCAGGTCCATCAGGCGGCCCGCCTTGGCGAAGCCGACGCGCAGCTTGCGCTGGAGCATGGACGTGGAACCGAACTGCGTGGTGACCACGAGTTCGGTGGCCTGCAGCAGCAGGTCCATGTCGTCGCCAATGTCGTCTTCGATCTGCTTTTTGGGTGCGGTGACCGTCACGTCGTCGCGGTACACGGCTCCGAGCTGGCCCTTGACGTGCTCCACCACGCGGTGGATTTCGGACTCGGTGACCCAGGCGCCCTGGACGCGGATGGGTTTGTTGGCGCCCATCGGCAGGAACAGGGCGTCACCCTGGCCGAGCAGCTTTTCGGCGCCTGGCTGGTCCAGGACCACGCGTGAGTCGGTGACCGAGGAGGTTGCGAAGGCCATGCGCGAGGGCACGTTGGCCTTGATCAGGCCGGTGACCACGTCAACGGAGGGCCGCTGGGTGGCCAGGACCAGGTGGATGCCGGCGGCGCGTGCCAGCTGGGTGATGCGCACGATGGAGTCTTCGACGTCGCGCGGGGCGACCATCATGAGGTCGGCGAGCTCGTCCACGATCACCAGCAGGTACGGGTAGGCGCGGACAACGCGCTTGGAGCCGGCCGGCGGGATGACCTTGCCGAGCTTGACGGCCTTGTTGAAGTCATCGATGTGCTTGAACCCGAAGTTGGCCAGGTCGTCGTAGCGGGTGTCCATCTCCCGGACCACCCACTGCAGCGCTTCGGCGGCCTTTTTCGGGTTGGTGATGATCGGGGTGATCAGGTGCGGGACGCCCTCATAGGCGGTCAGTTCCACGCGCTTGGGGTCCACCATGACCATCCGCACCTCGTCCGGCGTGGACCGCATCAGGATGGAGGTGATCATGGAGTTCACGAAGGAGGACTTACCCGCGCCGGTGGCGCCGGCCACCAAGAGGTGGGGCATCTTGGCCAGGTTGGCCACCACGAAGCCGCCCTCGACGTCCTTGCCCACGCCCATAACCATGGGGTGTTCAGTCTTGCGGGCGGCGTTGGAGCGCAGGACATCGCCCAGGGCAACAACTTCCTTGTCCGCGTTCGGGATTTCGATGCCGATGGCGCTCTTGCCCGGGATCGGCGAAAGGATGCGCACGTCAGAGGACGCAACAGCGTAGGAAATGTTCTTGGACAGGGCGGTGACGCGCTCCACCTTGGTGCCCGGGGACAGCTCAATCTCGTAACGCGTGACCGTGGGGCCGCGGCTGAAACCGGTGACGTGCGCTTCAACCTTGAACTGGTCCAGCGTGTTGGTCAGGGCGTCGACGACGGCGTCGTTGGCTTCGGAGCGCTCCTTGGCCGGCGGACCGGCGGGCAGGAACTCGGACGGCGGCAGCGTGTACGTGACGTCGCCGGACAGCTGCAGCTGCTCCGTGCGCTGCGGAATGGGCGTGGCCGGGGTGAGGTTCCGGACCGTGCGTGCGGGAACCGGCGGCACCGCGGGTACTGCGGGCAGTCCGGCGGGCGGTGTTGCATCCGACACCGACAGGCCGGCTTCCGGAACCATGCTGATGGCCTCGGTGGGCGGCTCGGCGCCGTCGAATCCCCCGGCCGGAAGGCCCTGGGCGCGCCGGATCTTCTGGGTGGCCAGTTCGGACCGGGTGGGCCGGCGCACGCCCGGCGGGATGGCCGGTTCGGCCGCCGCCGCGGCAACGGCCTCTTCGTCTTCATCGGCCAGGACGGCGCGTTCAAAGGCTTCGTCACCGGCGAACCCCTCGGCCGCGGGATCTTCTTCGGCGTCGGTGTTGCGGCCGAACATCCGCGACTTCTTCTTCGGCGCTTTCGGTGCTTTTGCCGGCCGCATGTCGCGCTCGTACAGGTAGCTTTGGTCGTGCGCCTCGGGGTCGTCCGGAGCGAGGTCCTGGCCCATGAGGTGCTCATAGAGGCCGCGCAGGCGCAGCGGGATGTGCCGGAACGGAGTGGCCGTAATGATCAGCAGGCCCAGGAAGATCAGGAATCCCAGCAGGATGGCCACGGGCCAGGTGGTCAGCGCTGCGGACAGCGGACCGGCCACCAGGAAGCCCACGATCCCGCCGGAGGCCCACAGCCGGTCAAATCCGTCCGACAGGGCCGGGGAACCGCCCACAATATGGGTGATGCCCGAACCGGCGAACAGCACCAACACCAGGCCAATGCTGATGCGGCTGTTGGCGTGGTGGCGTTCGGGGTAGCGGAAGAGGCGAACCGAGCCGGTGAGGAGCATGAACGGCACGACGACGGCCATCCAGCCGAAGGTGCCCGCCGCGCCCGCATGGATGATGTCGGCCACCGGTCCCCGCAGCGCCCACCACTCGACCGTGGCCACGGCCAGTGCGGTGAGAATGAGGAAAAACCCGGTTCCGTCGCGGCGGACGTCACGGTCGGGAACGACGTCGGCGCCGAGTTTCCGGACGCCGGCACCGGCAAGCCTGGCCATCCCCATCCATGCACCCTGGATCGCCCGCAGCGGCAGCGGCACCTGCTCGGCGTCGGCCTGGGCCTTGGCGGCGGCACCCGTGCGGCCGGTCGCTTTGCCCCGCGGCTGGGTTTTTCCGGAGGATTTTCCTGAGGTGCCCCCGGTGTTCCGGCTGGTGCTCCGGCCGGAAGCAGCGCCGCGTGCGGCAGGGGAAGTACGAGTGGCCATAGGCTCCACGGTACCCGATGGGGCCGGCCAAGCCGCGGATTTACGCGTCTGCCCGGCCCCGGGATACCTGTGCTGTTGTCACCGCACGGTGCTGGCGTGGGCGCAGCGGTCCGGAGTGCGGGCCTAGGCTTCCAGGACCACCGGTACGATCATCGGCCGGCGGCGCAGGCGGCGGTTGACCCAGGTGCCCACCACCCGGCGTACCACCTGCTGCAGCTGGTACGTGGTGTGGTCCTTGTTGGAGGTGACCGCTTCTTCCAGGGCCTTGCTGATCTTGGGCTTGATCTCGTCAAAAACGGCGTCGTCCTCGGCAAAGCCGCGGGCATGGATTTCCGGGCCGGAGACGATCGTTCCGGTGCTGCGGTTGACCACGGTGATGACCGAGATGAAGCCTTCCTCGCCGAGGATGACACGGTCCTTGAGGTCGGTGTCGGTGATCTCTCCGACGCTGGATCCGTCAACGTAGACGAAGCCGCATTCCACGGCGCCCACCACCCGGGCCTTGCCGTCGCGCAGGTCCACCACAGTGCCGTCGTCGGCCAGGATGATGTTCTGCGCGGGGACGCCGGTGGCCTCGGCGAGCTTGCCGTTGGCGATGAGGTGGCGGGTTTCACCGTGCACCGGCATCGCGTTTTTGGGCTGCAGGATGTTGTAGGTGTACAGCAGTTCCCCGGCCGAGGCGTGGCCCGAGACGTGGATCTTGGCGTTGCCCTTGTGGACCACGTCCGCGCCGAGCTTCATCAGCCCGTTGATCACCCGGAAGACGGCGTTTTCGTTGCCGGGAATCAGCGATGACGCCAGGATCACCGTGTCACCGCGCCCGATGCGGATCCGGTGGTCGCCGTTGGCCATGCGCGAGAGTGCGGCCATCGGCTCGCCCTGGGACCCGGTGGACATCAGCACCAGCTGGTCATCGGGCATGTCGTCCACGTTTTTCAGGTCCACGAGGATTCCGGCGGGGACATTCAGGTAGCCCAGCTTCTCGGCAATGGCCATGTTGCGCACCATCGACCGGCCCACAAAGCACACCTTGCGGTTGTGTGCCGCCGCGGCGTCGAGCACCTGCTGCACGCGGTGGATGTGGGAGGAGAAGGAAGCCACGATGATGCGCTTGCGCACCTTGCCGAACAGGGCCTCCAGCACCGGGCCGATTTCCCGCTCAGCCGTGGTGAAACCCGGGACGTCGGCGTTGGTGGAGTCAGCCATGTACAGGTCCACGCCCTCTTCGCCCAGCCGGGCGAAGGCGCGCAGGTCAGTGATGCGCCCGTCCAGGGGCAGCTGGTCCATCTTGAAGTCGCCGGTGTGGAGCACGGTGCCGCCGGCGGTCCGGATGAACACGGCCAGGGCATCCGGAATGGAGTGGTTCACGGCCACGAACTCGCACTCGAACGGACCGAACTGTTCGATCTGGCCTTCGGTCACCGTGAGTGTGAAGGGCTTGATCCGGTGTTCCTGGAGCTTGGCCTCGATCAGGGCCAGCGTGAGCTGGGAACCGATCAGCGGGATGTCGTGCTTCAGGCGCAGCAGGTACGGGACGGCACCAATGTGGTCCTCGTGGCCGTGTGTGAGCACCACGCCCACGACGTCGTCGAGCCGGTCTTCAATGTAGGAGAAGTCGGGCAGGATCAGGTCCACACCCGGCTGGGTCTCCTCCGGGAACAGGACACCGCAGTCCACGATCAGCAGCTTGCCGTTGATTTCGAACACGGCCATGTTCCGGCCGATCTCGCCGAGGCCGCCGAGGGGAACGATCCTCAGCGTGCCCTCTTCCAGGGCCGGCGGTGTGCTGATTCTCGTCACTGCGGTTTCAGTCATCGTGCGTTACGCCTTGCCTTCCGAAAAGTCCCGGGAAAAGTCCCATCCCGCCTCGGCCAGGTCCGTCAGCACGGTTTCCATTTCGACGGCGTCGGGCGCCACCAGCGGCAGCCGGACACCGGCGTTGGGGATGGTGCCCTGCAGCTTCAGGATCTGCTTGGCGGAGACGGCTCCGGGGATGTGCGTCATGACGGCCCGCACCACGGGATCGAGTTCAAAGTGGATCCGCCGGGCGGTGGCGAAGTCCCCCGCGGCTGCGGCGTCCACCAGGGCGCGGAACTGCGCCGTGGCCACGTGGGCCGAAACGCTGACGACGCCAACTGCTCCGGCTGCCATCCACGGCAGGGTCAGGCCGTCGTCGCCGGCGTAAACGTCAAGGGTGGTGTTGGCAATAACCCGGGTCACGGCGGCGAAGTCGGCTTTGGCGTCCTTCAGGGCCATGACGGCCGGAATGTTGGCCAGGCGGACCATTGTGTCGGTGGAGATGGCAATGCCGGCGCGGCCGGGGATGTCATAGATCATGATTGGCAGGTCGGTGGCGGCGGCCACGGCTTCGAAGTGCGCGACGACGCCGGCCTGCGTGGGCTTGTTGTAATACGGCGTCACGACCAGCTGCGCATCGGCACCGGCGCGCAGTGCACGGCGGGCCATTTCCACCGAATGGGAGGTGTGGTTGGTGCCGGTGCCGGCAATGACCTTGGCGCGGCCGCCGACGGTTTCAGCGACAACGCGGAACAGGTCTTCCTTTTCGCTGTCCTCCAGGGTGGAGGTTTCTCCCGTGGTTCCGGACACCACCAGCCCGTCGCAGCCGTCTTCGACGAGCTTGTTGGCGAGTTTTGCCGTGGCGTCAAAGTCCACGGCTCCGTCCTCGGTGAACGGTGTCACCATGGCGGTGACGAGGGTTCCAAACGGAAGTGCACGAATATCAGAGTCAGCCATGGATAAAACGTTACCCGCTCAGCGTGCCGTTGGGACAACAGGGCGGCTTCACCGGGTGCACGGAAAGGCGCGAAGCACCTGCGGCGTGTGCTGTGAGACGATCGGTTCATGATCGGACGGCGGCTTACGGGCATCGATGCGGCCCGGGGCATAGCCCTTCTGGGCATGATGGCAACCCACATCTTTCCCCTGTATGACGAGCAGACCGGAGACGCCACCTGGACGGGGCTGGTGTTTTCGGGGCGTTCCTCTGCCCTTTTCGCTGTGGTGGCGGGAATCGGCCTGGCGCTGCTCACCGGCGGCAGCCAGCCCCGGACCGGACGGGCACTGTCCGCGGACCGGCGCGGAATCGCCGTGCGGGCCCTGATTATCGCCCTGGTCGGTTTGACGCTGGGCGGACTGGATACGTCCATCGCCATCATCCTGTTCCACTACGGCATCCTGTTCCTGCTGGCCCTGCCCTTTGTCGGCATGGGCCTGCCCCGGCTCGCCGTCTGGGCCGGCGCCTGGCTGCTGCTCTCCCCCGTCCTGGCCTATCTGATCCGCCCGTGGCTGGCGGCCGCCGTCGAACCCTCGACCCTTGACTCGAACGTCAGCTGGGAGTCCTTCCTGGAACCGGGGACTTTGTTCGCGGATGTCCTGTTCACCGGTTTTTATCCGGCGGTGCAGTGGCTGAGCTACCTGTTGATCGGGCTGGTGATTGGACGGCTCCGGCTTGCCGAGCTGCCGGTGCAGGTGGGGCTCGTTGCCGCCGGGATTGTGGCCGCCGCCGGAGCCAAATTCCTGAGCTACTACCTGCTGGTGGACCGGGGCGGTTTTGAGGCCCTGCTGGAAACCAACTCCGGGCGCATCTGGCCCCTGGCCCGGATGATGGAGGTCAACCTTGCCGGCGTGGAGCAGACGGGCTCCTGGTGGTGGCTGGCCGTCAGCGGACCGCACTCAGGGACCCCGCTGGATCTGCTGCACACCGCCGGCACCGCGGCCGCCGTCGTCGGCGTTTGCCTGCTGCTCACGAGGGCCCAGCCAAACCTGCTGCTTCCACTCTCGGCCGCCGGAGCCATGACCCTGACCCTGTACAGCGTCCATGTGTGGGTCATGTCCGTCACGGATGCCCAGCCGGTGCCGCCGGAGCCGGTGTGGCTGTTTTGGATCTCGGCGGTGGTGGCCGCCGGCATCGGGATTGCCTTCACCCGGCTCGGCTCGCGCGGCCCGCTGGAGATGGTCACGCACGGTGCATCACAGCTGGCCCGGCACGGGTCCCTCAGCGGCAAGTAGGCGCGCAGGAGTGGTGCCGGCCCCGCGAAATGCCTGCCGGGCCGGGCCGTTTGCTGCTCGAAATCCTTAGTGCTCAAAACCGTCTGTCCGCGATCCTTCGTGCAGATAACGGGCCTTCAAAAGATCTCTCGTGCAGATAACGGGACCAAACCGGCCGGATTCGGCGTTTTGAGCCCCTGATCTGCACGAAGGAATTCCGGAAAGCCCCACATCTGCACGAAGGATCCGTCACGGCCGGCGCCGCGGCACAGGCCCCAGCCCGCGCCGGTGTTTGCCTGCGTTGTGGGATTCTGTGGCTCCGGGCCCAGGGTTCCGCGGCCGGGGCTCCGGGTTGGCTCGTGGGCTAGGGGGTGAAGAGCTTGCCCGCGCGGCGCATGGCGGAGCGGGCACGCTTGCGGTCCCCGGCGGCGTCGTACGCACAGGACAGCCGGAACCAGGCCCGCCAGGACTGGGGTTCAGCCTCAACCTCCGCCTGGTACTGGGGGAATTCGGCGTCGGCCGCTTCCCGGATAATCCGTCCGGCGGGAGTGCGCGGCAGGTTGTCCACCGGCAGGCCGCCCTCGTCGGCGAGGATGTGCGCCATCTTCTCGGTCCGTCCGCCGAACTGCAGCTCCCGGACCAGTGCCCAGGCGCCCACGATCGGCAGCACCAGATACGCCGCACCGAGGCCGAGGGTCGTGGCACTGAGCTCGCCGGCGCTCAGCAGCGTCAAGCCGCGAAGAACGACCACCACCATGTAGAACACCAGCAGCAGAGTGATCAGCAGGACGCCGATCTTGGCCTTGTTACGGAAAAGCCCGGTAAAAAAAGACAACGTGTTCCTTAGGCGTTCAGGTTGAGGTAGCCGTCGAGTCCGACGGTCAGGCCCGGATGGGCGGCGGCTTCGCGCAGGCCCAGCAGGACGCCGGGCATGAAGGATGCCCGGTCAAACGAATCGTGGCGGATGGTCAGCTGCTCGCCGGCACCGCCGAACAACACTTCCTGATGCGCCACCAGTCCGCGCAGGCGCACGGAGTGGACGCGGACGCCGTCAATGTCGGCGCCGCGGGCCCCGGGAACTTCCTTGGTGGTGGCATCCGGGGAGGGTGCAACGCCGGCTTCCGCACGGGCATCGGCAATCAGCTGGGCGGTGCGCACGGCAGTTCCCGAAGGGGCGTCGATCTTGTCCGGATGGTGCAGCTCAATGACCTCCACCGATTCGAAGTACCGGGCAGCCTTCGCGGCAAACGCCGAGGCCAGCACGGAACCGAGCGCGAAGTTCGGCGCAATCAGCACGGCGGTCCCGGGATGCTCTTCGAGCAGGGCGCCGAGGCGTTCCAGCCGCTCCGCGTCCCAGCCGGTGGTGCCGACGACGGCGTGCATCCCGTGCTCGACGGCGAACCGGACGTTGGCTTCGGTGCTGTCCGGAACGGTCAGGTCCACCACGTACTGCGCACCGGCGGAAACGAGCGTTTCCAGCGAATCCCCGCGGCCCAGGGCAGCCACCAGTTTCAGGTCCGGTGCCGCTTCCACGGCTTTAACGGCTTCGGATCCCATGCGGCCGCCGGCCCCGAGGACCGCCACGGCGAGTTGCTCAGTCATACCCCCAGATTACCGGTCACTGCGGGGCGTCGCTGACACCCACCCACTCGGACGTGCCGTCGTTGAAGCCCTGTTCCTTCCAGATGGGCACCCGTGCCTTGACGGTGTCCACCAGTTCGGAGCAGGCGGCAAAGGCGACGCCGCGGTGCGCGGCACCCACGGCCGCCACCAGGGCGGCGTCCCCGATCTCCAGCGGCCCGGTGCGGTGCCCCACCCAGATCCGCACGCCGTCGTGTGCCGCGGCAATATCCGCCGCCACCTCGGCGATGACCTGCTCAGCTGAGGGGTGTGCGCTGTAGGAAAGGCTCGCAACGCCGCGGCCGCCGTCGTGGTTGCGGACGATTCCGCTGAAACCCACCACCGCCCCGCACTCCGGCGACCATGCGGCGTCGTGCGCGTGCTCGGCGTTCAGCGGCAGATCCGAGACCGTCGCATTGACGACTTCGGAGGCCGCGGCGCCTCCGGGCGCGCTCTGCTCAATGTCCATGGTGTCCCTCCAGTTGTCCGCAGATGTGCCCGATGATTGGTTCCAGCACCGCAAGCCCGTCAGCCACGGCACCGGGTGATCCGGGAAGGTTCACGATAAAGGTGCGCCCGACCGTGCCGGCGTAGCCGCGGCTGATGGCGGCCATCGGCGTTTTGGTCCGGCCGTCGGCCCGCAGCGCCTCCATGATGCCCGGAACCTCGCGCTCCAGCAGCGGAAGTGTCTGCTCGGGGGTGTGGTCATCCGGGCTCAGGCCCGTGCCGCCACTGGTGAGGATGACCGCCGGTTCAAGCGCAAGCATGCGGCGCAGCGACTCCCCCACGCCGTCGCCGTCGGGCACCACCTCGGCCAGCACGACGTCGAAGCCCAGGGCATAGAGCCAGTCCGACGCCAGCGGACCGCACTCGTCCTCGTATTCACCGCGCGCGGCACGTGTGGAGGCGATCAGGACGCCCGCCGTGCGGCGTGGCGGCTGCTGCGGCGCTGCGGGTCCGGCCGTCACAGGGACCAGTCTCCGCTTTTTCCGCCGGACTTGGCGAGCACCCGGATGTCCGTGATGGACGCGTGCTTGTCCACTGCCTTGATCATGTCGTACAGCGTCAGTGCCGCCACGGACGCCGCAGTCAGGGCTTCCATCTCCACGCCGGTCAGGGCCTTGGTTTTTGCGGTGGCCAGGATGACGACGTCGGTCTCCCCCGGTTCAAAGTCCACGGTCACCTTGGTCAACGGCAGCGGATGGCACAGCGGAATCAGGGTGGACGTCTGCTTGGCGCCCATGATGCCGGCAACGCGGGATACCGCCAGCGCGTCACCCTTGGGCAGGCCGCCCTCGGAGACCAGCTTCACGACTTCGGCAGTGGTCCGCAGCCGGGCCGTGGCTGTGGCGATGCGGGTGGTTTCGGTCTTGGCGGAAACATCCACCATGTGGGCGGAGCCGTCTTCGCGGACGTGGGTGAGCCCGGGCTGCTGCCCGTCGGTGCCGGTCATGAAAAGACTCCTTGCGAGAATGCGGTTAGTTCAAAAGCCATACTGTCACTTCCGCGCCGGCCGGCAGCGTCTGCACTCCGGCGGGAATGTGGACCAGGGCGTTGGAGGACGCCAATGCGTGGACCAGATGCGAGCTTGGACCACCGACCAGCTCCACTCGGCCCGCCGTCCCCGGCTCGGTGGGGGCCGTGTAGCGGCCCCGCCGCACCTGGTGCTTGGCGGCAGGGCTCTGTGCTTCAGCGGTCAGCACTGCCGCCAGCTCCGGGCGCGGTGCAGGCAGGCCGGTCACGGCGCCGAGGGCCGGGCGCAGGAACACCTCGAAGGAGACCACTGAGCTCACCGGATTACCCGGAAAGCCAAGGAAGGGAATACCGTCAACGGACCCGATCGCCTGGGGGCCTCCGGGCTGCATGGCAACGGGGAGGAACTGCACGCCCTCCCCCGTCAGGGCCAGCCGGACCACCTCGTAGGCGCCCATGCTGATGCCGCCGGAGGTGAGGACCAGATCAACGGGATGGCGTGCCAGGTCCTCACGGAGCTGGGCCAGGAAACGGTCCGGGGAATCCGCCAGGATGCGGGTCCGCACCACTTCGGCGCCGGCTTCGTGCAGGCTGACGGCCAGCAGCGTGGAGTTGGCATCATGGATCTGTCCCGGCGCCAGCGCATGCCCCGGTTCCACCACCTCGTCACCGGTGCTGAGCAGCAATACCCGGAACAGAGCACGGACCTGCACGGCCGGGATGCCCAGCGCGGCCAGCAGGCCCAGCTGCAGTGCGCCCAGCCGCGTTCCGGCCGGCAGGGCCACCGATCCGGCGCGGATATCGCTGCCGGCGGCCCGAATGTAGTCTCCGGGCAGCGTGCCGGAGGGGAGGCTGACCGTGGCCCCGGGCCGGTCCCGGTCCGCGAAGAACGTATCCGGGACCGCACGTTCAATGGGTACGACGGCGTCGGCACCGGCCGGCAGCATGGCGCCGGTCATGATCGGAGCGGCGGTTCCCGGAGCCAGGGCAGGAGCCGCTATGCCGGCGGGAATCGGTTCGCTGATCGCCAGCGGAACGGTCTGCCCCGTGGCGGAGGCCAGGTCAGCCGTCCGGACGGCATACCCGTCCATCTGGGAATTATCGAAGGGCGGAAGGCTGCCGGGTGCCCGGACATCAGCGGCCAGGATCCGCCCTGCCGCCGACACGAGGTCCACAGTGTCCGTGCCTTGCGGGGCGGCGGCCAGGCGGCCTTCCAGCAGCCGAAGCACTGCGCCGCGGTGTTCTTCGACCGTCCGGGTCGCTGCCCTGCGGATCACTGCTGCCCCCGTAGCCGCCGGCGCAGCATCGCCAGCTCAGCTTCCGTCAGACCGCTTGAGAGGAGGTAGCCGGCAGCGTCCCCATGGTGTTCGTGGATCCACTCAAGCGCCCGGTTGATGGCCGCTTCGGGGGCACCGGTCACCAAAGCCACCACATCATCCGTCAGGGGAACGCCCAGATCCTTGATCATGCCGAGCATCCGGTCGGCCCATTCCCCGGACAGGTTGGCCTCGCTTTTCCGGTAGTCCGCCGTTACGGCGTCCGCTTCCACGCCGGCGGCGCTGAGGATCAGTGCCACCGCCACTCCGGTCCGATCCTTGCCCGCGGTGCAGTGCACCAGGACCGCCGAACCTTCATCGGTGCCGGCGACGGCACGGGCGGTTTCAGCAAACACCGTGCTGCCGTCCTGCAGCATTTCGGTGTAGATACCGCCCAGCGTTGGCAGCTGGGCCACAGCGGCCTCCACCGCGCGGGCTGCCGCGCCGGCGTTGCCGGACTGCCGGGCGCGCTGCATCTCTTCCTGGGCTGCTCCGGTGAAGGCACCTTCAAACAGCGGCAGGTTCAACCGGGTGAAGGAGCGTGCCGCGGGCAGCCGGTCCGGTGCCATGCGCTGCTCGGCGGGGGTCCGCAGATCTACGATCACGTCGATCCCCGACTCAGCCAGGCTTGCCAGCCCGCGGGGAGTCAGCGCGCTGATGGCATCTGACCGGTAGAGGACTCCGGGGGCGCTGCGGCCTCCCCCGGCCAGCGGCAGCCCGCCGGTGTCCCGGAAATTTACTGTGCCTTCCAGCGTGGTGATTCTCACAAACCGAGCCTAGCGCGCATTCATCTGAACCGTGTGCAGGCCGGTGGCGCCGTCGGGGACCACCGGGCGCTCGCGTTCGTCCTGCGCCGCTCCCGTCGCATCGATGGCGCGGACGGTGACCTCGTGGTCCCCGGCGCCCAGGTCCAGGACCGCGGACCACTGCACCCAGGTGTCCGCCGAGATTCCGGTGGCCAGGTCCGCGTCCTGCCAGCGGCCGCCGTCGACCCTTACCTGTACGCCGCGGATGCCGGTGTGCTGCGCCCAGGCCATTCCGGCCACGGTCACGGCTCCGGCCTCTACTGACGCGCGGTTGGAGGGTGTGTCGATGCGGGAGGAGAGTTTGATGGGACCGCGTTCAGTCCAGCCCCGTTCGGTCCAGTAGGCCGTCTCATCGCTGAACCGGGTGACCTTCAGTTCGGTGACCCATTTGGTGGCCGAAACATAGCCATACAGGCCCGGCACCACCAGCCGGACCGGAAATCCGTGCTCCAGCGGCAGCGGCTCGCCGTTCATGCCCACCGCCAGCAGCGCATCACGGGAGTCGGTCAGTGCTTCGAGCGGGGTTGATGCCGTCCAGCCGTCGCGGCTGGTGGACAGCACCATGTCGGCGCCGTCCTGGACACCGGCGGCTGCCAGCAGGTCCCGGAC
Source organism: Arthrobacter citreus (assembly GCF_038405225.1). Taxonomy (NCBI): domain Bacteria; kingdom Bacillati; phylum Actinomycetota; class Actinomycetes; order Micrococcales; family Micrococcaceae; genus Arthrobacter; species Arthrobacter citreus. Next base: position 2,066,896 of record NZ_CP151657.1, read on the forward strand.
CGGCCAGCCCAGCCACTTGGCGTTGCCGATCAGGCTGCCGCCCACTTCATTGGAGACGCAGGCCAGCGTCACATAACTCTCCTGCAGGGGCTTGGCCAGCAGTTCGGCGAAGCTGATCTCAACCTCGCGGTCCACCATGCCCGTCACCTTGAGGCTCCACTGCTCCGAGTTGACCAGCGGAACGCTCAGCGCGGTGTCGATCCGGTAGAAATCGGCAGCCGGTGTCAGCACCGGGTCCAGGCCGCTGATGCCCAGTTCAGCTCCGGCCGGGATGGGCTGTGCAGGGGTTACCGCGGCGGGCAGGACAATGCCGTCCCGCAGTCCCACAGTGGTGATCTGCCCCGCTCGGGAGGTGCCGGCTAGGGCACCCGCCGCCACAGCGACGCCGGCGCCGCCGCCCACCCCCAGCAGCACGTCCCGCCGCCGGGCGCCCATGTCCGCCGGAGCTGCGTCGCCCCACTTGCGGATGCGGTCCACAAAGGCCCGCAGCACCGCTAAGCCCACGGCGGCCGCCACCAGCGGCGGCACCAGGGACAGCAAACTCATCTGTGACCGGGTCAGCACGGCAACCAGTCCGGCCGCCCCGAACAGGGCAACGACGACGGCGCCTGCCGGCGGCCGGCGCAGCTCCAGGATCCCGGCGGCTGCTGCAAGGACAGCGATCACGGCCGCCATGGCGACGAGGAACGCGGCCTTGTCGGCGGTGCCGAACAGGCCGATGGCCCAGTCCTTGACCGGTCCCGGCATGGCGTCGATGACCACCGATCCCACTGCGCTCACCGGCGACAGGGACGGGCTCAGCAGCGCCGCGGAAAGTTCTCCGGCGGCTACGGCCAGTCCCACCGCCACGATTCCCGCCGCGGACGCCCAGAGGGTAAGGAACCGGTTGGTGCCGTTCATGATGCTCGTTTCTGTTGGTGCTGCATGACGTGTTGCTGGTGCGCCTCAGTCAGCGCGGCACCAGCAGCCCCACCCCAAGCCGGGCAAGCGCCAGCAGCACCAGGTACAACGAAATAAGGATCAGGCAGATTCCCAGCGCAATTTCGGGCTGGTTGGAGTTCAGGCTGAGTTCGATCTGCAGGGGCAGGGTCCGGGTGCGTCCTTCGATGCTGCCGGCGAAGGTGATGGTGGCGCCGTACTCCCCCAGGGACCGGGCGAAGGCCAGCAGGGCCCCCACGATGATTCCCGGCAGGGCCAGCGGAATGGTGATGTGGCGCAGGATCGCCGTTGGGCCCGCACCGGAGGTGGCGGCGGCCATTTCCAGGTCATGGTCCACGGCGCGCAGGCTGCTCAGCGACGCCACCACGAAGAAGGGCAGGGAAACAAACACCTGGACTATCAGCACGGCTGCGGGCGAATAGCCCACCCCCAGCCCGGCCGGTTCCAGGAACCGCCCGGCCAGCCCCTGCCGTCCCCAGAAGTACAGCAGCGCAATGCCCGAAACAACCGGAGAAAGCACCAGGGGTATGAGCAGGATGCCGCGCAGCACCTGCATCCAGGGCCCGGCCAGCTTGCTGAACAGCACGGCCAGGGGCAGCCCCAGCACCACGCAGATCAGTGTTGACCCCACGGAGGTTGTCACCGACAGAAGCAGCGCCGTGCGTGCTTCCGGTGCGGTCAGCAGCGCTCCCAGGGAAGCGAAGGGGACGTTCAGCAGCAGGGCCGCCACCGGTCCGGCGCAGAACAGCAGCGCCAGCGATGCCGGGATCCACAGCCAGGCCGGGGTGGTGGCCCGTGCGCCGCGTGTCATGCCCACGGCACGCCCGGCCGCTGACCCGTGGTCCCGCCTCTGCGTTCCCCGCCGCCGGTTCCGCTCCGGCTCATGTTCCCGGTGGCCGGAAGCCCGCGTCACGGAGGATGCCGGCGGCTTCCTCCCCTGCAAGCCACTCGTAGAATCGGACAGCTGCCTCATGCTCTGCTCCCTCCGCGGTCAGGGCCGCGGGGTACTGGTTGGGTTCGGGATCGCTCACTTCAAGATACGTCACCCCTTGCTTCGCAGCCGAGAGCGCATCGGTTTGGTACACCAGCCCGGCGTCCGCCTGCCCGGTCACCACTTTGGTCAGCACCGACCGCACGCTGTCCTCGCGGCTTTCGCCGGAGAGCGCCACACCGGCGGCGTCGAGCACACGCTCCGCCGCGCGTCCGCAGGGTACCGACGGCGCACAGACCGCCGCGCGCGCCGCACCGCCGCCCAGATCAGCCAGCGACGTGATTCCGGCCGGGTTGCCCGGCGCCAGCGCCAGGACCGTGGTGTTCCCGGCCACGACCTGCTCCCGGGAGACCAGCCCCTCCGCCCGCACCGCATCGAGCGCTTCCATGTCGGCGGCGATCACGACGTCGGCCGGCGCGCCGGACAGAAGCTGGCCCGACAACTGGGCGCTGGAGCCCAGATTGGTGCGCAGGTGCCCGCCGCCGTCGTAGGCTTGACTTATGGCTGCCATCACATCCGTGAGGGACGCGGCTGCGAATACCGTAATAACGGGGCTTTCCGAAGCCGCGGAATCACCGTCGGCATCCGGGCCTGAACAGCCGGCAGCCGCAACGAGCAGCAAGATGGACACGGCGGCGGCGGACAGGGCGACAAGGCGCTGACGCCGGCGGATAAAACGCATTGATAGAGCCTAACCGCGAAAGGGCGTAGCCTCGACCCATGGGAATCCAGCTGGGAATGCCGTCCATTGGCGCGCCGCTGATCGGCGGTCCGTCCACGGCGACCGATTCAACCGCCCCTGCGGCCGGCTGCACGCCCGTCGAAACTCCCGCAGCGGAGCCGCCGGCAACGGCCGGAGCGGCTGCGGCTGCCGGGGTGCGGGCCGCCGACGGACTGCTGGACCGCTACGGGCGGCGTGCCACCGATATGCGGCTCTCGCTCACTGACAAGTGCAACCTGCGCTGCACCTACTGCATGCCGGCGGAAGGGCTGGACTGGCTGGCCAAGGACAAGGTGCTGACGGCCGCCGAGATCATCCGGCTCGTGGGAATCGGAGTGAACACCCTCGGCGTGCGCGAACTGCGGCTCACCGGCGGTGAGCCGCTGGTACGGGCGGATCTGGTGGACATCATTGCCGGCATCCGCGCCAACCACCCGGAGCTCCCCATTTCGCTGACCACCAACGCGCTGGGCCTGGATAAAAAGGCCCAAGCGTTGAAGGACGCCGGGCTGAGCCGAATCAACGTCTCGCTGGACTCCCTCCATCCGGACACCTTTGCGCAGCTGACACGGCGCCCGTTCCTTCCCCGCGTGCTGGCCGGGGTTGAGGAAGCCGCCCGGGTGGGCCTGGGGCTGATCAAGATCAACGCCGTCCTGATGCGTGGAATTAACGACGTCGAGTCTCCGGACCTGCTGGAGTGGGCGGTCAGCCACGGCTTTGAACTGCGCTTCATTGAACAGATGCCGCTGGACGCCGACCACGGCTGGACCCGGGACGGCATGATCACCGCTGCGGAAATCCGCAGCAGGCTGGAGCGGGACTTTATCCTCACCCCCGACCCACGGCAGCGCGACGGCGCCCCCGCCGAGCGCTGGGAGGTCCGGCGCCGCTCCGCTCCCGGGATCGTGGCCGGAACCGTGGGGATCATTGCCTCGGTCACCGAACCGTTCTGCACCGACTGCCGGCGCACCCGGATTACAGCGGAGGGAAAAGTGCGCAGCTGCCTCTTTTCCCACGAGGAAACCGATTTGCTGGAGCTGCTCCGCACCCCGGACGCCGGCGACGACGACGTGGCGGCACGCTGGCAGGACGCCATGTGGGGCAAGCCCAAGGCCCACGGAATGGACCATACGGGTCTGGGCGATGCCGACTATGTGCAGCCGGACCGAACCATGAGCGCGATAGGCGGCTAAATGCTGATTCGATATTTTGGCGCCGCGAAGGCTGCCTCGGGTGTGGAGGAAGAGACCTTTTCCGCTGACGGTCCCGATGGCCTTTCCGCCGGTGCGTCCCTGGACGACCTGCTGGAATTCCTGGGTGCCCGCCACTCGGAAGCCCCTGCGGGCACTCCCCCGCTGAAGAGCGTCATCTCCCGCAGCACGTTTCTGGTGAACGGGTACGCGGCGCGCGACCGGTCCCTCACGCTGGATTTCGGGGACGCAGTGGACATCCTGCCGCCCTTCGCCGGCGGCTGAATCGCCCGACCTTTAAAGATCCCGAGATGGCAGAAAGTGCGCCTCCCAAGGCTGGGAAGCGCACTTTCTGTTTCTAGCGCGTCAGTGGTGTCCCGCAGGACGGTGAGAGGGGAAGGAAGGCTAGAAGCCCAGCTCCTCCGCGGACTTGAACGGTCCCACAATCGTGATGGTGCGCGGGGCGGCAGCCAGTTCGGCGGCCAGCGCCTGCACTTCCGCGGCCGTTACGGCACCGATGCGGGCCAGGGACTCATCAATGTCGATGAACTCCCCGCTGACCAGTTCGGCGCGGCCCAGGCGGGACATGCGCGAGCTGGAGTCCTCCAGCGCCATGACCATGCCGCCGGCAATCTGGCCGCGGGCCTTCTTCAGTTCCGCTTCATCCACGCCGTCAGCCGCGAGGCGCTCCAGCTCCGAGCCCATCAGGTCGATGACCTGCCGGGTTTTGGCCGGGGAGCAGCCTGCGTACATGCCGAAGTAGCCGGCATCAGCGTAGGACGCGGAGAAGGAATACGTGGAGTACACCAGGCCGCGTTTTTCGCGGATTTCCTGGAACAGGCGCGAGGACATGCCGCCGCCCAGGATGGTGTTCAGGACGCTCATGGCGAACCGGCGGTCATCGGTGGCCGTCAATGACGGGCAGCCCATGACCACGTTGGCCTGCTCCACCGGCCGGTTGATGACCTGCACACCGGCGGTGCCGGTGATCACTGCGGGTTCGGTGTTGCGGCGCGGGGCCGGTGATGCGTCCTCGGAAAGGTCCCAGCCGGCCTTTTTCAGGGCGTCGAGCACCAGGGCGCAGACCTCGTCGTGCTCCAGGCCGCCGGCAGCGGTGACCACCAGTTCGGTGGGCCGGTAGTAGCGGTGGTAGTGCTCCAGCACGGCTTCGCGCGGAACGCTCATGATGGCTTCGGGAGTGCCGCCGATGGGCCGGCCCAGGGCGTGGTCGCCCAGGACAGCCTCGGCAAACTTCTCGTGGCACAGGTCCGCGGGATCGTCGGCATCCATGGCAATTTCTTCCAGGATGACGTCGCGTTCCTGCTCCAGCTCCTCCGGGTCCAGGACCGCGGAGGTGATCATGTCGGTGATGACGTCAATGGCCATCGGCAGATCGGTGTCCAGCACCCGTGCGTAGTAACAGGTGCTTTCCTTGGCCGTCGCGGCGTTGGACTCGCCGCCAACCTCGTCAAAGGCCAGCGCAATGTCCAGCGCCGTGCGCCGGGTGGTGCCCTTGAACAGCAGGTGCTCAAGGAAGTGGGTGGAGCCGTGCCGGCCCGCGGCTTCATCCCGCGAGCCGACACCAACCCAGAAGCCGATGGTCGCACTCCGCTGGCCGGGCATGGCTTCGGTCAGTACGCGCACTCCGCCGGGAAGGACGGAACGGCGTACGACGGCGCCTCCGGGCGTTCCCATCACGAGGGAGGGATCACCGGGAAGAATGGTCAGCGGAAGGCGGACAACCGTCCCGGATGCCGGAGCATGTCCGGCATCGGGACGGTTTCCATCAGCAATATGTGACATTTACTCTGCGGACTCGGTTTCTGCCGCTTCTTCGCCTTCGGCGTCTTCAGCAACAACCGGAGACAGGGACAGCTTGCCGCGGTCATCGATCTTGGTGATTTCCACCTGGATCTTCTGGCCGACGGAAACTACCTCGTCAACGTTGTCCACGCGCTTGCCACCGGCGAGCTTGCGCAGCTCGGAGATGTGCAGCAGTCCGTCCTTGCCCGGGGTCAGGGAAACGAAGGCACCGAACGTGGTGGTCTTCACAACCGTACCGAGGTAACGCTCGCCGATCTCGGGGACCTGCGGGTTGGCGATCGCGTTGACCGCCGCACGGGCAGCCTCGGCGGAGGTGCCGTCGGTTGCGCCGATGAGGACGGTGCCGTCATCTTCGATGGAGATGTCAGCGCCGGTGTCCTCCTGGATCTGATTGATCATCTTGCCCTTCGGGCCGATGACCTCGCCGATCTTGTCCACGGGGATCTTCACCGAGATGATGCGCGGGGCGAACTCGGAGAGCTCGTCCGGGGTATCGATCGCAGCGTCCATGACACCGAGGATGTGGAGGCGTGCTTCGCGGGCCTGCTTCAGGGCTGCTGCCAGCACCGAAGCGGGGATGCCGTCGAGCTTCGTGTCCAGCTGGATGGCCGTAACGAACTCGGAGGTACCGGCAACCTTGAAGTCCATGTCACCGAAGGCATCTTCGGCGCCGAGGATATCGGTCAGGGCGGCGTAGCGGGTCTCGCCGTCAACCTGGTCGGAGACCAGGCCCATGGCAATACCGGCAACCGGAGCGCGCAGCGGAACACCGGCGTTGAGCATGGACAGCGTCGAGGCGCAGACCGAACCCATCGAGGTGGAACCGTTGGAGCTCAGGGCTTCGGAGACCTGGCGGATGGCGTACGGGAATTCCTCACGCGTCGGCAGCACCGGCATGAGCGCGCGCTCTGCCAGGGCACCGTGACCGATTTCGCGGCGCTTGGGCGAACCCACGCGGCCGGTTTCACCGGTGGAGTACGGCGGGAAGTTGTAGTTGTGCATGTAGCGCTTGCGCGTTACCGGAGACAGCGAGTCAATCTGCTGTTCCATCTTCAGCATGTTCAGCGTGGTGACGCCCAGGATCTGGGTTTCGCCGCGCTCAAAGATGGCCGAACCGTGCACGCGGGGCAGAACCTCAACCTCGGCGGTCAGCTGGCGGATGTCCGTCAGGCCGCGGCCGTCGATGCGGATCTGGTCCTTCAGGATGCGCTGGCGCACAACCTGCTTGGTGACCGAACGGAATGCTGCGGAGATTTCCTTCTCGCGGCCTTCGAACTTCTCGGACAGCGAAGCAACAACTTCGTCCTTGAGCTCGTCGGCTGCAATGTCGCGTTCCTGCTTGTCCGCGATCGAGAAGACCTTGGCCAGCTTGTCAGCGGCTGCGGCTTCCACGGCTTCGTAGACGTCGTCCTGGTAATCCAGGAAGATCGGGAACTCGACGGTCGGCTTGGCGGCGCGTGCTGCCAGGTCGGCCTGAGCCTCGCACAGGGCCTTGATGAACGGCTTGGCCGCTTCGAGGCCTTCTGCAACAACCTCTTCGGTCGGGGCGGTGGCGCCCTCTTCCTTGATGAGGTTCCAGGCGGCGTCGGTGGCTTCGGCTTCCACCATCATGATGGCGACGTCGTCACCGGCAATGCGGCCGGCAACCACCATGGAGAACACGGCGCGCTCCAGCTCGGAGTGCTTCGGGAAGGCAACCCACTGGTCGTCGATCAGGGCAACGCGGACGCCGCCGATCGGACCGGAGAACGGCAGGCCGCTCAGCTGGGTGGACATGGAGGAAGCGTTGATCGCAACGACGTCGTACAGCACGTCGGGGTTGATCGCCAGGACGGTGACCACGATCTGGACCTCGTTGCGCAGGCCCTTGACGAAGGCGGGGCGCAGCGGGCGGTCCATCAGGCGGCAGGCCAGGATGGCTTCGGTGGACGGGCGTCCTTCGCGGCGGAAGAACGAGCCCGGGATGCGGCCAGCGGCGTACATGCGCTCTTCGACGTCGACGGTCAGCGGGAAGAAGTCAAAGCCTTCGCGCGGGGACTTGCCGGCGGACGTTGCCGACAGCAGGACGGTGTCATCGTCGATGTAGACAGTGGCGGCGCCTGCAGCCTGCTGGGCCAGACGGCCGGTTTCAAAGCGGATGACGCGCTGTCCATACTTGCCGTTGTCAATGACGGCTTCTGCGAACTGAATTTCGGGACCCTCCATAGAGAGTCACCTCCGTTTCTTCGTTGGCGGAGGCATCCAGCATCGTCCCAATAAACGCGTGTACCGCTGCAAGGCGGTTCGGTTCAACACCCGGTCTTCGATCGAGGTCCACGGGCACAAACTCCCGGAGACCACTACCGAGGACCGCGAATGCTGCGATGCTGGCTGACTCCTGTTGATGTTTTGCTGTACTGCTGGGTACTGCGGTGCTGCTGGTTACTGCAAAGGCGGGTGCGCTTCCGGTCAGAGCCGGTGTCCATGCCTGCCTGAAAAAGGGCGGCTCCCGCGAAAACGCAGGGGCCACCCTTTCCAAAGACTACTTGCGCAGGCCGAGGCGCTCGATGAGCGCACGGTAGCGGGTGATGTCCGTATCCTTGAGGTACGAAAGCATACGACGACGGCGACCAACCATGGCCATCAGGCCGCGGCGGGTGTGGTGGTCGTGCTTGTGCGTCTTCAGGTGTTCAGTCAAGTCGAGGATGCGGCGCGACAGCACTGCAACCTGAACCTCGGGCGAACCGGTGTCGCCTTCGGCCCGAGCGTATTCCTTGATGATTTCCTGCTTGACTACGGGATCAAGTGCCAATGTAACTCTCCTAGAGTTGTGCCGTGAGGCCCGAGTCAGCACTGCGCTGCCGGGGATCTTGGCGCCGCGGGAACGAATCCCCCAAACGCAAAGAAATTCAGCCGCCACGGACCGCAGCCGAATTTGAATCCAGTTTACCCGTCCGCGCCGCGATCTGTCGAAAGGACGTCCCGGGTGCGCGCCACGTCCAGGCACATCTGCTCGATCAGCGCTTCGGGGCCGGTGTAGGCCACCATGCCGCGGAGCCGTTCCACGAACTCCACGATGATGTGCTGGCCGTAGAGGTTGAAGGCGGTGACCTCCTCGTCCGGGCGGTCGATCACGTGGGCTTCGACCTGCCGGCTGACGCCGTCGAAGGTGGGATTGGAGCCCACCGAGATGGCTGCCGGCCAGCGCGTACCGGCTTCGTCAACGAGCCATCCGGCGTAAATGCCGTCAGCGGGGATCAGGCCCGTGGATTCAGGGGCCAAATTGGCGGTGGGGAATCCCAGTTCACGGCCGCGCGCGGCGCCGTGCACCACTTCGCCGCGCATGCGGTGGGTGCGGCCGAGCAGGCGTGCCGCGGTGCGCACGTCGCCGCTGCGCAGCGCTTCCCGGATCCAGGTCGAGGAACACCGCCGGCCTTCCGGTGCGGACGGCCCGTCGGGCAGTGCGCCGAAGTCCTCCACCGCCTGGACCTCGAAGCCAAGCCGGTTGCCGAGTTCGCGCATGGTCTCCAGGTCACCGGCATTGCCGCGGCCAAACCGCACGTCGTGGCCAATGACGACGGCGCACACCCGCAGTCCCTCCACAAAAACCTTTTGGACAAACTCCTCGGCGGTCATGGAGGCCAGCTGCAGGTCATAGTGCATCATGAGCAACCCGTCCAGACCGGTGGCGGCCAGCGCCTCGCGGCGGTCCAGCGGACCCATGATGAGCTCGGGCGCGGCCTCGGGACGGTGCACCTGGGCCGGATGCGGATCAAAGGAAATGGCCACCGCTGCGGCATCCTTCTCACGGGCCACCTTTACGAGGCGGTCCAGCACGTGCTGGTGCCCCAGGTGCACGCCGTCGAAATTTCCGATTGTCACTACTGTCGGACCAATGCCGGCAGGAACCTCCGCCAGGTCATTCCAGTAGTACACACAGGCTCCTTCAGAAAGGCGGTTCGGTCGCGGCGGTGCCGCGGCTGTTGGTGGGCCGGAACAACGGGGGGCTGAAACCGGACCTAACCATTATTGCCGAAAATGCCGCCGGAAAAGACTCAGCCCTGTGCGCCTGCCGCCGCGGCCCCGTCTGCACGGCCGGCGGAACCCTCGCTGAATTCACGCTTCAGCTCGCTGGTCTTGGCAATAAAGCGGTGCCACACCAGCAGGGCCGGCGGGAAGGCCAGCTCCAGGATCATCAGGATGATCATGGTGTAGTGCGGTGTTCCGCTGAACGCCCAGGAGAGCACGCGGCCGATCCCGCCGAGGAAAACCATCAGGCAGACCAGCCACAGCATGTTGGCCCATTGGAACTTCACCGCAATGGCAATGAACGCCGCACCAACGCCCACCATCATGGCCGAGAAGAAGCGGAACTGGGACTCCAGCGACGGGTTGACCTCTCCCCCGCCGGTGTCCGCAACCCCTGCCGTGCCGGTGGTCAGGTAGTAGATGCCGACGCCGGCAACCAGGATCCCCACCCCGATAACGACCGCGCGGAAAACTCCCCAGTCGTCGCTGCTCTTATACGGCTTGTTCTTAGGCTTGGCCGGCTGACGGCCGCCCTGCCCCTCACCGCTGCCGGCACCGGTGCGCTTTCCGGACTGCGGAACCTGCAGTTTCTCGGTGGGCCTGACGCTCTGGCCGGCAGCGGGAACGGCCGGCTTCCGTCCGGATGTTCCGGCGGCGGGTGCTGAGGCGGGAGAGCCGGCGGCCGGCTGGGACGGCTGTCCGGTGGGGGGCTGCGCGGGTTGCTGCGGACCCGATCCGCCGTGGCGATCGCTGGGTGTTGCTGCCGGGTTGCTCATTTTTCCCCCTGAGGAGTGGAAAACCTGCCGTGTGATGCATTCTCCTGCCATCGTCTCACGCAGCACAACGTCACGGCGCCACACGCTGCCGGCGGGTTTTCTCCGCCGCCCCGGTGGATCAGGAGCGGACTGCCCCGTTGCGGTGGCGGTACAGCCACACCAGCCCCAGAACCGGCAGCAGCAGGGGAACATAACCGTAGCCGGCCCCAAAGCCGGACCACACGGTGTCATCCGGCAGCGCTGCCGGATCCACCAGTCCAAAGATGCCCACGGCCAGCACACCAACCATTTCGATGCCCACCGCAATCACGGAAACCCGGTAGGACCTCGGGCCGGACCGGGCCAGCCCCACCGTTGCCACGATGTAAACCACGGCCGCAAAGGCGGACAGCAGGTAAGCCACCGGCGCCTCGTCAAACTTGGTGGCGATCTGGAACAGGGCGCGTGCAGTGGAGGACAGCGCAAAGACGGCGTAGACGGCTACCAGCAGCCGGCCCGGTCCGGCGTTGCGGCCCGCGGGTCCAGCTTTGTCCGGTCCGTCCGACGGGCGCGGTGCCTCTGGGCGGTTGGACGCGGAATTGTTCATTTTCATGCGAGGGGTGCTCCGTCCCAGATTTGTTCCATTCGGAACAACATGACAAATACGGTGATGCCCACGGCACCAAGGACCAGGTTGCTCCAGCGGCTGCGGTCCATCAACGACCACCAAATGGCGCCCACCGGAATCAGCAGGGCCGTGAAGAGGTAGCCCCAGAACTCCCACGCCTCCCCGGCCACTCCTTCTCCACCCATCTGGCGGATGACGCCGAAGACGGCGTAGACCAGCAGGAACAGCTCCACGGCCGCCACGGACAGGATGGTGAGGTCATTGGGGCCCTGCTTCAGTATGGCGGCCCCGAAGCACAGCACCAGCGACACCAGGCACACGATGGTGCCCACGATAAACATCGGATCTACAACCACCTACGCCTCGTTTCCGGGCGCAAAGACCAGCAGGGCCTTGGCATAGGCCGCGGGGAACTCCGCGCCTACGGGACCACGGTTTTCCAGCAGGGCCACCAGGGTCCCGCCGGGGGCGAAGGCAGCGACGGGGGCACCGCCGCCGGCTCCTTCTTCGGCTCCCGGGACAGCGGCCGACGGCGGCACGCGCCGGCCGTGGGAAAGGTCGGTTGCTTCCGCGGCGGTGAGCTCACGGACCGGGAACAGGGCCCGGGCGGCGTCGTCGAGCTCCAGGACCGCAAGGTTCCCGGCCAGCTGCTCGAGGGTGGACGCCTGTTCCACGCTGTACGGGCCCACGCAGGTGCGCCGCAGCGCCGTCAGGTGCCCGCCCACGCCCAGTGCGGAGCCCAGGTCCCGGGCCAGCGCCCGGATGTAGGTGCCGGAGGAGCATTCAACGGTCACATCGACGTCGCGCAGCTTGCCGCCGGCTTCCCGGCGGATTCCGTGGACCTCAAAGCGGGAGACGGTGACGGGGCGGGCGGGGAGGTTGACCTCTCCCCCGGCGCGCACCCGCGCATAGGACCGTTCACCATTGACCTTGATGGCGCTGACGCTGCTGGGCACCTGCTGGATATCGCCGGTCAGGTCCGCCACGGCGGCCATGATCTCTTCGTCCGTCACAGCGGCGGCGATGGTCTCCGCGGTGATTTCGCCCTCGGCGTCGTCGGTCACGGTTGACTGGCCGAGCCGGATGGTTGCTTCATAAGTCTTGGAGGTGCCCACAATGTAGGTCAGGAGCCGGGTGGCTTTGTTGATGCCAACCACCAGCACTCCCGTGGCCATCGGGTCCAGTGTTCCCGCATGCCCCACTTTTCGGGTTCCCGCTAGTTTCCGCAGACGGCCAACCACATCGTGGCTGGTCCATCCCTGCGGCTTGTCAACAATAATCAGCCCTGAACGGACCTGCCCGGAATTCACGCCTTTCAGTATATGCGGCGACGGCCTGCGGTTCCTGACGCGGACCGGCGCAGGCGTCCTCGCACGGTGCGCGCCGGCAGCGATAGCATGCGGGTATGCCTGAACTCTCGCCCCATGTCCGGAACGCCGCCGCCAACCAGATCCGCGAGATCACCCAGGCGGCGTGGGCGCAGCCGAACTCCATTGTCCTCAGCATCGGCGAGCCGGGCTTTCCCACTCCGCCGCACATCCTGGAAGCGGCGCAGGCCACCTTGGGCCGGGATGAAACGGGCTACACGCCCAACGCGGGCATCACCCCGCTGCGTGCCGCGTTTGCTGACCGCGTCAGCGTCCAGAACGGACTGGAGGTGTCCCCGGGCCGGGCGTTTGTCACCGCCGGCGCCCAGCAGGGGCTGCATCTGGCCATGAGCATGCTGCTGGACGCCGGAGACGAAATACTCATTCCCAATCCCGGCTATCCCACGTTCGCCATGACCGCGCGGCTGCTCCACGCCGAGCCCATGGAATATCCGCTGTACCCCGAACACGATTTCCAGCCGCGGATCGCGGACATTGAGGCGCTGATCACCGACCGGACCCGTGTGCTGCTGCTGAACTCACCCTCCAATCCCCTCGGCGCCGTTTTCAGCCCCGGGCTGGTGCGGGACCTGGTGGAGCTGGCCCGCCGGCGGGACCTGTGGATCATTTCGGACGAGTGCTACGAAGCGTTCACCTACGATGTCCCGCACGTGAGTCCGCTGGCGTACGACGGCGGTTCCGGCGGGGAGCGCGTCATCGTCTCGGTGACGCTGTCCAAGACGTACGGCCTCACCGGGCTTCGGATCGGAGCCCTGATCACTCCCGCCGGCCTGGAGACCCGGATGAGCACCGTCATGGAGTCGATCGTCTCCTGCGTTGCGTCGCCCTCGCAGTACGCCGCGCTGGCTGCCCTGACCGGCCCCCAGGACTACGTCAGCAACGCCGCCGCCCATTACCGGACCAACCGGGACGCGGCGTCGGCCGTGCTTGACGCCAAGGGCATTCCCTACCTCAAGGCCCAGGGGGCGTTCTACCTCTGGGCCGACATGTCCCATGCCACGGAGGGCAACGTCCGGGCCTGGACGCAGAAGTTCCTGGCCGGGCAGGGTGTGGCGGTGGCGCCCGGGACCGCTTTCGGATCCATCGGCGAAGGGTGGATCCGGGTTGCACTGTGCGGCGGCACTGAAGACCTGGTCACCGGGCTGGAGCGGCTTCCGGCACGGCCGGCGGACGCGTCTGAACCGCCGTCCGGGCCGAACAGCTAGCATGCCGCAGAGGCGGCCGGCGGTGTGCCGCGAGGAACACCGCCGCCGCACAAACCAGGTGAAACGAGTCTCGGATGAGCAAGGCAACCCGCACGCTCCCGGCCGCGGTCCTGGGGATCACCGCCGTCCTGGGATCCGGCGCCGGGCATACGCGGTCAGCGAGCCCTACACCGCCCCGGACGGATCCCCGTCCCTCACCGCTGCCGGGGAAGGATCCCAGGCTCCGGCGTCCGCACAGGAACAGGCAGCCGTGCAGGCAGCCGTGCAGGACGGAGGCGGCAACATCCCGGCCATCGCAGGTGTCCTGCTCACGGGTGCCCTGACCGCGTATCTGGTGGCACGCCGGAAGAATCAAACCTGCAGCACAGACGGCGTCGTCTAACCCGGCGCGGAGCAGTCGACCGCATTACTTGCCCGACACTTGCCCGACGCTCTCGTCGGCTACCCGGTTCAGACCCGCTTACTCACTACGTGGAAGGTTGCTGTGAGTGGTGCATGTGCGCAGCAGTACGCGATATTTACCTGCCGGCAGCCCGAGCCTAGGCTTTGACTGCTTCCTCCGGGGGCGTGGCTGGGAACCGCGGATTGTGGAAGCGAGTCTCGCATTGTTTCCACCAATGCTGAGGAGTTTCCGTGAAAAAATCATCCCGCACCTTTGCCGCACTGACCGCCGCCGCCGCCCTTGGACTGGGCGCTTCCCCGGCTTCCGCCGGAGGCTGGCACCCCGATCCGCCGGATCCGCCCGCGGTGCCGGCGCCCGGGGAGGTCACCACCGTAGCCGACGGCCTGGTGTCTCCCCTGAGTTTCGCAGTGGGGCGTGGCCCAACCTTTGACGTAGCCCAGGCAGTTGCCGGGTTGCTCACCAGAACCGAAGACGGTGAGACGGAGGTTTTGGACGCCGGCCCTGAGGGGTACGAGTCCTCAGCCGTCTCGCGCTCCAGGGGGACCACCTACTACACCTTCACCACCGGGGCCATGACCCATGACCCGGCCCTGAACACCTCGCTGCTCAAGTCGATTGACAGGGACGGAACGATCGAGACCATCACGGACATTGCTGAGTTTGAGTACAGCGAAAACCCGGACAGCGTGAACACCTACGGCTTCCAGGACCTGGATCCTGCCTGTGCCGCCCAGATCCCGCCTGAGGTCCCTGCGAGTTACACCGGCCTCCCTGACTCCAATCCCTACGCCACGCTGCCGACCGGCGATGACAGCGTCTTGGTGGCCGACGCGGGAATGAACGCCATCGTGGAGGTGGACCTCTCCGACGGCAGCGTTTCCACAGTGGCAGTCCTTCCGCCCGTCCCGGCCACGATCACCGCCGAGGCAGCCGCTGCGGTTCCGCTGCCGCCCTGCACCGTTGGTGCAACCTACAATCTGGAACCGGTCCCCACCGACATCGAATGGGGACCCGACGGGGAGCTCTATGTAACGTCGCTCCCGGGCGGCCCTCCAGAGGCTGGCCTGGCTCCGGGGTCCGTCTACCGGGTCAACACCGACGACGGCAGTTCCGAGCTGATAGCCACCGGCTTTGCCGCGGCCACCGGCCTTGCCGTGAACGACAACGGCGACATCTTCGTGGCCGAGCTGTTCGGCAACAGGATCTCGGTGGTGCCGGCGGGTTCCGATACTCCGGAGCTGTTCTACGAAGTCAACCAGCCCGCCGCCGTCGAGCTGCGCGGGGACGTCCTCTACGTCTCCGTGGACGCGCTGCCTCCCGGTGGGCCGGAGGAACCGGGTGCGGAGCAACCTCCCGTGGAGCCACCCGTTGACCCGGCACCTGCTGCCGGCCGGATCATCAGCATTGAGCTCGATTACGGGGACGACGACTGCTACGGAGGAGGCCACTGGCGCCATGGCGGCACCAGCCACGTTCACGGCGGCGTTCACGGGGACGAAGATTAGGAGCCCCGCGCCAGCCAACAAGGCCCAGAGCCCATAAGGCCCCGGAGCGCATAAGAGAGGGGACGGTTCCCGTTGGAACCCTCCCCTCTCTTGGCCTGGCTACCGCCGCGTTCTGACGAAAGGCGGAGCCGGTGGCTTATTTGCTGTCGGAACCGGCGGGAGCCTCCCCGCCGTCCTCGTCGTCTTCGTCTTCGTCGAAGTCCTCATCCTTGCGGTACGGATCGGCGTCGCCGGCGTACGTGGCGCCTTCCTTGAGGGCCTCAAGTTCCGCGTCGCGCTTCTTGGCGGCCCGGATGAGTTCCTCCAGGTGGCTGGCGTTCACGGGAATCTCGTCAGGAACGAATTCGAGCGTGGGCGTCAGGCGCACCGTGATGTTCTTGCCCACCTCGGCGCGCAGGACTCCGCGTGCGGACTCCAGGGCAGCCTTGGTGTCAGCCTGCTGGGCCTCGTCGCCGAAGACCGTGTAGTACACCGTGGCGTGCTGCAGGTCGTTGGTGACGCGGGCATCGGTGAGGGTCACAAACCCCAGCCGGGGATCCTTGATCCGCCGTTCCAGCGCCTGGGCAACTACAACCTTGATTCGGTCAGCGAGCTTCGCAGCGCGTGCTGGATCTGCCATTACCTCTCCTTAACTAAGATTCTTCGGATCGTACAACGACGGCGGCAGGAGCCGGCACATCGCGTACGTCATATGTTCTTGCGCGGCCTAACGGCGGCGCGGAAGCGAAAGGGCCAGCCGCCGTCCGGCGTTGGCCCTCCCGCTGGGGACGGGGCCGCCGGAAACCGGCAGCCCCGTCTCAGGTACTGCTAGGCGCGCGGCTTCTCCCGCATTTCGAAGGTCTCGATGATGTCGCCTTCGTTGACGTCGTTGAACGAGCCCAGACCGATACCACACTCGAAGTCCGTGCGGACCTCGGTGGCGTCGTCCTTGAACCGCTTGAGCGACTCAACGGTGAGGTTGTCACCGATGACCTTGCCGTCACGGGTAACCCGTGCCTTGGTGTTGCGCCGGATGACACCGGAGCGGACGATCGAGCCGGCGATGTTTCCGAACTTGGAGGAACGGAAGACTTCGCGGACCTCGGCGGTGCCGAGCTGGACCTCTTCGTACTCGGGCTTGAGCATGCCCTTGAGTGCAAGCTCAATGTCATCGATTGCTGCGTAGATGACGGAGTAGAAGCGCATGTCCACGCCTTCACGCTCTGCCAGGTCGGCAACGCGCTCGGCCGGCTTGACGTTGAAGCCAATGATGACGGCGTTGTCCACCGTCGCCAGGTTGACGTCGTTCTGCGTGATGGCACCAACGCCGCGGTGGATGACGCGCAGCTGCACGCCTTCGCCAACGTCGATCTTGAGCAGCGAGTCTTCCAGGGCTTCCACGGCACCGGAAACGTCACCCTTGAGGATGAGGTTAAGGGTGTCAACCTTGCCGTCAGCAACGGCCTGGTCGAAGTCCTCGAGGCTGATGCGCTTGCGGCGCTTGGCCAGGGCGGCGTTGCGGTCCGCAGCTTCACGCTTCTCAGCGATCTGGCGGGCGGTGCGCTCGTCGTCGGTCACGAAGAAGGTGTCACCGGCGCGGGGAACGTTGGACAGACCCAGCACCTGGACCGGACGGGAAGGTCCAGCCTCGGAGACGGTCTCGCCGTTCTCGTTGAACATTGCACGGACGCGGCCATGAGCCGTTCCGGCAACGATCGTGTCGCCAACCTTCAGCGTTCCTGACTGGACCAGAACGGTTGCTACTGCACCGCGGCCCTTGTCCAGGTTCGCTTCAATGGCGATACCGCGGGCGTCCTTGTTCGGGTTGGCGCGCATGTCCAGGGCAGCGTCTGCGGTGAGCAGCACGGCCTCGAGCAGGGCGTCGATGTTGAGGTTCTGGCGGGCAGAGACCTCCACGAACATGGTGTCGCCACCGTATTCCTCGGGAACCAGGCCGTATTCGGTCAGCTGACCGCGGACCTTCTCCGGGTTGGCGCCTTCCTTGTCGATCTTGTTCACTGCGACCACGATCGGCACATTGGCTGCCTGGGCGTGGTTCAGTGCTTCGATCGTCTGCGGCATGACGCCGTCATCCGCAGCGACCACCAGGACGGCGATGTCGGTCACCTTGGCACCACGTGCACGCATGGCGGTGAACGCCTCGTGGCCCGGGGTGTCAATGAAGGTGATCGGACGCGTTGCGCCCTCGTGGTCGAACTGGATCTGGTAAGCACCGATGTGCTGGGTAATGCCGCCGGCTTCACCCTCAACAACCTTGGTGTTGCGGATGGCATCCAGCAGGCGGGTCTTACCGTGGTCAACGTGACCCATGATCGTGACTACCGGAGGACGTGCCTCGAGGTCGTCGTCGCCTTCGGCCTCAAGCTCGGCATCGAAGTCGATGTCGAACGTGCTCAGCAGTTCGCGCTCTTCGTCTTCCGGCGAGACAACCTGGATCTTGTAGCCCAGTTCCGAACCCAGGACGCCGAATGTCTCTTCGTCCAGGGACTGCGTGGCCGTTGCCATTTCACCGAGGTGGAACAGTACGGTCACGAGTGCTGCCGGGTTGGCCTCAATCTTGTCGGCGAAGTCCGTGATGGACGCGCCGCGGCGCAGACGGACAACAGTGTTGCCGTCGCCGCGGGGCACCGAAACGCCACCCAGCGACGGAGCTGACATCTGCTCCAGTTCCTGCCGCTTTGCCCGCTTCGACTTGCGCTGCTTGCCGCGTCCTGCGCCGCCCTTGCCGAAAGCACCGGCAGTGCCGCCGCGTCCGCGGCCGCCCTTGCCGAAGCCGCCGCCAACGGGTGCGCCGCCGCCTGCACCGGGAGCTCCACCGGGTGCGCCGCCCGGACCCCTGCGGGGTCCGCCGCCGGCACCGCCGCGTGCCGGGGCTGCCGGACGCTCGGTGCGGTTGGGCATCATGCCCGGAGTCGGACGGGGACCGCCGGGTCCGGCGGGACGTGCCGATGCCGGACGCGGTGCGCCCGGACGGGGTGCGCCCGGACGCGGTGCGCCGGGACGGGGACCGCCGGAGCCTGCTGCCGGACGGGGACCGCCGGCGCCTGCTGCTGCGGGACGCTCAGTATTCTCGTCACGGCGGCCCGGACGGGGCATGCCCTGCGAGGGAGCAAACGGGTTGTTGCCCGGACGCGGTGCGCCCGAACCCCGCTCGTTTTCGCCGCGGCCACGGGGGCGCGGCATGCCCTGGGACGGGGCAAACGGGTTGTTACCCGGACGCGGTGCGCCCGGACGGGGTGCGCCGCTGCGGGCGCCGCCGTCAGCAGGCTTTTCAGCCTCAGGAGCCTTCGGGCCCGGACGTGCGCCGGGCTTGACGGCCGAGGACGGTGATGCAGCCGGCTTGTCAGCGGCCGGTGCCTTTTGGGCAGCGGGTGCTGCCGGAGCCGGTGTTGCCGGCTTCTCGGCGGCGGGAGCTGCGGGGGCCGGAGCCGCGGGAGCCGGAGCTGCCGCAGCGGCTGCCGGAGCCGGGGTCGGTGCCGACGGCGCCGGTGCAGCGGGTGCCGCAGCCGGGCGCGGGCCGGGGGTGCCGGCCTGTGCAGCGGGCTTGGAGTCGGCCTGCGCGGCCGGCTTGGAATCGGCCTGTGCGGCCGGCTTGGAATCGGACGCCGGGAAGGCGCCGCGAAGCTTCTTGACTACGGGTGCCTCAATCGTTGATGAGGCGGAACGGACGAATTCGCCCAGTTCCTGCAGTTTTGCAACTGCGTCCTTCGAGGTGATGCCGAGCTCTTTGGCGAGCTCGTGTACGCGGACCTTGGCCACATTTCTCCTGTCTCGGTCCGCACCGAGCCAGGTACGAACCGTCTATTTCCTGCGGGCTTCCACTGCAGTCACAGCAAAGCCCATAGCAGAGCACAACAAAGCACTCATCGCTGGGTACTCATCGGGTTTCCATCAGATTTCTGACCCGCTTTCAGGTTGGACGGTTTCGAGCCCGCTCCCGGTCGGAGCTGACTCAAGAGCCTTGAACCAAGCTTCCGCATCCGCGGTGTCCACCTGGCCCCGAAAGGCCCGGTTGAACGCGCGTCGCCGAAGCGCTGCTGCAAAGCATGCTGATCCGCGGTGCACCCAGGCCCCGCGGCCAGACATGCGGCGGTGTTCGTCGACCTGGACGGCAATCCTGCCGTCCATGTCCACACCTACCAGCCGCATCAGAACAGCCTGGTCATCCGTTTTCCTGCACCCAATGCATGTCCTCTGCGGAACATGAACTGCAGCGCCTGAGGCTGCAGGGGACAAAAGGAAAGCGGACGGCGACCCGGCCTCATACATTCTAACGCGTTTCTCTCGCTGTGCCGCATCCACCCCGGGACCTGTCTGCTTAAGCGGTCTTGGCGTCGGAAACGATATCAATCCGCCAACCGGTCAGCTTCGCTGCCAGCCGGGCGTTCTGCCCCTCCTTGCCGATCGCCAGCGACAGCTGGTAATCGGGGACGACAACGCGTGCCGAGCGGGTGTCTTCGTCGGTGATCGTCACCGAGTTAACGCGCGACGGCGACAGCGAGTTGGCGATGAACGTTGCGGGATCCTCGCTGAAGTCCACAATGTCGATCTTCTCGTCATGCAGCTCGGTCATGACAGCGCGGACGCGGGAACCCATCTCGCCGATGCAGGCGCCCTTGGCGTTGATGCCCGAGACGTTGCCCTTCACGGCGATCTTGGTCCGGTGTCCGGCTTCGCGTGCCAGCGCCACGATTTCAACGCTGCCGTCGGCAATTTCGGGTACTTCCAGTTCAAAGAGCTTCCGCACCAGGCCCGGATGGGACCGGGACAGGGTAATGGAGGGGCCCTTGAAACCGCGGCGCACATCGACAACGAAGGCGCGCAGCCGGGAACCGTGGGTGTACTTCTCGCCGGGGACCTGCTCCGTGGGAGGCAGCAGTGCCTCCACGGCACCCAGGTTCACCTGGATCATGTGCGGGTTGTTGCCCTGCTGGATCTGTCCGGAGACAATCTCGCCCTCGCGGCCCTTGAACTCACCCACAATGGCGTCGTCTTCGACGTCGCGCAGCCGCTGCAGGATGATCTGCCGGGCGGTGCTGGCGGCGATGCGGCCAAAACCGGTGGGGGTGTCGTCAAACTCGCCCACGGCCTCGCCGTCGTCGTCAACCTCGGTGGCCCAGATGGTCACGTGGCCGTTCTTGCGGTCCACCTCGGCGCGTGCTCTATCCTGCGCGCCGGCGGTCTTGTGGTACGCCACCAAAAGCGCCTGCTCAATGGTCGGAACCAGCAGATCCAGGGGGATCTCCCGTTCGCGTTCCAGCAGCCTCAGCGCACTCATATCAATATCCATCTAGGCCTCCTCAGCTGTGGTTTCTTCATCACTGCCGGCGATGCCGTCCAGCGGTACGTCTTCAATATGCGCGAATTCAACTTCAACGCGTCCCTTGCGGATGTTGCCGAAGGGGAGGGACATCTGCTCGCCCTGCTTCGGCTTCATGCCTTTTTTGACCGGCAGTTCCGGTATCAGCGTGATGCCGTCCGCTTCAACGGACACCAGGCGGCCCTTGACGTCGTCGCCGGTCATGACGTTCACGTTGACCATGCGCCCGACGTTGCGGCGCCAGTGGCGCGGCTCGGTGAGCGGGCGCGAAACACCAGGAGAGGAAACCTCCAGGCTGTAGGGACGTCCGTCGTCGTGCGGATCTGCATCCATGGCTTCGGAAAGCGCATGTGCGACGTCGGAGATGCGGTCGAGGCTGACGCCTCCGGCTTCCCCTTCGGGAAGGTCCACGATGACGTGCACGGTGCGGCTGGCACCGGCCATCTTGATCTCGATGTCCTCAAGGAAAAGCTGCTGCTGTTCAACCGTGGGAGCGAGGAAGTTCTTGAGCCGCTGCGTTTCAGCGGCAATTTCTGCGTGCATGGCCTTCTTGCGGTAATCCGATGACGTGTCTTTTTTGGGGCTGGGCCGAACCGCCATAGGTGCCTCCCACTAGATGATGTTGTACCTACTAGCGTACCGACTTTCCTGAGTCCCATCGGCATCGCAGCAGATGAGGGCCCGTTCATGGCATCATCGGATGTAGTGAAAAAGCCCCCGTCCCGCAGAACGCCCGCGGCCGGCCGCGCCGGACGGGCGATGGCCGTCCTGGGCGGCGTGAGGCGTACCACTGTGTTGCTGGTCCTGGCCGCCGTGGTATTGAGCCTGGGAATGGTCGCCGGAAACGGGTCCGGTGAGGGCCGCGCCGCCAGCTTCTCCGAAATCGCGCAGACCGATGCGCGGGCCTCAGCCCTCGAACTCTCACGGCAGGCCGGCGAACTTGCCGAGGCCGCCCGGTCCACAACGCTGACGGCGGAGCTTGCCCGCCAGGCCGAAGTCCTCAACGAGCAGGCCGCAGTCCTTACCCGGGCCGGCAGTTTCCGCCGCGGCGTTCCGCCCTTCCCAGTTGCCGCGTCCGGAGCTGTCGCGTCCAACACCGGCTCGACTCACGCCGCCGATTCCGATGCCGCAGCGGACTACGTCCGGCTGCTGACCATTTCCGCCCGGTCCAGCCTGGACGGCGCCATCCGTGCGGATGCCGGCACCGCCCGGCTGCTGGCGTCCACCGGGGCCGCCCAGCAGGTGCTGGCCCTCCGGACCGCCGAAGCCGCCGGGCTGGATGCCCCGGAGCCGTGGAAGCCCGTCACGCCGTCCAGCGGAAGCGGCAGGTGCGCTTCCGAGGGAACAGGCGGCGCCAGCCCCTTCGCCTCACCCGGCGTCGCACCCGGTACCTCGTCCGGGACCGTACCCGAGGCCGCCACCTCCGAAACCGGACCGGACGCCGCCCCGGATGCGGCGGCCGCCCTGCAGGCCGCTGTCCATGCCGAGTACGGCGCCGCGTATGCCTACGAAGTCGGTATGGCCCGCACCTCCGGCACCGCCACCCGCGCGGAACTGGACGGGCGCAGGGAAGAACATCTCGCCGCCGGAGCCGAGGCAGTGCTGCTGCTGCCCGAGGTTTGCCTGCCCGCGCTGACCCGGGCACCGGCGTACTCGCTGCCGCCGTCGTTCACTGCGGACCCGGAGTCAGCCCTGGAGGAGCTGGAGGACTCCCTGCCGGCCGTGTATGCCGATCTCGCGGCTCTGGGAAGCGGGACCGTACGTGCCTGGGCGGTGGAGCGCCTGGCGGAGTTGAGCACCGCACTCTATGCGGATGAGGGCTCCGTTCCGGCAGCACCGGGACTGGACCTGGACGCGGCGGGACTGCCGCAGGTCCCCGGCACCCCCTAGCCTGTACTCATGCACTCGTGCCAACACCCCGCCCATCAATCCCGCCCCCTCCCCGGGAAGCGCCGGGCCATGCCCTGCGGCACCCCAGCGGGAAGCCGGACCCGGTTTTGGGCGCCGGAATGACGGTACCCGTGTCCATTCCCGGTCCCCTGCACCGGCAGTACGCCCAAACCCGTGCGGGCCGGGACTGGCTCACATCCCTTCCCTCGCTTGTCGACGCCGCCCGGCAGCGCTGGGGCCTCACCCTTGACCTGCAGGGACGGGAACCATGGCACGGCAACGGGGCCATGGTCCTCCCGGTTGCCTCGCCGTACGGCCCGGCGGTCCTGAAGGTGGCGTATCCGCATGACGAGGCCCTCACCGAACCGGCAGCGCTGGGCCTGTGGTCCGGATTCGGAGCAGTAAGGCTGTACGCAAGCCATGCCGACAGCGGAACGCTGCTGCTCGAACGCCTGGATGACGCCCGGACCCTGTCCGACGCCGCCATGGACACCGCCGTGGAGGTATGGGGCGGGCTGGTGCGGAAGCTGTCACTGCCGGCGGCGGACTCCCCCGGCTGGGCCGGGATCCCGTCGCTGGCCGAACGGACGGAGCAGCTCTCGGACGAGCTGCCCGCCGCCTGGGAAGACCTGGGGCGGCCCATCGAACGGCGCCTGCTGGAAGCGGCGCTGGAGGTCTGCCAGACCCGCGGCGCGGTGGGCCGGCGCAGCAGCAACGACGTACTGGTCCACACGGACCTGCATTTTGAGAACATCCTGTACCGCCGCCCGGGGGCCGACGGGCACGGGTTCGTGGCCATCGACCCCCAGGCGATGGTGGGGGAACCTGAATTTGCCGCCGCCCCCATGCTGTGGAACCGGATCGATGAGCTGGATCAGGCCCGGCCGGAGGCAGCCCTGCGCGGGCGGCTGCTCCGGCTCTGCGCGGCCGGCGGGCTGGATCCGGAAACGGCACGGCAGTGGAGCGTGCTGCGCGAGGTGGACAACTGCTTGGACTACAACCGTGACGGGAAGCGGAAGGACGCGGAACGCTCCGCCTGGGTGGCCGCCACCCTCGCGAACTAAGCTCTGCGCGAGCTGACCCCTGTGCGAACGGACACCTGCAGCCTCAGCCGCGGATGTTCTCCACCCACACGTCGTAGCCGAGCTTGCAGATCAGCGCGCCGACCACCACGAGGAACACCACGCGGATAAACTTGCTGCCCTGCGTGACGGCCATCCGCGCCCCGATGTAGCCGCCCACCATGTTGGCCAGGCCCAGGATCAGGCCAATCCCCCACAGCAGTGCGCCGTTGGGCAGGAAGAACGCCAGGGCGCCGAGGTTGGTGGCCATGTTCACGATCTTGGCCTTGGCGCTGGCGGCCAGGAAGTTGTAGCCAAGGAACGTGACCATGGAAATGATCAGGAAGGACCCGGTCCCCGGTCCGATCAGTCCGTCATAGAATCCAATCGCCAGGCCGATGGCACCGGCGGTTCCATAGTGCCGGCGGCCCTGGTGGCGCAGCTTGGTCAGCTCGCCGACTGTTGGTTTGGTGGCTGTGAAGATCGCCACCGCAATCAGGGCCACCACGATGATCGGTTTGAACACCGAGGACGGCAGCGACAGAGCGAGCACGGCGCCGCCGAAGCTGCCCACCAGGGCAACGCCGGCCATGGGCAGGGCCGTGCGCAGGTCAGGATGGGCACGGCGGTAGTACGTGATGGCGCTGGTGGTGGTGCCGAAGATGGAACCCATCTTGTTCGTAGCCAGCGCCTGCACCGGAGTAATCCCCGGAATCAGCAGCAGTGCGGGCAACTGCAGCAGTCCCCCGCCGCCCACCACAGCATCAACCCAGCCGGCGGCCAGGCCCGCCACCACCACAAGCAGGATGGTGGCGAGCTGGATCTCCTCGAGACCGGAGACCACCGGGTGCTACTGCGCTGAAGCGCGGCGCACGTACTCCACCGCTTCAGCCACCGGAACGTTTTCGGCAACGCCGGTGGCGCGGTCCTTGATCTCAACGACGCCGTCGGCCAGGCCGCGGCCAACCACCAGGATGGTGGGCACGCCGATGAGCTCGGCGTCGCCGAACTTCACGCCCGGGGAGACCTTGGGCCGGTCATCGTAGATAACTTCCAGTCCCGCGGCTTCCAGTTCCTCGGACAGGGCAGCAGCCGCTGCGAAGATTTCCTCGCCGCGGCCGGTGGCCACCACGTGGACGTCGGCCGGAGCGACGGAGCGCGGCCAGACAATACCCTTATCGTCATGGTTGGATTCGGCCAGGGCGGCCACCGCACGGGTCACGCCCACGCCGTAGGAGCCCATGGTCACGGTGACCAGCTTGCCGTTCTTGTCCAGGACCTTCACGCCCAGCGCTTCGGCGTACTTGCGGCCGAGCTGGAAGATGTGGCCCATTTCGATGCCGCGGGCTGCTTCGAGCGGACCGGATCCGTCCGGAGCCTCGTCGCCCTCGCTGACCTCGACGGCCTCGATGACGCCGTCCCAGGTGAAGTCGCGTCCTGCTACAAGGCCGATGACGTGCTTGCCGGCCTCGTTGGCGCCGGTGATCCAGCTGGTGCCGGAAACGACGCGCGGGTCCACCAGGTACAGCAGGCCGGTGGCGGATTCGGTGCCGAGGACCGGCGCGTCCACGGACAGGCCCGGGCCGATGTAGCCCTTGACCAGGCCGGGGTGCTTCTTGATGTCCTCATCGGTGGCGGCGTCGACTTCCAGCTCGCCGCCGATCTCCACGTGCGCGGCGATGTTCGCTTCGATGCGCTTGAGGTCCACGGCACGGTCCCCGGGGACGCCGACGACGACGATCCGGCGTTCGCCGGTGGGCAGCGTCACGGCCAGCACAACGTTCTTCAGGGTGTCCGCCGCTGTCCACTCGCCGGATTCCCGGGCGAAGCGTGCGTTGACGTCGGCCACCAGGGTGTCGATGGTCGGGGTGTTGGGGGTCTCCACGACCTTCGCCGCGGGGGCGCCGGTGAAGTCGATCTCGGCCGGAGGGACGGTGGTGACGGCTTCGACGTTGGCGGCGTACCCGCCCGCTGAGCGGACGTAGGTGTCCTCGCCAACCGGCGTCGGGTGCAGGAATTCCTCGGACTTGGAGCCGCCCATGGCGCCGGAGACCGCCGACACGACAACGATTTCCAGGCCGAGGCGTTCGAAGATGCGCAGGTAGGCGCCGCGGTGCGCCTGGTAGCTGGCCTCCAAGCCGTCGTCGTCAATGTCGAAGGAGTAGGAATCCTTCATGATGAACTCGCGCCCGCGCAGCAGGCCGGCGCGCGGACGGGCTTCGTCGCGGTACTTGTTCTGGATCTGGAACAGCGAGACCGGCAGGTCCTTGTACGAGTTGTACAGGTCTTTGACCAGCAGCGCGAACATTTCCTCATGCGTGGGAGCCAGCAGGTAGTCGTTGCCCTTGCGGTCCTGCAGTCGGAAGAGGTTGTCGCCGTACTCAGTCCAGCGGTTGGTGGCTTCGTACGGTTCACGCGGCAGCAGGGCCGGGAAGTGGACTTCCTGGGCGCCGATGGCCGCCATTTCCTCACGGATGATGGTTTCCACCTTGCCGAGCACCCGCAGTCCCAGCGGCAGCCAGGAGTAAATGCCGGGAGCGGCGCGGCGGATGTAGCCGGCACGCACCAGCAGGCGGTGGCTGGCGACGTCGGCGTCGGAAGGGTCTTCGCGCAGGGTGCGCAGGAAAAGGGTGGAAAGTCGAAGGACCACGCTGGGTATCCGTTTCTGCAGCCCGTGGCTGCATTCAAGCTGGGACAGTATTCAAGCTGGGAGAAAAAGGAAAATAACGCTCCCCTCTAATCTAGCGTGTGCCGCCGCCCCTGCCGGACATGCGGTACGACGACGGCGGGGCCGGACCTGGGGTGCAGGTCCGGCCCCGGCGCGTACGCGTGAGGTGTGCTGCTACTTCTTTTCGAGCTCGCTGAGGGCGGCGTTAATGGATTTCTCGGCCTCAGCCACCGCACCTTCTGCGTCTGCGGGGTCAAACAGAGTGACGCTGAGATTCAGGGTGCCCGAGAGTCCGCTGACCTGGATGGTTGAGGCTTCGCCCCCGTCTGCCCGGGTAATGACGCTCCGGTAGGCCTGGGTGGACGGGGCATCGGTGGAAGCCTCAAGGCTCTCCACCGAGCCGTTGATGACTCTCCCGTCAGCCTCCATCTGGAACTCGGCGCAGTCCTTGACCAGCTGTGCGCTGCTCTCGGCCTGCTTTTCCAGGACGGACGCGTCCTTGTAGCTGATCAGCATCAGCGTGTCGCTGTCATTGATCCCCACGGTGCCAAGGTTTCCCTCGCCGATCTTTTCGTCGAAGAAGGAAGAGACGAGGATGTTGCACTGCTCGGGCGTCGCCGTGATACCCGAGAGGGTGGCCTCCTCCATCTGCGGACGCAGTGTGGCGTCATTTTCCACGTCACCGGTCAGGCCCTGGGCCGTCTTGACCGCGGTCAGTGCGGCTTCAAGCTCGTCCGCCGAGTACTGATCCTGCCCTACGGCCAGGGTGGGTGTGGGTGACGGCGAGTCTGCGGCAGGGGAATCCGCCGCGGCGGAGTCATCGGAGCTGCCGCAGCCCGAGAGTGCAAAGATGCCGGCTACCAAGAGTGCGCTGGCTTTCATGGACTTGTTCATTACTTCTCCAGTTCGGCGAGCACGGCGTTGATCAGTTCCTCAGCCGCGCCCTGGGCACCCGCAGCGTCAGCGGGGTCGCTCATGCTGACGGTGATGTTGGTGGTGCCCGAGAAGCCGCTGATCTGAAGGGTTGTTGTTGCCTGGCCCTCGACATTGATGGCGACACTGTAGGCCTGGGTGGTGACTGCATCGGTGGAGGAAGGGACCTCTTCGGCGCTGGCGGTCAGCACCTGTCCGCCCGTTTCCATGGTGAATTCCGCGCAGTCGACCATCTGCTGGTCGTTGTTCTTGACCTGGCTGTCCAGGAGCGATGCATCTTCGTAGCTGATGACCGTCAGCGAATCCGTTTCGCTGAGCTGCATGATGGCCACCGTGGAGCTCTCGATCTTTTCCGAGAGGTTGGCCGTCGCCAGGGCGCTGCACTCTTCGGGCGTGATTTTGATGTCCGCGAAGGCGTCTTCAACCCCGGCCAGTTCGGGGCGCACGGCCGCATCATTGGCGATCTGTCCGGTCAGCCCCTGATCTTCCTTCACGGCCGTGAGGGCCGCTTCCAGTTCGTCTGCGGTGTACTGCTTCTCGCCAGCTGCCGGAGTGGGCGTGGGTGTGGGTGTCGGTGATGCTGATTCGGCCGGGGCCGAGGCTGAAGAGTCTGGCGCAGCGTCCGCCGACGAGGCGGAATCATCCGAGCTGCCGCAGCCCGACAGCGCAAAAATACCGGCGACAAGGAGCGCGCCGGCTTTCATGGACTTGTTCATTATGTGGTTCCCCCAGTTTGGTTCCCGCGGCCGGATGGACCCGGCAGCGGAGTTGGTGCTCTCAGCGCTTCCGTTTCATTGGAAGCACACTGAGCATCCTACTGAGGTGGCCGCTCTCACATGAAATCAGAAGAGGATGGTGGCGAAGGTGCCCACCTGCTCGAATCCCACGGTTTCGTAGGTGGCGCGGGCCGGGGCGTTATAGGAATTGACGTACAGGCTGACCACGGGCGCCACCTGCCGGGCCGCCTCCACCACCGCGGACATGTAGGGCGCGCTGAGGCCCCGTCCACGGTAGGCAGGGTTCATCCACACGCCCTGGATTTGGACGGCGCCGCTGGACACGGTGCCGAGTTCGGCCTTGAAGACCACCTGGCCGGACGGGTCGAAGTCCACCAGCGACTGCTGCCGCGCGATCAGCGACTTGACCCGCTGCCGGTAATGGTGGCTGCCCCCGGCGACGGGCGAGTACCCGACCTCTTCCTCGAACATGGCAGCGCAGGCGGGCAGCAGGACGTCAAGCTCCGATGGCTGGGCGTACCGCAGCCCCGGAGCCGGCTGCACCTGGGAGACTCCGGTCATTTGCAGCAGCGGCTGGTCGGGGCGCACGTCAAAGGGCTGCGGGCTGGAATGCTGCAGCTGGGACCAGAGCGAAAGCACTGCCTCGGCTGGCCCGAAAATGGACGAGTACCGCCGGCCGGACCGGGCCAGGTAGGCGCCAAGCTCGGGGCCGGTGTCGGCGGTTACTCCAACGGGCACCACGTTCACGCCTACCCAGCAGGCTGCGGTGAGCTCATCGTCGTCGAAAACGCCGACGACCCGCCCGCCCGCCGTGGTGGGGGCGGCGGTGCGGGTCGTTTCAAGGTGGGACAGCAGGAAGATGTTCGCCACCGGGTCGGTTTCCGCCAGGGCCCAGAGGGCAGCGGTGTCTGCGTCCTCCAGGATGCGCAGCGTCCCGGAGGCGCCGCCGCGGATTTCCTGCCCGCTGCGGCCGTTAACGCCGGTCTTAGCCGACAGTAACCATGGGGCCACCCGTGCCAGCATTTTCGCCATCGGATTCCCCCATGCTCTCTGCGATCTTCATAGCCTCTTCAATGAGGGTCTCAACGATCTGGTCTTCGGGAACAGTCTTGATGACTTCTCCCTTCACAAAGATCTGGCCCTTGCCGTTGCCGGAGGCCACTCCGAGGTCAGCTTCGCGGGCTTCGCCCGGTCCGTTGACAACGCAGCCCATGACCGCGACGCGGAGCGGAACCTCCATGCCTTCCAGCCCGGCGGTCACCTGCTCTGCGAGAGTGTACACGTCCACCTGGGCGCGGCCGCAGGACGGGCAGGACACAATTTCCAGCTTGCGCGGGCGCAGGTTCAGCGACTGCAGAATCTGGTTGCCCACCTTGATTTCCTCCACCGGAGGAGCGGACAGCGACACGCGGATGGTGTCGCCGATGCCCTTCGACAGGAGTGCGCCGAAAGCGGTGGCGGACTTGATGGTTCCCTGGAACGCCGGCCCGGCTTCGGTGACACCGAGGTGCAGCGGCCAGTCGCCGCGTTCCGCGAGGAGCTCATAGGCGCGGACCATGACCACGGGGTCATTGTGCTTGACGGAAATCTTGAAGTCGTGGAAGTCGTGTTCCTCGAACAGGGACGCTTCCCAGACTGCGGATTCCACGAGGGCCTCGGGGGTTGCCTTGCCGTATTTGGCGAGCAGCCGCGGATCCAGCGAACCGGCGTTGACGCCGATGCGGATGGAGGTGCCGTGATCCTTGGCGACCTGGGCGATTTCCCGAACCTGGTCGTCAAACTTGCGGATGTTGCCCGGGTTGACGCGTACCGCGGCGCAACCGGCTTCAATGGCCGCAAACACGTACTTGGGCTGGAAGTGGATGTCGGCGATCACGGGGATCTGCGACTTTTTCGCAATGATCGGCAGTGCCGCTGCGTCGTCGGCGCTGGGGCAGGCAACCCGGACAATGTCACACCCGGAGGCCGTCAGCTCTGCGATCTGCTGCAGGGTGGCGTTGATGTCCGTGGTGGGCGTGGTTGTCATGGACTGAACGCTGATGGGCGAATCTGATCCAACCCCCACCGATCCCACTTTGATTTGGCGGGTCTTGCGCCGCGGCGCGAGAGTGGGCGGCGGTGCTGCTGGCATTCCAAGGTTGACCGAGGTCAAAACGTCCTCCATGTGCCTCATCGGCAGTTATTCGGCTAAAGCGCACTGCGGATGCGCTAATCCATTATCCACCCGCACCGATGCGTGATGTGCGGATATCGTTCAGGGCTTAGACAAGATCGGCAAAAGCGCCGATAACCGGCTTCCACTGCGTGGTTTTCATTCCCGAGATGGCGCCGACGGCGGCAAAGGGGTCCTGCATCAGCAGGTTGGAGAGATCGACGTCGTCCTGCGCAGTGAAGATCAGCAAGGCGCCGGCGCCGTCCGTGAACGGACCCGAGGCCAGCAAGCGTCCCTGCTCCGCCAAACCGGCCAGCCACTCACGGTGGGTGGGGCGGTGCTCATCACGGATGGCGGCGGAATCGGCGTCGTACACGTATTCAACTGCAAAAATGCTCATGGGCTCAAGCCTACGGGATCGCTGGCTCAGAGCAGGAAGGCGCGGGCGGCGGCAGCAACGCCAACAGCCCACAGCATGGAGGTCAGCGTCCCGATAATAAAGCGCTCGGCTGCTGCGGGTGTGTCTTTAAGCTCTGCATACCGGCCCAGGCCCTTGATGGCCACGACGTAGGCAATCGCCACCGGTTCGGAAGCCAGCACCGAGGCTGCCACCGCAAGCCGTTCGAGGACTCCAATCACCAGCCCGCCGCGCAGCACGGATCCCGGCACCGGGGCGCTGCGCGCGGTCCTTCCTGGTGTGTGGCCGGCGATTCTGTCTGCGGACCGCGGCGGAGTTTGCGCCGGGGAGCCTGCCGGCGCCGGCTGCCCGCCCAGCGGCTGGCCGGCGGAGACCCTGGTTCCGGCACTGAGCTCGGCGTCCAGGTCCTGGTCCGCGGCGGGGTCCGTGTCGGAGAACGGCGGCCCCGAGTTTTCCACCGCCCGGGCCAGCCGCAGCACCGCGGCAGTCACCGGCCAGCCCAGGAGGCCCGCAGCGGCCAGGGTCAGGACAATCCAGACAAACTCCATCAGCTTCTTCCCTCTCCCCCGCCGGATTGCCCGTCGGACTGCCCGTTTGGGCGACCGTCGGACTGCCCGTTTGGGCGCCCGTCGGACTGCCCGTTTGGGCGCCCGTCGGACTGCCCGTTTGGGCGCCCGGACTGCCCGTTGGCCAGGGCAAGGAGGACGGCTGCAGCGGGACGGGCCGCCCACTCCTCCTGCCACCCGGCGCGGGCTATGGTCTTGCCCACTGACTGTGGACTGATGCCGAGCTTACGGGCCGCGGCGCTCTGGGCGCCCCAGGTTCCGGGTTCAACGTGCTCCAGTATCCGCCACTGTTCCGCGGTCCGGTCCCGGATGAGTCGCCCAAGCAGCACCAGCACGGCTTCGGCTTCGGCCGCACCGGCGGGACCGGTCACCGCCACGGGCGGTCGGTCACCCGTTTTCTTGGCCCGCTCCACGGCGTCCCGGGCTGCGACAAACGCGGGTCCGGAAGCTTCCCGCGTGCTGGCCGGCAGTGGCGTTTCCACCTCCCCAATCCCGATGCCCACGGACCAGTGGCCGTCCCGCAGGGCCCGCAGCGCTGCCTCCACAACTGCGCCGGCGTCGGCCGAAAGTCCCTGGACCTCGTCCCCCACCGACCGTTCAAAGGGCAGCTCCATGGGGAGGCCGCCCAGCAGCGACAGCAGGTCCGGAACCCGGTCCCGGCCGCTGCGGCTGCCCTTTTGGTCAATGGTCAGGACGAACATGGGCGCACAGACCTGCGGTTGAAAATCATATTGAAACCGTATCCGGTTGTAATTGGAATCACAACCGTATTTGGCTTCAAGTTGCTGCGCTGTTCCCGCTCGCCGCTGGTTCGTTGCTGCGCTTCGCCGCTGCGCGGCTGGTGCCCCGGCTTAGTTGAACAGGCTGACCGGCTTCACGATGTCCGCGTAGATCAGCAGAGCGGTCATCCCCATGAACAGGATGGCCACGACATACGTCACCGGCAGCATCTTGGCCAGGTCAAAGTGTCCCGGGTCCGGGCGCTTGAAGAGCTTGGCAACACGCCGGCGCAGCCCCTCCCAAAGGGCGCCGGCCACGTGGCCGCCATCAAGCGGCAGCAGCGGAATCAGGTTGAAGACGAAAAGCGCCAGGTTGACGCTGGCCACCAGTCCCAGCAGGGAAGCCACGCGGCTTTCCACCGGTACGTCTTCCAGGGAGGAGATCTCGCCGGCAATCCGGCCCACGCCGACAACGCTGATGGGTCCGTTGGGATCCCGCTCTTCCGACGAGAACGCTGCCTGGGCCACGTCGACAACGCGCTGCGGCAGGTTGATGACCACGCCGGCGATGTTCTGCAGGTTCTCCCCGACGGCGGGCAGCACCTCAGAGCCGGGTTGGCGGACCAGCTCGGTGGAGGCGGCAACACCGATGAAGCCAACCTCCCGGGTCACGGGGTTGCCGGCGTCATCCACCACGGGGGCGCCGTCGTCGTCAGCTACGGGACGTTCGGTCAGCAGCGGGGTGATCACGGTGTCCCGCTCGACGCCGTCGCGCTCGTAAGTGATGGGAACGGAGCGGCCGGCCGCTTCGCGGATGCGTGCGGAGAGGTCATCCCAGGACGTGACGGGGCTGCCGTTGAAGGCGATGATTGTGTCCCCGGGCAGCAGTCCAGCCTCGTAGGCCGGAGCCGCCGGATCCGCCTCGGTGCATTCCGTCTGCCCCTGCTCGGCCTTATCCGAGGTGATCACGCACTGGTTGACCTCGGCCAGCGTGGTGGTGCTTTGCGCGGTTCCAAAGCCCATCAGCAGTACGGCAAACAGCACGACGCCGATCACCAGGTTCATGAACGGCCCGCCGAGCATCACGATGATGCGCTTCCAAATCGGCAGGTTGTAAAACACCCGGTTTTCGTCTCCGGGCTGAAGCTGCTCGGCGGCCACGGCGCGGGCATCGGTGGCCAGCTGCTGGAACATGCCGGTGCTGGAGCTGCGGACCGTTCCATCGGCGTCGTTGGTCGTATTCGGGGGGTACATCCCGACCATCGAAACGTAGCCGCCCAGGGGCAGCGCCTTGACGCCGTATTCGGTCTCACCGCGGCGGCGCGAAAAAACGGTGGGCCCGAACCCGATCATGTACTGGGTCACCCGGACCTTGAAGGCCTTGGCCGGAACCAGGTGGCCCACTTCATGCAGCGCAATGGACACGGCGATGCCCACCGCCACGAACAGGACGCCCAGGATGAAGAGGAGAACGGTCAACGAATTTCCTTTGGATCAATCGGGTCAAGCGGTTGAAGGGCCGGCACGGTCAGCGCCCGCAGCGCCTGCGTGCTGCGGCCCTGGCCCACGATTCCGCCGCCAGCACCGATTCCAGCGTCAGCGGCGCAGTGTCGGTGTGTTCGGCCAGTACGGCGGCGATCGTATCAACGATGTCTGTGAATCCGATGAGTCCGTCGTGGAACGCGTCCACGGCTTCCTCGTTGGCGGCGTTGTAGACGGCCATGCCGGTTCCGCCGGCCGCGGCGGTGCGCTTGGCCAGCGCGACGGCGGGAAAGGCCTCCTCGTCCAGCGGTTCAAAGGTCCATGAGGTCGCCTTGGACCAGTCGCAGGGTGAGGCCGCACCGGGCACCCGGTGCGGCCAGCCCATGCCCAGCGCGATCGGCAGCCGCATGTCCGGCGGGGAGGCCTGGGCAATGGTGGAGCCGTCCACGAACTGGACCATGGAGTGCACCACGGACTGCGGATGAACGACGACGTCGATCCGCTCCAGGGGCACGTCGAAGAGCAGGTGGGCTTCGATGACTTCGAGGGCCTTGTTGACCATGGACGCCGAGTTGGTGGTGACCATCCGGCCCATCTTCCAGGTGGGGTGTGCCAGTGCCTGGTCCGGTGTGACGTTGGCCAGTTCGCTGCGGGTCTTGCCGCGGAACGGGCCGCCGGAGGCAGTGACAATGAGGCGGTCCACTTCCTGCGCCGTGCCCGAGCGCAGTGCCTGCGCCAGCGCGGAGTGTTCGGAGTCCACGGGGACCAGCTGTCCGGGAGCGGCGGCGCGCTTCACGAGTTCACCGCCGACAATCAGGGATTCCTTGTTGGCCAGGGCCAGCAGGTGTCCGGCTGCCAGCGCAGCGAGCGTGGGCTCCAAGCCGATGGACCCGGTGATCCCGTTCAGGACCACTTCGGCTTCGGGCCAGGCGGCAATGGCCGTTGCGGCATCCTGGCCGGTGAAGAGTTCCGGATCGTAATCGGAAACCCCGGCGGCAGCGGCGGCCTCCTGCACCGCCCGGCGCAGGGTGGCGGTGTCCACGACGGCGGCACCGACGGCGGCTGCGCGCGTGTGGACCGCCTGCCGGGCGAGCAGGTCCAGGTTGGACCCGCCGGCGGCCAGGGCCACAATGGTGAACCGTTCCGGAGCGCCGTCGGCCACATCGATGGCCTGCGTGCCGATCGAGCCGGTGGAGCCCAGGAGCACCACGCGGCGCGGCACGCCCTCGGTGCTGCCAAAGGGCCGTGTAGCTGCTGCTGCGGACGGGGTGCCGGAAGACGCTGAAAGCTGCATGGTTCCAGTATCGCGCACCGACGCTGCCCGGGGTGTCCGGAACTGCACCGGCGCCGGCGGCGCGGGACCTCAAGCGTGCGCAGCTAAAGGCCACGGGACCTAAAGCGTAATGGGAAGCGCCGCCACGGCATCCGGGATGCTCGTGGAACCGGAGACAACCGACAGCGTCTGCCGGCTGCCGCGTCCGGTGTTGATCAGCTCGGCGAGGACGGCGGCAACATCATGCCGGGGAACGCTGCCCTGTTCCTCCGCCGGCCCCAGCTCCACCAGCCCCTCGGCCGCGTCATTGGTCAGGTGCCCCGGGCGCAGGATGGTCCAGTCCAGGTCGCGGGTCTTGAGGTCCTCTTCGGCCGCCAGTTTGGCCACGAGGTAGGCGTAGTAAACATCATCAATGCCCTCCGGCCGGGCATCGTCCCGGACGGAATCCAGCCCCGCCGCGGAAATCTGCACAAAGCGTGACACGCCCGCCTGCTCGGCCCCGTCCGCGAGCAGCACGGCGGCGCCGCGGTCCACGCTGTCCTTGCGGGCCGCACCGCTGCCCGGCCCGGCACCGGCGGCAAACACAGCCGCATCGGCTCCGGTCAGGACCTGGATCACGTCGTCGCTGGTGCTGTTTTCCAGGTCGATGACAACCGGGGCCGCTCCGTCAGCCTCGACGTCGTCCGCCTGGTCCGGATTGCGGATCAGTCCGGCGACATCGTGGCCGTGGGCGGCCAGCAGCCGGCCCAGTTCGCGGGCAATCTGTCCATGGGCTCCTGCTATGACTATGCGCATCTTACGAAGGTAGCGCAGCACCCCGGCAGCTGTCCGGAGTCAGGCAGGAAATGGAGTATTTCCTCAGCGTCCGGCGCGGCTCAGCGTCTGCTGGGCCTGCTTCAGCAGCGGACCATCAATCATTTCGCCGCGAAAGTTGAACACGCCGCCGTGGTTGGCCGCTTCGGCGATGACCTCAGTTGCGTAGGCAACTTCGTCGTCGGACGGCGCGTACGCGGCGCGCACCGCCGCCACCTGCCCGGGATGGATGCAGGCCTTGGCGGCGAAACCCGACGCCGCGGCGTCGCGTGCTTCAATCTCCAGCCCGTCCGTATCCTTGATGTTGCCGTAAATCGAGTCCACGGCCCCCTTGCCAAACGCTCCGGCCACCAGCAGCACAGTGGCTCTGGCGTGCTGCGCAACCCCGCGGTAGCTGCCGTCCGGGCTTCGGCTGGACTCGCCGCCGAGCGAAGCCACCAGGTCCTCAGCACCCCACATCAGGGCTTTCACGCACGGGACCTGCGCGATTTCCGCAGCGCGGACAACACCCAGCGCCGTTTCCACGAGCGCGACCACGGCGAAGTCCGCGAGCGCGGCGCCGATGGCCGGGGCGTCTTCGGCCTTGGCCAGCATCAGGGTCCGGTACTCAGTCTGGCGCACCGCAGCCAGGTCCTTCTCGAAGTCCCCGGTCCCCAGGGGGTTCACCCGCACGATGGTGGTGGCGGGATCCAAATCCGAAGCGGCCAGGTTTCGCCGTGCAGCCTCCTTATCGGCGGGGGCGACGGCGTCCTCCAGGTCCAGGATCACTGCGTCGGCGCGGTCGGCGGCCTTGGCAAACCGTTCGGGGCGGTCCGCCGGGCAGAACAGCAGGGCAGGTCCCATGGGGAATGTTGTCACGCGGGTATCTCCTTCACGTCCGGGGTTTGGGTCCAATCTATCTGCCGGCCCATCTGTCGGCGCAGGCGCGGCTCACGGCAGCTGCTGCTCGCCCGCTGCCCGCGTCCAGACCAGTGCGGTCCGCGTGCAGCGCCCCACCACGTCACCGTTTTGGTTCCTGCCCGTGTGCGCCAGCGTGATAATTCCCTGCCCGGGCCGGGAGGAGGACAGCCGCTTCTGGATCACCTCGGTGTCCGTATACAGGGTGTCCCCGTGGAAGAGGGGGTGCGGGAAGCTGATCTCTCCGAGGCCCAGCTGCGCCACCAGGGTGCCCTGCGTCAGCTGCCCCACGGACTGGCCCACCATGGTGGCCAGGGTGAACATGGAGTTCACCAGCCGCTGCCCAAACGGCTGCCCGGCGCTGTACGCGGCGTCCAGATGCAGGCCCTGGGTGTTCATGGTCAGGGTGGTGAACAGGACGTTGTCCGCTTCGGTCACGGTGCGTCCGGGACGGTGCCGGTAGACGGCCTCCGGCTCGAACTCCTCGAACCACAGCCCGCGCTGTTCGATGATCCGCGGCGCCATTGCCAGCTCCTCGGTCCCGGCGTCGGGCTCCTCATACGTCAAGGGAAACCTCCAGGGGTGCTCCGGTGGCCGCCACCACTTCCTCCACGCTGACGCCGGGCGCCGTTTCGCGCAGGATCAGTCCCTCGGGGCCCACCTCGATGACGGCGAGGTCGGTGACAATCAGGTCCACGCAGGCGCGCCCGGTCAGCGGGAGGGAACACTCGGCCACGATCTTCGGATTGCCGCTGCGGTCCGTGTGGTCCATCATCACGATCAGCCGCTTGGCCCCGAACACAAGGTCCATGGCTCCGCCCATGCCCTTGACCATTTTCCCGGGGATCATCCAGTTGGCCAGGTCCCCGTTGGCCGCCACTTCCATGGCTCCGAGCACGGCCACGTCCACGTGCCCGCCGCGCACCATGCCAAAGGACGCCGCGGAGTCGAAGAACGATGCGCCGGAGTTCACCGTGACGGTTTCCTTCCCGGCGTTGATCAGGTCCGGATCCAACTGGTCCTCAGTGGGATAGGGGCCGACGCCGAGCACCCCGTTTTCGGAATGCAGCACCACTTCCACGCCCTCGGGGATGTAGTTGGGAATCAGCGTGGGCATGCCGATGCCGAGGTTGACGTACTGTCCGTTTTCCAGCTCGCGGGCCACGCGGGCGGCGAGTTCATAGCGGGTCAGTGCCATGTCAGGAGTCCTTTCCGGCGGGCGTGACGGTGCGCTTTTCGATGCGTTTCTCTCCCGGGCCGGCATGCACCACCCGCTGGACAAAGATCCCGGGTACGTGCACGGACGCAGGATCAAGCTCGCCCGGTTCCACCAGCTCCTCCACCTCGGCGATGGTGATGCGTCCGGCCATGGCGCAGAGCGGGTTGAAGTTCATGGCGCTGGCATGGAACACCAGGTTGCCGTGCCGGTCCCCCTTCCAGGCGTGGACCAGCGCGAAGTCCGGCGTCAGGGACTCCTCGAGCACATACTCCGCGCCGCCGAACGTGCGCACTTCCTTGGGCTCCGAAGCCTGCAGGACCCCGCCCTCGCCGTCGTACTTCTGCGGCAGCCCGCCCTCGCTGACCTGGGTGCCAACCCCGGCGGTGGTGTAGAAGGCGGGAATGCCCGCACCGCCCGCGCGCAGCTTTTCCGCCAGGGTGCCCTGCGGGGTCAGGATGACCTCCAGCTCCCCGGCCAGGAACTGGCGGGCGAACTCCTTGTTCTCGCCCACGTAGGAGCTGACGGTTCGGCGGATGCGGTGATCCGCCAGCAGCCGGCCGAGTCCCCAGTCATCCACGCCGCAGTTGTTGCTGACGGTTTCCAGGTCCCCCGCGCCCTGGTCATGCAGGGCGTCGATCAGTGTCACCGGGATGCCGCACAGTCCAAAGCCGCCCACGGCCAGGGACGCCCCGTGCGGAATGTCGGCCACCGCAGCGGCTGCCGTGGGTATCACTTTGTCTATCATCGATCCATCCGTTCGTTCGTCTCCGTTGACCAACCTGCCGCCGCCGTCACCGGCAGCGGACACCGGCACCCGGTGCCCGGTCCGCCTATCCTAGAGCCCCAGTTCGCGGGCAATGAGCATCAGCTGGACTTCGGTGGTGCCCTCGCCCACTTCGAGGATCTTGGAGTCGCGGTAGTGGCGGGCCACCCGGAACTCGTTGATGAAGCCGTAACCGCCGAAAATCTGTGTCGCGTCGCGGGCGTTGTCCATCGCCGCCTCGCCAGCCACCAGCTTGGCCATGGCGGCCTGCGTCTTGAACGGCTTGCCGGCCAGCATCCGGGCCGCTGCGTCATAATAGGCCAGCCGGGCGGTGTGGGCCCGGGTCTGCATGCGGGCGATCTTGAAGGAAATGGCCTGGTTGGTGCCGATGGCCGCGCCGAAGGCCTGCCGCTCCTTGGCGTAGCGCAGCGCCTCCTCCACGCATCCCTGCGCGGCGCCCGTGGCCAGCGCGGCAATCGCGATGCGCCCCTCGTCCAGGATCTGCAGGAAGTTGGCAAACCCGCGGCCCTCGGCGCCGAGCAGGTTCGCCTCCGGTACCCGGACGTTGTCCAAGGTCAGCGGATGCGTGTCCGAGGCGTTCCAGCCCACCTTGTTGTAGGCCTTTTCGGCGGTGAAGCCCGCCGTGTCGGTGGGCACCAGGATGGTGGAGATCTGCTTCTTGACCTTGGTGCCGCCGCTGCCGTCCGGAATTTCGGTGCTGCCGGTGACCGCCGTGACGGTGACCAGGCGGGTGATGTCGGTGCCGGAATTGGTGATGAATTCCTTGGTCCCGTTGATGACCCACTCCCCGTTGTCCCGGTGGGCGTTGGTGCGGGTGCCGCCGGCGTCGGATCCGGCCTCGCTTTCGGTCAGGCCGAAGCCGGCGAGCGCCTCACCGGAGGCGAGCATCGGCAGCCACTGCTGCTTCTGTTCCTCGGTGCCGAACCGGTACAGCGGCATGGCCCCGAGCGAGACCCCGGCCTCCAGGGTGATCGCCACGGACTGGTCCACCCGGGCAAGCTGTTCCAGGGCCAGCGCCAGGGCGAAGTAGTCTCCGCCCATGCCGCCGTATTCCTCCGGGAAGGGCAGCCCGAACAGCCCCATCTCCCCCATCTGTGCCACCACCTTGTAGGGGAAGCTGTGCTCCTCGTCGTGCTGCGCTGAGACCGGGGCAACCACGGTGTCCGCGAAGTCACGGACCGTATCCACCAGGTCCTGGTAGTCCTCGCTGAGTTCAAAGTCCGGCATGTCCTGCTCCTTTGGGAAGGCGTTGTTCAGGTTTACTGAGTGATCGGTCCGGTGCTGCTAACTGCTGCAGTGACGGGTTCAGCGTCCGTGGTGCCCCGTTCCGTGTCGGGGGTGACCACGGCCAGCACCTGCTCGGCCTTGACCAGGTCACCGGGCCTCAGGTTCATTGACACCGTGCCGCTGACGGGAGCGGTGAGCTGGTGTTCCATCTTCATGGCCTCCACGCTCAGCAGCGGCTGGCCCGCGGTGACCCGCTCGCCGTCGGCCACTGCCACGGCGGTCACGGTACCGGGCATCGGCGAGCGCAGCACCGGGTCCGCGGCGCCGGCAGCCCGCCCGGCCGCGGCGCGTTCCGCGGCCAGCAGCTCGGCCCGGGTCCGCAGCCGCAGCTCCGCGGCATATCCTCCATCGGCAACCCACACCGTGCCGCCGGCCGCCCCGGCGGTGTCCCCCGTTGGCCCGGGCGCCACCGCCAGGGTGACCGGATGCATCACGCCGTCGAGCGTCACCAGGGCGCGGTCCCCGTCCCGCCGCAGTGATGCGCGGCGCTGCGGCCCTCCATTGATGCTGAGAAGGGTGTCGGACGCGGTTCCGCTCAGGGTGGCGACGTCGTCGTCGGCCCCCGGGGAGGCAGCGGCAAAGGTAAGGGTGAGCGGCTGCCGGGCACCCATCCGCCAGCCGTCAGCGCGCCGCCAGGGCGAGCGCTCCGCGGTCCGGGACGTGCCAGGCGCAGCCAAGGCCGCCGCCTGCACCAGCGCCGCAGCCGCCAGTTCCGGTTCCGAGGGGCTGCGGAACTGAAGCCCGGGCAGCTTGCGCTCAATCATGGTGGTGTCCAGCCGCCCGGCCCTCACGTCCGGATCGTTGATCAGCAGGCGCAGGTACTCGGTGTTGGTTCCAATGCCCAGGATCAGGGTCTGCGCCAGGGCAGCGTCCAGCCGGTCCAGTGCCGTTTCCCGGTCCGGGCCCCAGGCGATGACCTTGGCCAGCATCGGATCGTAGCTCGAGGACACCGTCAAACCCTCCAGCAGGGAAGAATCCACGCGGATCCCCTCCCCCGCTGGCTCACGCAGTGAATGGACCCGGCCGGAGGTGGGCAGGAAGTCCCGTGCCGGGTTCTCGGCATACACGCGGGCCTCCACGGCGTGACCGGTCAGCCGGACATCGGCCTGGGCCAGCTGCAGCTTTTCTCCGGCCGCGATGCGGATCTGTTCCTCCACCAGGTCCAGCCCGGTGACCATTTCCGTTACCGGATGCTCCACCTGCAGCCGGGTGTTCATTTCCATGAAGAAGAACTCGCCGGGCGAGGCGTCGGAGACGAGGAACTCCACCGTTCCGGCGCCCGTGTAGTCCACCGACCGGGCCGCTTCGCAGGCAGCTTCGCCGATCCGGGCCCGGGTGGTCCCGTCCAGCAGCATGGACGGTGCCTCCTCGATGACCTTCTGGTGGCGGCGCTGCAGGGAACACTCGCGCTCCCCCAGGTGGATCACGTTGCCGTGCGTATCGGCCAGGATCTGCACCTCAATGTGCCGGGGCACGCTGATCAGCCGTTCCAGGAACAGGGTGTCATCACCGAAAGCTGACGCGGCA
Organism: Arthrobacter citreus; assembly: GCF_038405225.1. Taxonomy (NCBI): domain Bacteria; kingdom Bacillati; phylum Actinomycetota; class Actinomycetes; order Micrococcales; family Micrococcaceae; genus Arthrobacter; species Arthrobacter citreus. The sequence goes on from NZ_CP151657.1 coordinate 2,108,199, forward strand.
ACCCGGCGGGCTGTCGGCAGCACGGCCGGCAGGTCCTCTGCCCTCTCCACCGCATGCATGCCCTTTCCGCCGCCGCCGGCCGATGGCTTGATCAACAGCGGAAACCCGATATCCGCGGCCGCCGCTATCAGCTGCCCGTCGCTCAGGCCTGGCTCGGCAATGCCGGGCACCACGGGCACTCCGTGGGATGAGACGTGGTTCTTGGAGCGGATCTTGTCCCCCATCACGTCGAGGGCATTCACCCCGGGGCCAATGAAGACAATCCCGGCGGCTTCCAGCGCCCGGGCGAAATCGGCGCTTTCGCTGAGGAACCCGTAGCCGGGATGCACAGCCTGGGCTCCGGTGGCCCGGCAGGCGGCCAGGACGGCCTCCACGTTGAGGTAGCTTTCCCGCGGGGCGGCCGGACCGAGCCGGACGGCAACGTCGGCCTCGCGCACGTGCCGGGCGCCGGCGTCGTCGTCGCTGTAGACGGCCGCGGAGCGGATGCCCAGCCGGCGCAGGGTGGCAATGATCCGGCAGGCAATTTCGCCGCGGTTGGCCACGAGGACGGTGTCAAAAAGTGCGTTGGTCATGTCCGCTCACATCCGGAACAGGCCGAAGGAGGTCTCCGGCAGCGGGGCGTTGGCGCACACGTCCAGGGCCAGGCCCAGGACGGTGCGGGTGTCCGCCGGGTCAATGACGCCGTCATCCCACAGCCGGGCCGTGGAATAGTACGGGCTGCCCTGGGTCTCATACGTCTCGCGGATGGGTGCCTTGAAGGTCTCTTCGTCTTCGGCGCCCCACTGCTCACCGCGAGCTTCGAGCTGGTCCCGCTTCACCGTGGCCAGGACCGAGGAGGCCTGGGCACCGCCCATAACGGAAATTCTCGCCGCCGGCCACATCCAGAGGAACCGCGGACTGTAAGCGCGGCCGCACATGGAGTAGTTGCCGGCCCCGAAGGATCCGCCCACCACCACTGTCAGCTTCGGAACCCGGGCGGTGGCGACGGCGGTGACCATCTTGGCGCCGTTCTTGGCGATGCCGCCGGCCTCGTAGTCCCGGCCGACCATGAAGCCGGAGATGTTCTGCAGGAAAATCAGCGGGATGCCGCGCTGGTCGCACAGCTGGATGAAGTGCGCGCCCTTGAGCGCGGACTCGCTGAACAGGACGCCGTTGTTCGCCACGATCCCCACCCGGTGCCCGTGCAGCCGGGCGAAGCCGGTCACCAGGGTGGCGCCGTATTCCTTCTTGAACTCGGAGAATTCACTGCCGTCCACCAGCCGGGCGATCAGTTCGCGCACGTCATACGGTGTCTGCAGGTCAGCGGGCACGGCGCCGTAAATTTCATCCCCGGAGTACGACGGCGGCCGGCCGGGCAGCACTTCCCAGGCCGGGTCCTGCCCGGGGAAGGTCTCCACGATGCTGCGCACAATTTCCAGGGCGTGGGCGTCGTTGTCGGCCAGGTGGTCGGTGACGCCGCTGATGCGCGAATGCAGGTCCCCGCCGCCGAGTTCCTCAGCGGTGACAATTTCGCCAATGGCAGCCTTCACCAGCGGCGGGCCGCCCAGGAAGATGGTGCCCTGGTTGCGCACAATGACGGTTTCATCGCTCATGGCCGGCACGTAGGCACCGCCGGCGGTGCAGGACCCGAGCACGGCGGCGATCTGCGGAATCTTCCGCGCTGACATCTGCGCCTGGTTGAAAAAGATGCGGCCAAAATGCTCGCGGTCCGGAAACACGTCGTCCTGCCGGGGCAGGAACGCGCCGCCGGAATCCACCAGGTAGATGCAAGGCAACCGGTTTTCCAGCGCGATTTCTTGTGCCCTCAGGTGCTTCTTGACGGTCATCGGATAGTAGGTGCCGCCCTTGACGGTGGCGTCATTGGACAGCACCATCACCTGCCGGCCCTGGACCAAGCCGATCCCCGCGATCAGGCCGGCTCCGGGGCACTCGTCGTCGTACATGCCGTTGGCGGCAAGCGGCGATATCTCCAGGAAGGGGCTGCCTTCGTCCAGCAGCCGGTCCACGCGGTCGCGCGGCAGCAGCTTTCCCCGGGCGGTGTGCCGCTCCCTGGACCGTTCGGGTCCGCCCAGCGCGGCGTCGGCCAGGCGCTTGCGCAGGTCCGCCGCCAATTGCTGCTGGGCTGCGGCGTTGCTGGCAAACTCCGGGGAAGCTGGGTCCAGCCGGGTTACAAGGGTCTCCATTGACGTCTCTCTCTCAGCGGGCTGCCTCAGGTTCCGGAGGACCGGCTCTCAGTTAATAACCGCTAACTCAAAACAGGTTATTGGTTATTAACTCAGCTGTCCACCACAATGGAAGCTGCTCGTGAATTAAAAACTGCCGGAAAGGTTGGCATGGACGCAGCGAAAGAGGAAGCACCAGCAGCCCCGCTCAAAAGGCCCGCGCCGCCCGCACACGCCACCGGCCGCAGCCTGGCCAAGGCATCCCGGCGCGCCGCCATGCTCGACGCCGCCGCCGCCCTTTTCGCCGAACGCGGGTACAACGGGGTCTCCATTGAAGAGCTCGGTGCGGCTTCGGGTGTCAGCGGACCTGCCGTGTACCGGCACTTCAGCGGCAAGCCGGCCGTATTATCAGCCCTCCTGGTCGGCGTGAGCGAGGACCTCCTTGCCGGCGGTAACGCCGTGGTCGCCGAGTCGGCAACTGCTGACGCCGCCCTCCGCGGACTCGTGGAGTTCCATGTGGACTTCGCCCTGCGCCAGGCCAACGTCATCCGGGTCCAGGACCGGGACTTCAGCAGCCTCCCGCCCGATGACGAACACAAGGTCCGGACTCTGCAGCGCCAGTACGTGGAGGTGTGGGTTGACGCCCTTTCCGCCCTGCACCCGGACTGCGGGCTGCCGCTGCTGCGGCACCGGGCGCAGGCCGTCTTTGGGCTCATCAACTCCACGTCCCATACGCTGCACGGAAAAATGAAGGCCAGGGAGACGGCACGGCTGCGGTCGCTCCTCGAGACAATGGCTTGGGCCGCCCTGAATGCCTAGTAGTCTGAATCAAACCCCTCGAGCAGAAAGACCTGCTGTGATTGAGCTTCGTGCCGTAGTTCCCGCCGATCTGGATGAATTCTTTTCCCATCAGCTGGATCCAAGCGCCAACCATATGGCTGGCTTTGCCGCCAAAAACCCCTCTGACCGCGGTGTGTTTGATCACCACTGGCAGAACATCCTCAATGACCCCACCATCACGGTGCGCACCATCGTGGCCGACGGTGACGTGGTGGGCAGCATCATGGCTTACCGCGAAGGCGGGGTCCCGGAGATCAGCTACTGGGTGGACACCGCCCGCTGGGGCCGGGGCATCACCACGGCCGCCGTGGGACAGTTCCTGCAGGAATTCTCCGAGCGCCCCATCCGGGCACGGGCCGTGGCCGATAACGCCAGCTCCATTGCCATCCTGGAGAAATATGGTTTCACCGTGATCGGCGAGACGCAGGGCTTCGCCAATGCCCGCGGAGCCGTTGTGCGTGAACTCGAGCTCGAGCTGGCCTAGCAAGCACTACATCCGGCGGGCCGGACCCGCGAAATGGCAGAAGGTGCGCTTCCCAGAGCTGGGAAGCGCACCTTCTGCCATTTCGCGCCGACACTAGGTCTGCGGGGCAGGGGTTACATCAGGGTCAGCGCCATTGCCGGTTCTGCCAGGACTGCCCCAACGTCGCTGAGGAACCGGGCGCCCTGCTCGCCGTCCACCAGCCGGTGGTCGAAGGACAGGCTCAGCGTCATGACCTTTCGCAGCGCAACAGCACCCTCAAAGGCCCAGGGCTGTTCCCGGACGGCGCCCAGCGCGAGGATTGCCGCTTCACCGGGATTCAGGATGGGCGTACCGGCATCAACACCGAAAACGCCCACGTTCGAAATCGAGAAGGTCCCGCCCGCCAGGTCCGCCGGAGTGGTCTTGCCGGCCCTTGCGGTTTGCGTCAGGGTTCCCAGCGCAGCGGCCAAATCCCGAAGCCCCAGAGTGTTGGCGTCCTTGATATTGGGAACCATCAACCCCCGCGGAGTGGCCGCGGCAATGCCAAGGTTCACGTAGCGGTACTGGATGATCTCCCGTGCGGCCTCATCCCAGCGCGAATTCAGCGTCGGATGCTTCCCCAGAGCCAGGCACGCGGCCTTGGCGGCGAGCGTCAGCGGCGTGAGCTTCACGCCCTCAAACTCCGGCTTCTGCCGCAGGCGCAACAGCAATTCGGTGGAGGCGGTGACGTCCACGGTCAGGAACACCGTCACATGCGGCGCGGTAAACGCGCTGGCTACCATGGCGGCGGCCGTGTGCTTGCGCATTCCGGCGATCGGAATCCGCTCCTCGCGGACACTCTGTCCGCCTGCCGCAGGCGAAGGCACCGCCGGTGGTGGCACCGGGAACGTACCCGACGGCGGCGGCGACTGTTCCAGGGCCGAAACCTGCCCTGCCGCTTCCGCGGCTGCGGTGACGTCGGACCGGACGATCAGCCCGTCGGGGCCGGATCCCTGAACGTGCTCCAGCTGGATTCCGAGGTCCCTGGCCAGTTTCCGGACCGGCGGCGTGGACCGCGGGCGTTCCTGCGGACGGCTTCCGGCCGGGGCATCCTGCGGTCCGGCCGAAGCGGGCGGAACAGGTGGAGCGGGAGCGACCGGGGCAGGCACGGGAGCCGGAGCAACCGGCGCCGGAGCCGGTGTGGGAGCCGGTGCGGGGGCTGGAGCAGGTGCTGGAGCCGGCGGAGCAGCGGCATCCGGCGCAGGCGGCTGGTCCCCGGTGAGCCAGCGGCGCCGGGCCGGGCGCCCGGTTTTCTCCGGAACCGCCCCATAGCCCACCAGGTTGGGTGTGCGCTTAAGGGGTTCGCCGGCGGGCCGGGCGGGAGCAAGGCCTGCCGCGGTACCGCCCGTTGCCGTTTGACCCGGCGCCGGGGCAGCCGGACCCGGGCCGCCGCCCACGTCAAAGGACACGATGGGCGCGCCGACTTCCACCACGGTGCCGGCCACTTCGTGGAGCGCGGACACGATTCCCTCATACGGCGACGGCAGTTCCACCACCGCTTTGGCGGTTTCCACCTCGGCGATGACCTGGTTCAGGGTGACCTTGTCCCCCACCGCCACATGCCAGCTGACAATCTCGGACTCGGTCAGGCCCTCACCAAGGTCCGGAAGGCGGAATTCGCGGATCATAGAGCCGCTCCTTCCAGGGCGGCAGCGCCGTGCGCAACCGGTGAGCTGCTGAGGGAGTTGGGCCGGCGCAGGGCGCGGTCCACGCCGTCGAGCATCCGGTCCAGGTCCGGAAGGTGATGATGTTCGAGTTTGGAGGACGGATACGGAACGTCAAAACCGGTGACGCGCACTGGGGCGTGCTCCAGATAGTCAAAGCAGCGTTCCGTGATGGATGCTGAAATTTCGGCGCCCACACCGCCGGATTTGCCGGCTTCGTGCGTGATGACCAGGCGCCCGGTCTTGCGCACCGACGCTTCCACGGTGGCAAAGTCCACCGGCGACAGCGAGCGCAGGTCGATCACTTCAACGGACACGCCCTCATCCGACGCGGCAATCGCGGCGTCGACGGCGGTCATGACCAGCGGCCCGTACGTCACGAGGGTGACGTCGGTTCCTTCGGTGACCACGCGCGCCTGCCCCAGCGGCAGTGCGCCGTCCAGTGCCTCCTGCACCTCGCCCTTGACGTGGTAGCGCCGCTTGGGTTCGAAGTACAGGACGGGGTCATTGCTGGCGATGGCCTGCTGGATCATCGTGTACGCGTCCTGGGGGTTGGACACGCTCACCACGCGCAGCCCCGAGGTGTGCGTGAAGTACGCCTCCGGTGACTCCGAGTGGTGTTCCGGCGATCCGATGCCGCCGCCGAAGGGCACCCGGATGGTCAGCGGCATGTTGACCGCGCCGCGGGTGCGGTAGTGCATCTTGGCAACCTGGCACACAATCTGGTCAAAGGCGGGATAAATGAACCCGTCAAACTGGATCTCCACCACCGGCCGGTACCCGCGGAAGGCCAGCCCGACGGCGGTGCCCATGATTCCTGATTCGGCCAGCGGGGTATCAATCACGCGGGAGGCGCCGAAATCCTTTTTCAGCCCATCGGTGATGCGGAAGACTCCGCCGAGAGTTCCAATGTCCTCACCCATCAGGACAACCTTGGGGTCCGCGTCCATGGCGGCGCGGAGTCCGGCGTTGATGGCGCGGCCAAACGTCATGGTGCTCATGGGGTGTTTCCCTCTTCTTCGGAGCCCACGGGATCGGTTCCGTGCACATGGACCGGGTGTGGCTCGTCCTCTTCGGTGCCGTACACGGCCAGGTACCGGGAGTATTCGTCGCGCTGGTTCTCCAGCCAGGAGTTCGGCTCGGCGTACACGTGGGCAAAAACGTCCAGCGCGGCCGGCGGTTCCATGCCGATGCAGGAGGCACGCAGTTCCGCGGCAACGGCATTGGCACGGGCGGTGACGGCTTCGGCAAACTCGTCGGTGAACAGGCCCTCGGCGCGCAGCAGGGCTTCCACCCGGCTGATCGGGTCCTTGGCGCGCCACTCCTCCAGTTCGGCGGCGTCGCGGTAGCGGGTGGGATCATCCGCGGTGGTGTGCGGCCCCATGCGGTAGGTCACTGCTTCGATGAAGCTCGGGCCTCCCCCGCTGCGGGCCCGGTCCAAGGCTTCACGGGTCACCGCCATCACGGCGAGGACGTCATTGCCGTCCACCCGCACCGAGGGGATGCCGAAGCCCGGTGCGCGGTTGGCAATGGGCACCTGCGCCTGCAGGCCCACGGGCTCGGAGATGGCCCACTGGTTGTTGGAGCAGAAGAAAATGACGGGCGTGTGGAAGCTGGCGGCGAAGACCATGGCCTCATTCACGTCGCCCTGGCTGGTGGCGCCGTCGCCAAAGTAGGTGATGACGGCGTCGTCGGTTCCGTCAGCGACCACACCCATGCCGTAGCCGGCGGCGTGCAGTGCCTGGGCGCCGATGATGACCTGGGTGGGAGCCATATTAACGGTGAAGGGGTCCCAGCCGGCCGCCGCGTTGCCGCGCCAGACCCGCATCAGGGACTCGGGATCGACGCCGCGGCACCAGGCCACGCCGTTTTCCCGGTAGCTGCCGAAGACAAAGTCGCTGGGCCGCAGGGTGCGGGCGGAGCCGATCTGCGCGGCTTCCTGGCCCAGCAGCGGCGGCCACAGGCCGAGCTGTCCCTGGCGCTGCAGCGCGGTGGCCTCGGTGTCGATCCGGCGGATCACCACCATGTCCTCGTAGAGGCTGCGCAATTGGTCCGGGTCGACGTCGTCCACCCAGTGGTCGTAGGAGGATGCCACGCGGGAACCGTCGGGACGGACCAGCTGGACGTAGGGGCCGGCAGCGGTGGCGCCGGCGTCGTGAGGGGGTCGAACAGGAGTATGCAGAGACACGTCGGTACGCATCCTTCCGTGTTGGGCCCCAGGGATGGCGGGACCGAACCGATGCCCGAGCGCCGTTGCCCGGATACCTGTGACCCTACTCACACTCAGCAGGCGGCACAACCACAGCGGAGATCATTGAGCATTGTGCCCTGCAATCGAAGATCAGGCCGTGCTAATCTTTCGCACTATGCCTCTCCTGGACAGCACCGACACCCGGCTTCTGCTTGCCCTCGCGAAGGATCCGCGGCGCACCGTGGTGGCGCTGGCCGCTGTTCTGGGCATTTCGCGCAACACGGTGCAGGCCAGGCTCGCGCAGCTGGAAAAGAAGTCGGTGTTCCTGTCCTTCGAGCGCAGGATCAGCCCGGCGGCCCTGGGATATCCGCTGATGGCTTTTGTGCACGTCCACGTCCAGCAGCAGCAGCTGGCCGAGATTACCGCGCAGCTGGCACAGGTCCCCGAGGTGGTGGAGGCCCACGGGCTGACCGGCACCGCGGACATCCTGCTGCGCGTGGTCGCCGCCGACGCAGAGGACCTCTTCCGGATCAACAAGACCATCCTGGCAATCCCCGGCGTCGAACGCTGCGACACCAACCTGGCCATGGGTGAACTCATCCCCTTCCGGGTGGCGCCGCTGCTCGAGCGGGAGAATCCCGGAAACGGCCCCGCGGACCGCGCCGGAAGCTGACACACTCCCCCGCGGCCCGGACACAGTCCTTGCATCCGGAACGTTCCCCGCAACGCAGGCAGGGCCCCGCACCGAGGTGCGGGGCCCTGCCTGTCCGGCCCAAGTGAGGACCGGTGGTGCGGTGAAGCTAGTGGTCCACTGCCTTCTCGGCGCCGACGCCGGTCAGTGAACGGACTTCCATCTCCGCCTGCTTCTGCGGGGATTCGTCGTCCTTGCCGACCACGGTTCCCAGCCAGCCCAGGAAGAACGCCAGCGGGATGGAGACCAGGCCCGGGTTGTTCAGCGGGAAGATGGAGATGTCGATGCCGGACACCATGGACGTCTCGGCCCCGGAGAAGACCGGGGACAGGATGATCAGCAGGATGGCCGAACCGAGGCCGCCGTACATGCTCCAGATGGCGCCCTGGGTGTTGAAGCGGCGCCAGTACAGCGAGTACAGGATGGTGGGCAGGTTGGCGCTGGCTGCAACGGCGAAGGCCAGTGCCACCAGGAACGCCACGTTCTGGCCCTGCGCGCCGATGCCGCCGAGGATGGACACGATACCGATCACGATGACGGTGCGTCGGGCCACCTTGACCTCGCCGTCGGCGTCCACCTTGCCCTTGCGGATCACGTTCGCGTAGATGTCATGGGCGAACGATGCGGCGGCAGTGATGGTCAGTCCGGCCACCACGGCCAGGATGGTCGCGAATGCCACGGCCGCGATCAGTCCCAGCAGGACCGGCCCGCCGAGGGCGAAGGCCAGCAGCGGAGCCGCGGAGTTCACGCCGCCCGGAGCTGAGGCGATCGTTTCCGCCGGAATCAGTGCAGCGGCGCCGTAACCCAGGACCAGGGTGAAGAGGTAGAACAGGCCGATCAGCCAAATGGCCCAGACCACGGAACGGCGGGCTTCCTTGGCGGTGGGCACGGTGTAGAAGCGCATCAGCACGTGCGGCAGTGCCGCGGTGCCCAGCACCAGCGCCATGCCCAGGGACACGAAGTCCAGACGGGTGGTGCCGCTCTTGCCGTACTGCAGGCCCGGATTCAGGAGCTCGGGGTTGCCCGACGTTTCAACGGCTGCACCCAGCAGCTCCGACAGGTTGAAGTCGTGCAGGGCAAGGACCCAGACCGTCATGATGGCCGCGCCGGCGATGAGCAGGCAGGCCTTGATGATCTGCACCCAGGTGGTGCCCTTCATGCCGCCGATGAGTACGTAGATGATCATCAGGCCGCCGACGACGGTGATGACCAGTGACTGGCCAATCTTGGAATCGATGCCCATCAGCAGGGAAACCAGTCCGCCGGCACCGGCCATCTGGGCCAGCAGGTAGAAGAAACAAACGGCCAGCGTGGTAATCGCCGCGGCGATCCGCACCGGGCGCTGCTTGAGCCGGAAGGAGAGGACATCGGCCATGGTGAACTTGCCGGTGTTGCGCAGCATTTCCGCCACCAGCAGCAGTGCCACGAGCCAGGCCACCAGGAAGCCGATGGAGTAGAGGAAGCCGTCGTAGCCGTTGATGGCGATGGCACCGACGATGCCCAGGAAGGATGCCGCCGACAGGTAGTCGCCGGCGATGGCCGTTCCGTTCTGCGGTCCGGTGAAGGACCGGCCTGCGGCGTAGTAGTCAGCCGCGGTTTTGTTGTTGCGGCTGGCCCGCAGAACGACCACCAGGGTCACCGCCACGAACAGGCCGAAGATGAGCATGTTCAGCCAGCCGGTTTCCTTGACGGCGTCGGCACTGATGGTCTGGGCCGCAATGTTCAGCGTGTTCATTTGGTCTCCTCCGGACGGCTGACGCCCTTGGCCTCAAGTTTTTCGCGCAGGCCTGCCGCGATGGGATCCATCCGGCGGTTGGCGTAGCTGACATACCACATGGTGATGCCGAAGGTGCTGACAAACTGGAGTAGGCCCAGGATCAACCCGACGTTGATGTTCCCCCAGACCGGGGTGGACATGAAGTCGTGCGCATAATCCGCCAGCAGGACGTAGGCGAAGTACCACAGCAGGAAGACCACTGCCATGGGAAAGATGAAGCTCCGCTGGCGCTTGCGCAGCTCCTGCAGTTCGGGTGATTTTTGGACTTCCGTGAAGTCGACCGGCGCGGCGTGGGCGCCGGATCCTCGGGGATGATTTTTAGCCATCGCTCCTCCTTGAGTTGGGGCATGTCCGCACGGCGCTGCCTGCCGTTTGCCGGATTAGCCGGATTCGGGCACCACACACGCACAAACTGTGATCCCCATCACCTTGCTACGGGCGCCGCCTGCGGCACCAGTTTCAGCGGCCGCGCCTCGCCAAACGGTCATTCCCCTGCGGTGAACGGTTCCGGCAGCACCGATGGCGGGCGCTGAGGGGCCGGCGTCGTCCGCTGCCGCTAGGGTGGGGGAATGTTCAGCCCTGCCGTCGACATAGCCGTGGTCTGCGCCGTCGCGGTCCTCACCGTGGCCCTGGTGGCGGCCCTTGGCCACCGCCTGATCCGGTCACAGCGGGATCTGGGATCGGACCGGGAGCGGGCCGTGTACTCGGCCCTCCACACAGCCAGCCTTGCATCCCGCCACCTCCGCGCGGGTCTCACCCCCTCCGGCGCCGCCAAGGCGGGGCGCCACCTGCGCGCCCTGCTCGGCTGCGACACCCTGGTCCTGGCCGACGCCGCCGCCGTGCTCGCCTGGGAAGGTTCCCTGCCGGACACTCCCGAAGCACGCGCCCGGCTGCTCGAGGCATCCCGGACGGTGCTGGACAGCGGGCGGACCAAGGTTTTCCGTGGTGCCTCCCTGCGTTCGCTGGGGATCGACGACGGCGGCCGGCAGCTGCTGGTGTGCCCGCTGCAGGTGAACCGCCAGACGGTGGGCACGCTCGCCGTATTCACTCCCTCGGTCAGCGCCGGGCTGGTCCGTGCGGCCAATGACGTTGCCGCCTGGGTGGCCGCCCAAGTGGAACTGGCCGAGCTGGACACCTCCCGGACCATGCTGATGGAGGCCGAGGTCCGGGCCCTGCGGGCGCAGATCAGCCCGCACTTCATCTACAACTCGCTCAACGCGATTGCCTCCTACATCACCACCGATCCGGTGCGGGCACGGGAGCTGGTGGTCGAGTTCGCGGACTTCACCCGCTACACCTTCCGCCGCAGCGGCAACTTCACCACGGTGGCCGAGGAACTGCAGGCCATCGACCGGTACCTGCTGCTGGAGCGGGCGCGTTTCGGGGACCGCCTGAAGATCAGCCTGCAGATCGGCCCGGAAGTCCTGGGCACCGTGATTCCATTTCTTTCGCTGCAGCCGCTGGTGGAGAACTCGGTCCGGCACGGACTGGAGGCCACCGACGGCGAGGGCCACCTCACCATCACCGCCTCCGACGCCGGAGCGCAGGCGGTGATCACCGTCGAAGACAATGGCTCGGGCATGGACCCGGAATATCTGCGGGCCGTGCTGGCCGGCCATGCCGACGGTGACCACGTCGGCCTGCGGAACGTGGATGTCAGGCTGCGCCAGGTGTACGGCGATGACTTCGGCCTGGTCATTGACACGGCGCCGGGCGCCGGCACCCTCATCACCCTGCGCATACCCAAGTCGCAACCGGATCACCGCCTCTGAGTCTTGTAACCTGTTTCACATGTCCGCACCAGCTAAAGCGCCTTCCCGGCAGATCTCAGTGCTTGTTGTCGACGACGAGCTGCCGGCGGTTAACGAACTGGCGTTCCTGCTGGGCCGGGACTCCCGGGTAGGGGACGTGCACCGCGCCTCCAGCGGCGTGCAGGCACTGAACGCCATCGAAAACAACGCGGTGGACGCGGTGTTCCTGGACATCCACATGCCGGCACTGTCCGGCCTGGACATAGCCCGCGTCCTGTCCGGGAGGGAGCGTCCGCCCGCCGTGGTGTTCGTGACCGCCGACGAAGAACAGGCGCTGGCGGCGTTCGACCTCGCCGCCGTGGACTATCTGCTCAAGCCCGTCCGTCCGGAGCGGCTGGCCGAATCGGTCCGGCGCATCTGCGACATCGCCGCCGAAGCGGCCGGTGACGGCGACGTCGTCAGCGTGGCCCAGGGCGGGACCACCCTGCTGATCCGCCGCGACGATATCCGCTATGTGCAGGCCCAGGGCGACTACGCCCGGCTGCACACCGCCGAGTCCTCCTACCTGATCCGGGTTCCGCTTGCGGACCTGGAGGAGCAGTGGGCGGAGGCCGGTTTTGTCCGTATCCACCGCTCATACCTGGTGTCCCGCACGCACATCCGGCAGGTTCGGGTGTCCGGAGGCCACGCCAGCATCACTGTGGGCTCGGCGGAGCTGCCGGTGAGCCGGCGGCACCTGCCCGGGGTCCGGAGCACGCTCTCCGCCAGCCGGGTCCGGCCCCGCGCATGAGTGCGGAGACGGAACCTCCGCACCCTCCGCCCATCGCTCCCGTGCAGCGGCAGCGGGTCCGGGTCACCGCACCGCGTTCCTCACCGGCGTCGGCGGATTCCAACACGGTGTCACGGGAGCTGGATGAGCAGACCGAAGTCGGCGAGCTGTTCATTGGCTCCCTGATCCGTTCGCAGCTGCGCCTGGCCCTGGTGGTCGCCGGCGGATTCCTGCTGATCCTGCTGGGGGTGCCGGTGCTCCTGGCCTTCCTGCCGGTGATTGCCGACCTCACCGTCTTCACCGTCCCGGCGCCTTGGATCCTGCTCGGGGCAGGTGTGTATCCGCTCGTCATCATCTGCGGCGTCCTGTACGTGCGCAGCGCCGCCCGCAACGAACAGCGTTTCCTGGATCTGATGGACGATGCCTAGGCACCAAGGAGTTCCGGCATGAACCCGGTGACCGGTTACGCCGCCCTGGCCGCGGTCACCGCAGCAACGCTGCTCATCGGCGTCTACGGTCTGCGTATTTCCCGCACCACCGGGGACTTTTACGTGGCGTCCCGGACCGTGCGTCCGTGGTGGAATGCCTCGGCCATCGGCGGCGAATACCTGTCCGCAGCCAGCTTCCTGGGTGTTGCCGGACTGATCCTGGTGTCCGGCGTGGACGCGCTCTGGTTTCCCATCGGCTACACGGCCGGCTATCTCATGCTGCTGCTCTTTGTCGCGGCACCGCTGCGCCGGTCAGGCGCCTACACCATTCCAGACTTTGCGCAGGCCCGGCTGGGATCGCTGGCCGCCCGGCGGATCACCAGCCTGCTGGTGATCGCCGTCGGCTGGCTGTACATCGTTCCGCAGCTGCACGGGGCGGCGCTGACCATCCGCATCACCACCGGGCTCCCGGGCTGGGTGGGGTCGGTGGCCGTGGTGGTGGTGGTGTGCCTGAGCGTGGTCACGGGTGGCATGAGGTCCATTACGTTCGTGCAGGCCTTCCAGTACTGGCTGAAGCTGGTGGCCATTGCCGTGCCGGTGCTTTTTGTCCTCTTTCGGCTGTCCTCCGACGGCCTGCCGTGGACCGACGGCGGCGCCGTTTTTGCGGCCGCCCTGAATCCGGAGACCAACGCCTCGCTGTACCGGAACATCTCGCTGAGCATTGCGCTGCTGTGCGGAACCCTCGGCCTGCCGCACGTACTGGTGCGCTTCTACACAAACCCGGATGGGCCGTCGGCGCGGCGAACCACCCTGATCGTGCTGGGGCTGCTGTCGCTGTTCTACATCTTTCCGATCATCTACGGCGTCCTGGGCCGGATCTACACGCCTGAACTGGCCGCGGGAGGCGCGGATTCAACGGTGCTGCTGCTTCCCGGCCGGGTCTTTGACGGAGCGCTGGGCGACCTGCTCTCAGCCCTGGTGACGGCCGGGGCGTTCGCAGCATTCCTGTCTACGACCAGCGGGCTGGTGGTTTCCCTCGCCGGGGTGGTCAGCCAGCAGTTCTTCCGCGGCAGTGTGGGCGGGTTCCGGCTATCGGCCGTCCTGGCCGCCGTCGTGCCCCTGGGCCTGGCGCTGCTGACCAGCTCCCAGGCGCTGGCCGGCAGCGTGGGCATGGTGTTCGCGTTCACCGCGTCCACTCTGTGCCCGCTGCTGGTGCTCGGCATCTGGTGGCGCGGTCTCACCTCCCCCGGCGCGGTTTCCGGCATGCTCACGGGGGCGATGCTGTGCGGCGGCGCCATGGTGGCCGGCGGCGCGCTGGCCACCATGGGAAGAAGTGTTCCGGTATGGCTGGAACAGCCGGCCGCATGGACCGTTCCCGCGGCGTTCGCTGTCACGGTTGCCGTATCCAAGCTGCGGCCGGACCTGGCTCCGGCCGGTGCGGCTAAAATCCTGGCCCGGCTCCATACCCCGGAACGACGGCGAACCAACTAGTCGATAGAGGCCATAAGCTCGACCACGCGGTCCAGGAAGGCATCCACCTGGGTTTCTTCATATCCGTCGGCGCCCTTGGCTTCGCGGAAGACCGCCCGGCGGACAACATCCACGCTCAGCGGCTTGTCGTTTTCGAAGTAGCCCAGCAGCTCGTTGCACAGCGCGTCCACGTCCTCAACGTTGTAGCTGGGCACCTTGCGCTTGCTGGGCCTGCGGAACCGTTCTCCGGGCTTGCGGTGCAACCGTGCGCGCAGAACGGCCGAGGTGCGGCCGATCTGCAGCAGCCAAGCTTCTTCGCCCTTGTCCTGGATCAGCTGATCCCGTTCACGCTGTGCAAACACATCTTCAAGCCGGTCCAGTGCGGCGTCCACGGCTTGAGGCTCATACCCGGCCTTTGCCGGATCGAACGCCATGGACCGGACGCTGCGGCTGGTGATGGCCTTCGCGGACGGGCTTTCGGCGTTGTAGTAGCTCCGAGCCTTGGCCAGGAACTCATCAACCTGGCGCGTGTTGTAGCCGTATTCCCGACGCCCCACACGCTCGAAAGGGGCGCTGGCCTGCCGCGCTTCGTCCATGTTTTAACTGTTCCTCTGTGGTGTCGTACCGCTTGTGCCGAGACTGTTTGGAAAACCTGTAATTATCGTACGTTGCCGCTTGTTGGGCCTGCGGCAAGCCGCTGCCGGAGCATCCCCCCGCCCGGCGGGACCTGCTAGGCCCCCGCCAGCAGGACGGAAAGCGTGAACACCACCGGCGACGCAAAGACCACTGAGTCCAGCCGGTCCATGATGCCGCCGTGGCCCGGCAGCAGATTGGACATGTCCTTCACGCCCAGCTCCCGTTTGATCATGGACTCCGAGAAATCGCCGGCTGTTGCTGCGGCAACCGTGGCAACCGCAAGCACAAGGCCAAACCACCACGGCTGGTCCAGGAAGAAGAGCGCCGCCACGATGCCCACCACGGTGGCGCCGGCCGCCGAACCGGCGAACCCCTCCCAGGACTTTTTCGGGCTGATCTTGGGTGCCATGGGATGTTTCCCGAAGATGGCACCCACCAGGTATCCGAAGGTGTCATTGGCCACCACCAGCAGCAGCAGCACCGCAACGCCGATGCTTCCGTTGGGTTCACCCAGCAGCAGCAGCGCGAAGCTCAACAGGAAGGGAACCCACAGCACCACAAAAATACCGGCAAAGATGCTACGGACCGCGTCCTCGGCAGTGTCGATGGCCCGCCACAGCAGAATGGCCACCACCGTTGCCACAAGGGCAAACGCCAGCGTTTCGCTGCCGCCAAAGTACGCGGCAAAGGGCAGGGCAACGGTGCCGACAAGAACCGGCACCAGGGGAACCTTGATGCCGCGCACTTCCAGGGCACGGCTGACTTCCCACACGCCAACAGCGGCAAACACCGTGGCGATGGCCACGATGGCAAAGGGGAAGAACAGCAGTCCCGCAAGCAGGCCACCCAGCAGGATCACGCCGACGGCGGTGGCCGCGGGAAGATTCCGCCCCGCCTTTGACGGCTTGGCCGGAGCCTTGGGCTGCTTGGCTGCCTTGGGTTGCTTGGGTTGCTTGGGCTGCTTGGGCGCCTTGCCGGCACGGATCACCTTGCCTGCTCCGGGTGCCTTCGCAGCGGGAGTCTCCTGCCCTGCGTCAGGCTCCTTGACCGCGGAGGTCTCCGTTCCCACGTTGGGTTCCTTAGCGGCATTGGATCCCTCAGCAGCGTCCGAGCCTTTAGCAGCGCCGGAGTCCGAAGCATCGTCGAAGCCCTTAGCAGCGCTGTTGTCCGTGACAGCGGCAGTCTCCTGGCTGGCTGGAGTCTCCCGGCCGGCGTCGGACTCCTTCCCAGCGGGGGTCTCCCCCGAGGCCGCGGGCGCGCTGGAATCGCCGGGAGGCGTTGCGCCCTTTCGGCCGGGCACGGCTCCGTCGCTAGCATTCATGTCCGTGGCCTTCGCTGCCGGATCAGTCTCAAGGGACGCACCGCCAGCCTTGCTGGGAGGCAGGTCGTTCCTCATCAGACCTCGAGCAGCTCGGCTTCCTTGCGCTTGAGCAGATCGTCAATGGCGTCAGTGTGAGCCTTGGTCTGCGCGTCCAGGTCCTTTTCGGCCCGGGCTCCGTCGTCTTCGCCGATCTCGCCGTCCTTGACCAGCCGGTCCAGCGCATCCTTGGCCTTGCGGCGGATGTTGCGGACCGAGATCTTGGCATCCTCGCCCTTAGTCTTGACGATCTTGACGTATTCCTTGCGGCGGTCCTGCGTCAGTTCGGGCATGATGACGCGGATAACCTTGCCGTCATTCGAAGGGTTCGCACCAACCTCGGAGTCGCTCAGGGCACGCTCAATAGCCCGCAGGGCCGAAACGTCGTAGGGCGTGATCAGCAGAGTGCGTGCGTCCGGGGTTCCAAAGGAAGCCAGCTGCTGAAGCTGCGTGGGAGAGCCGTAGTAGTCCACGAGGACTTTGGAGAAGAGGGCCGGGGTGGCACGGCCGGTGCGGATGGTGGCGAAGTCCTCTTTGGCTACTTCCACCGCCTTGTCCATTTTGTCGGTGGCCTCGGCCAGGGTTTCTTCGATCATGGTGTCTCCTAACACGCAAAAAATGTCCACGCAGGCGTGGCTGGGCTCTCTTATTCATCCTAAGCCAAAAGGGTCAGGGTTCCCTGCACCGAGCTTGCGAGGTGGAGGGAACCCTCTTGGCGCAAAAGGGTCTTCGGTTCCCTGCACCGAGCTTGCGAGGTGGAGGTCTCCGGGACCTGGATCGGCGGCAACGATATTCCCTCGGCCGCGGACGGCCTCCGGAATAATAAAGCCGCCTTCCTCCAGGTCCCTGCGCACGGGGCTCCTCAGGCTGATCGCAGTCGGAGGAGTCCGCCGACCGCTGTAAGAATCACCGCTACGGAACCGAACAGCACAAGCAGCGCAGCGATCCAGGCAGCTTGGTTCTGGGAACCGGTTGCTGACGCGGCGCCGACGACGATGCCAACGCAGCACCAGCCCATCAGGTGGATGCCGAGCCCCATGGCCGCCCAGTACCCGGGCAGGCCGCGAGTCGCTGCCCAGCGCTGCCCGACCCGGTGGCCAAGAAGAAGCAGGCAGCCGCTAAAAGCGGCTAGAACCGCCGCGTACAGGAGTTGGACGGCACCGCCGGTCCCTGGGTCCGCGAAGACCCGTTCATCCGTAAACACGCCGCTGATCCGTAGAACGACAAAGAGAACGACGGCTACCGCCGCCCCCAGCCATGCTCTCCTGAGGCCCGAACCTGAAGCAATCGCCATGGGAGGTGCACCTTTTCACCAGTGGGAGGGAAATCCCCTGCCCATGGTGGCACATTGTTGCCGCAGGGACCTGGAGGAAGGCGGCTTTAAATCCCGGAGGCCGTCCACGGCCGAGGGGATTTCGTTGCCGCCGTTCCAGGTCCCGCAGGCACCGCAGCCACCGAGTCCGGCAGGCACCAGGGCGGTACGCCTAGTTCGAGACGATGGTGCCGATCTTCTCGCCGCGGATGGCGCGGGTGACGTTTCCTTCGCCTTCCATGCCGAAGACCACCATGTTCAGGTCATTGTCCTTGCACATGGTCATGGCCGTCTGGTCCATGACGCGGATGTCCTGGCGCAGGGCGTCGTCGTACGTGAGGGTTTCCAGGCGCACGGCGCTGGAGTCCTTGTTGGGGTCGGCGGTGTAGACACCGTCAACTCCGCTCTTCGCCATCAGCACCTCGTCGGCGTGGACCTCGAGGGCGCGCTGGGCAGCCACGGTGTCGGTGGAGAAGTACGGCAGGCCGGCGCCGGCGCCGAAGATGACCACGCGGCCCTTTTCCAAGTGGCGGATGGCGCGCCGGGGAATGTAGGCCTCGGCCACCTGGCCCATGGTGATGGCGCTCTGGACGCGGGTCTCAACGCCCGCCTGTTCCAGGAAGTCCTGCAGCGCAAGGCAGTTCATGACCGTGCCGAGCATGCCCATGTAGTCCGCCCGGGAGCGGTCCATGCCGCTCTGGGAAAGCTCGGCACCGCGGAAGAAGTTTCCGCCGCCCACCACAATGGCAACCTCCACCTCGCCAACGGTCGCAGCAATCTGCTTGGCCACTGCGCGCACCGTGTCCGGGTCCACTCCGAGCTTCCCGCCGCCGAAGACTTCACCGGAGAGCTTGAGCAGTACGCGTCGACGCGCCAGATCGGATTCTTTCAGGACGTGGGCCATTGTGCCTCCCGGGGCATAGTACGTGCTTGGTTTAAAGGGTATAGATCTGTTTTGGGCAGACAAAAGGGGTGGCCACCTCGGTGACCACCCCAAATGTTCATGATGACGTATCCGTCAGGTCCAGTGCCTTGTGGGCTAGGCGCCTACGCGGAAACGGGCGAAGCCGGACGGCGTGGTGCCGGCCTCTTCGAGCACCTTTGCCACGGTCTTCTTGGCGTCCTTGGCGAACGGCTGGTCCAGCAGGACGATTTCCTTGAAGAAACCGGTCAGGCGGCCTTCAACGATCTTGGTCAGCGCGGCTTCGGGCTTGCCCTCGGCACGTGCGGTCTCGTCAGCAATGCGGCGTTCGTTCTCAACCGTCTCGGCCGGAACTTCGTCCCGGGTGAGGTAGGTGGGAGCGTAAGCAGCGGTGTGCACGGCGATGTCGTGCGCAGCGGTCTTGGCTTCGTCGCTGTCACCGTCAACGGCAAACAGAACGCCAACCTGGGCCGGAAGGTCCTTGGAGGTCTTGTGCAGGTACGCGTCGACGGTCTTGCCCTCGATGCGTGCAACCCGGCGGACAACAACCTTCTCGCCCAGGATTGCGCCTTCTTCGATGACAACCTCGGACAGCGGCTTGCCGTCAACGTTGTAGGCCAGCAGCGTCTCGGCGTCGGCGGCAGCCGACTCCACAGCAGCAGCCAGGACCTTGTCAGCCAGTTCGATGAACTTGGCGGACTTGGCAACGAAGTCGGTCTCGCAGTTGAGTTCAACCATGACGCCGACGGTGCCGTCGATGACCTTGGCGGCAACCAGGCCTTCAGCCGTGGAACGGCCTTCGCGCTTGGTGGCACCCTTCAGGCCCTTGATGCGGATGAGCTCCATGGCCTTTTCGGCGTCGCCGTTGGCCTCGTCGAGAGCCTTCTTCACATCCATCATGCCGGCGCCTGTGCGCTCGCGCAGAGCCTTGATATCAGCAGCGGTGTAGTTCGCCATTTGGACTCCAGTCCTCCCGTTATAAGTTTTGGTGAGATTCCGCCAGAGCGGCTGGCCGGAATACTCCGGCCAGCCGCGCCAGCAGATACCCCGAAATCACCACAGCGTGGCTGCGGTGATTCGGGAACTTCTATTTACTTCTCTGTTGCGTCCGCGGCGGGTGCCTCGGCAGCAGCTTCGGCCGGAGCCTCGGCTGCAGCTTCAGCGTCTGCAGCCGGAGCTGCTTCTTCTGCCGGAGCGGCTTCAGCGGCGGGGGCAGCTGCGCCTTCGAGGAGTTCGCGCTCCCACTCAGCAAGCGGCTCAGCCGGTGCTTCCGTGTTGCCGGACTTGTTGTGGCGGACGATCAGGCCCTCAGCAACGGCGTCGGCGATAACGCGGGTCAGCAGGTTGACGGAGCGGATGGCGTCGTCGTTGCCCGGGATCGGGAAGTCGACGTCATCGGGATCGCAGTTGCTGTCCAGGATGGCGACAACCGGGATGTTCAGCTTCTTGGCCTCGTCAATGGCGAGGTGTTCCTTCTGGGTGTCCACGATCCAGACCACGGACGGAGCCTTGGTCAGGTTGCGGATGCCGCCGAGGTTGGTCTGCAGCTTGGTGAGCTCGCGCTTCAGCAGCAGCAGTTCCTTCTTGGTGTGGCCGGAACCGGCAACATCGTCGAAGTCGATTTCTTCGAGTTCCTTCAGACGCTGGATGCGCTTGGCAACGGTCTGGAAGTTGGTGAGCATACCGCCGAGCCAACGCTGGTTCACGTAGGGCTGGCCAACACGGGTGGCCTGCTCGGCGATGGCTTCCTGAGCCTGCTTCTTGGTACCGACGAACAGTACGGTTCCGCCGTGGGCAACGGTGGCCTTGACGAACTCGTAGGCGCGGTCGATGTAGGACAGCGACTGCTGCAGGTCGATGATGTAGATGCCGTTGCGCTCGGTGAAGATGAAACGCTTCATCTTCGGGTTCCAGCGACGGGTCTGGTGTCCAAAGTGGACGCCGCTGTCGAGCAGCTGGCGCATTGTAACGACGGGCATGTCGTCACTCCTTCCGGCAGCAGTAGGCGTGCCGAAGCACAGTGACTCTGCTGCCAATTGACGGTTTTTAGCTGTACGCCCGGGCGGGCGAAGCTCCTGGTGCCCATCAGCTGAAACTTCAGCATGCCTCCCCTGCCGGCTTACCGGACCGATGGAAAGGCACCCGCGGCAATTCCGAGGAATCGCCGGGATAATTGGGGCACGCGTAGTCAGCATCCTGTGCCGGAAGCCGCTCGGATTTCGGTGAAACCAAGGCGGTATCCTCCCTGCGGGCAGGGAACATGGCACAGCAAACTGCTTCGTCAACTATACACCAGCGCTACGGTGCTTTTGTCCTCCCCAGCCCCGCCGGCGGCATCCGCGGGCTCGGACTGTCCACAGCCCGGCTTGGGGACAGATCCGCATGGAAGAACAGGGACAGACTGCGGGCATGGACCTCCCTCTTCACCGCAGACTCCGGCGCATGAAGCCGACGACGCCGCGCCCGCCCAGGGCGCGCCGTCACCGACTGCTTCCGCTGGGCTGGGCGGGACTATTGGCAGCCATGTTCCTCGGCGTGACCGTTCCCGCCGTTGGCTGGAATGAAGGCACCGGTGCGAATGCAGCACCCGGGGCAGGGACGGCGTCCGCCGGCAGCTACGAACCGGAGTGGAGCTGGCCGCTCTCCCCCGAGCCGGTGGTGCTCCGCACCTTTGAGGCACCCCCGCAGCGGTGGCTCGCCGGACACCGGGGCGTGGACCTGGCGGCAGCACCCGGAACACCTGTGCTCAGCCCGGCTGCCGGAACCGTGTCCTTCACGGGGTGGGTGGTGAACCGTCCGGTGCTGACCGTGGATCTTGGCGATGGACTGCTGGCCAGTTTTGAACCGGTGCTTGCGGAGAAATCCACCGGGGACGCGGTGGCCGAAGGTGAGGTGCTGGGACGGCTGGCCGGACCGGAGACCGCGGTCCCCGGCCACTGCGCCGCTTCCTGTTTGCACTGGGGGGTTCGCTTGAACCGGGACTATGTGAATCCCCTGAACTACGTCACGGACCGGAGGCCGTCGGTGTTGTTGCCGCTGCGCTGAGGACGTGCCGTGGACGAGCAATCCCGCAGGCATCGTGAACGTCGCCCCAACAGAAAAGGTGGCCGGCCCCGGTCGGGACTGGCCACCTTCTCACCTTGAGCTGTTCCTAGACGAACGCAGCCACGCCGGTGATGGCACGGCCGGTGACGAGGGTATTGATCTCGTAAGTGCCCTCGTAGGAGTAGATCGCTTCGGCGTCGGCAAAGATCTTGGCCATGCCGTAGTCGGTGACGATTCCGTTGCCGCCGAGGATGCTGCGGCCCATGGCCACTGATTCGCGCATGCGGGCCGTGGTGAAGGCCTTGGCCAGGGCCGACTGTTCATCCTTGGCCTGGCCGAGGTCTTCGAGCTGGGCCAGGCGGACCATCATGCCCATGGAGGCGACGGTGTTGCCCAGGATCTGGACAAGCTGGTCCTGCACCAGCTGGAAGGAAGCCAGCGGCTTGCCGAACTGGTGGCGCTCCACTGCATACTTGCGGGCCACATCAAAGGCGGCCATCTGCTGGCCCACTGCCTGCCAGGCGACGGACAGGCGGGTGACCTTGAGGACCTTGTTGGTGTCCTTGAAGCTGTTGGCGCCCTTGAGGTGGAAGTCGTCGCTGACCACCACGTTGTCCAGGAGGATGTCAGCATTCTGCACGGTGCGCAGGGCGATCTTGTTCTCGATCTTGGTGGCGCTGTAGCCCTTGGTCTTGGTGTCCACCAGGAAGCCCTTGACCTGATTGTCGGCCACGTCGCGGGCGTAAATGACCACCCAGTCGGAGAAGGTGGCGTTGCCGATCCAACGCTTTTCGCCGTTGAGGATCCAGTTGTCGCCGTCGCGGCGGGCGGTGGTGCGGGTTCCGCCGGCCACGTCGGATCCGCCCAGCGGTTCCGTCAGGCCGAAGGCGCCGATCTTCTTCATGGAGTAGATGTCCGGCAGCCAGGCAGCTTTCTGCTCTTCGGACGCCAGTGCTTCGATGGAACCGGTGAACAGTCCGTCATGGACACCCAGGAACGTGGCGAAGGAGGTGTCGGCGCGGGTGAACTCGGCGTGGCACAGGCCGGCAAAGAGGTTGGAGTGACCCTGGCGGTAGACCGGGCTCATGACGTCCAGTTCGGCAATCTTGGGGATCATGTGGTGCGGGAACTCACCGGCGTTCCACCAGTCCGCGGCGAACGGGGTGACCTCGGTCTTCAACCATGCCCGGACCTCGTGGAGGCGGTCCCGCTCTTTGTCCGAGAGCAGGTCCTCGAATGCGTAGAAGTCGCCGTCCGCGTACGGAAGATTGTCGACGTCGATAGTTGCCATGGAGATATCCTTCGTTGCTGATCATCGATGATCCGGGACTGTGAATCCGGTCTCACCTATGTTACCCACCAGTAATATGATCCACAACACGAGCTTGGACATGCGCCGCCGTGGGAAGCACGGATTTCCCGGGCTCCCAGGCAAAAGAAAACACCCCGGTCCGAAGACCGGGGTGTTACCTATGCCGCGACTCATCACACTGTAGGGCTGGTGGGGCTTGAACCCACGACCCACGGATTATGAGTCCGCTGCTCTGACCAGCTGAGCTACAGCCCCCAGCACCCCTGAGGGGCTGGTTGCCCGCGAGGGCAATAGGAACATCCTAGTGGCAGCCGCGCCGGTCCTGCCAATTGGCGGCGGGACAGGAGGAAGCGCTAGATGCTTCCCTGCGTCACCGGGCGCCCGTAGTACAGGTCCTCGAACGTTGACAGGGTCGCATCCAGGCTGTGCCGCTCGACCATGGACCGGCTGTGGGCGCCCATTTTCTCGCGGTCATCCGGGTCCAGTTCCAGAATGGAGGTGAGCCGTTCGCAAAGCTCGTCGCTGTTGCCCGGGGTGAACAGGTAACCGTTCCGGCCCGGCTCCACCAGATGCGGCAGGGCCATGGCGTCCGCCAGGAGCACCGGAGTTGATGCGGACATGGCTTCCAGCGTCACCAGGGACTGCAGCTCGGCGGTCCCCGGCATCACAAACACATCGGCCCGCTGGTAGGCGCGCCGCAGTTCCTCATCGGACACCAGACCGCGGAACACCACGCGGTCATCCAGCCCCAGCCGCTTCACCTGCGCCTGCAGGGCAGCCTTGACCTCGCCTCCGCCGACAATTTCGGCATGAACATTCAGGTGCGCGGGGGTCTTTGCCACGGCGTCGATCATGACGTCCACGTGCTTTTCCTCGGCCAGCCGTCCGACAAACAGGACCGTCGGATGCTCGTTCCGCTCAACGGGCTCGCCCGGCTTCAGTTCGTAGACCGAGGCGTCAATGCCGTTGGAAAGGGGCAGGACGTCGTGCAGGAAGGCGTGGGCATGCATGGCCTTCGCCGCGAGCGGGGTGGGCGTGGTGACCACCGCGGCGCGGCCCATCACCTTGCCCATGTCCTTCCAGGAGTTCTTGGCAACAATGTCCTTGAACCACCGGGGGAAGGGCAGGAAGGGATCAAGGTTCGCGGGCATGAAGTGGTTCGTGGCGATAACCCGGATCCCGCGCTTTTCCGCCTCGTAGAGGGTGTACTCCCCCACCATGTAGTGGCACTGGATATGCACGACGTCGGGCTTCACCCGGTCGAAAAGCAGGCTGATTTCCTTCTTGATCTGCCACGGCAGGCAGATGCGCCAGTAGTCGTGCGTGGGCACCCCGTGGGAGCGCAGGCGGTGGACCGGCCATTCTCCGTCGAGGTCGGAGCGGCTGCCGCCGTCGACGTCGTTGGGCGCCAGCACGTGCACGTCATGGCCACGTCCATTAAGGCCCTTGGCGAGCCGGTATCCGAACTGTGCCGCACCGTTCAGGTGCGGTGGATAGGTGTCGCAAGCAATGAGGATCGTCAGCGGTTTTTCGGCCGGTGCGTCGGTCAAAGGGAGCCCCTCTTTTGGTCTTTTCCATTTTTCGCGGCTGCCTGCTTTTGCCGGTGCCTTGCCTCTGCCCGCCGCTGGATCACGTCCGGGTGATAGCGGGAGAGCGCGAACACCCCAACGATAGCAACCAATGCTGCCACTCCCATGGCAACCGCGGCCACTGCGGGCACATTGGGCTGCAGTTCATGCAGGACTCCGATGCCAATCGCAATGCCCACCATCGGATCGATCACGGTCAGCCCGGCAATCACCAGATCCGGCGGGCCGCTGGAGTACGCGCTTTGCACAAACCACGCCCCCAAGCCGCCCGCCACCGCAATGCCGACAACCGTGTACCAAGGGACGTTGAGCAGGAAACGGCCGTTCGGGTTGAGCAGGTCCGCAGCGATCACCTTGGTCAGCACGGCTACGAAACCGAAGAGGACCCCCGCACCCACAATGAATCCGATGGCCCCAATTTTGCGGCCAAACAGGGCATTGAGTGTGCCGAAGAACACCACAACAACCGCCAGGATCAGGACGATGACCAACTCCTGGGCGGGCTGGACCTCGCCGGGGTCACGGGTGACGCCGACGGCGAGGGAGACAAACAGGGCGCTGCCCAGGACGCAGGCCACGATGGAGACGATGGTGACGCGGTTCATCCTCAGCCCCTGGTCCCGGGAATTGACCACCGTCGTGATCACCAGGGCAATGGAGCCGATGGGCTGCACCACCGTCAGCGGTGCCAGGGTGAGTGCCGTGACGTTAAGGGCCATACCCACTCCCAGCAAAAAAAGTCCCAGCAGCCAGCGGGGATTGCGGAGCAGGCGGACCAGTTGGGAAGAGCGCAGTTCCAAGCCGCCGGTGTCAGCGCTGACGGCGCTTCCCTGGCGCTGGGCACCGAAGGCCAAAAACACCGCGCTGGCCAAGGCGCAGGCAATAGCTACACCAACCATCAGCCGTTCCCGGCCGCACTGCGTTCCCGGGCGTGCTTAGCCCACGAGGCCCGCAGATATCCGACCGCTGCAATGAGATGGCCGACGCAGCCCAGGAACAGCACGGCATTTCCCGTGGTGGACAGCCAGCCGTAATCGAATCCCGGCACCCGCTGCAGCAGCAGGAGCGGGGCCCCCAGCAGCAGCAGCGCCGTCCGTATTTTTCCGACGTTGCTGACCGGCAGGTTGGGGCTTCCGTGGAAGAGCACCAGGGCATTGACTATCAGGATGGCGTCGGGAATCACGATGGCCAGAACCAGCCAGGCGGGCGCGATGCCCTGCACCACAAAGGTCACCGCCACCACGATCAGGGCCAGGCGGTCCGCCACGGGATCAAGCCACTGGCCAACCCGGGACACTTGGTTCAGCCTGCGGGCCAGGTAACCGTCCACCCAGTCAGTGGAACCGACAACCACAAGGGTGATGAAGGCCGCCCCGTAGTCTTCGCCCACAATAAAGGCAACAAAAAGAGGTACCCCCAGAAAGCGAAGGACCGTGATCACGTTGGGAACGGTCCAGAAAGTGTCCATGACCGTTAGCGTGCGGCCTGGACGAGTTCCTGCACCGATCAACCTGATCACGGTCCACTCCCCCTATCAGCGATGGCGGGACCTACTTGGCGGAGAGCCTGCGGATCATGATGGCCATGGCCAGCAGTGATGCGGCCAGCACCGTCAGAGGCTGCCACCGTTCCTTGATCATGGCCATAATGTCGTCGGCCGATGATGTTGTGTTGCCCTGGTCCGGGGTTCCTGAGTTGCGCTGCCCAGCGGAGCGGCGGGCCTTGAGCTCACGGATCTGCGCCTTGACGTCCACCTTCTCGCCGAGCCCGTCCCGGACAGCTGCCATGTGCTCGCGGCGCTGGCGCGCGCGGGTACGCAGCTCTTCCGGAGTAGCCTGGGCGGGTCCGTCCTCAGCCTGCTCCTTCTTCTTCTTTTCCTTGTCTTTGTCCTTGGGTTCCTTCGGCTTCTTCTCCAGCGTGGCCGGGTCGAAGCTGCGGCCTTCCTTCAGGACGCCGAGGTCATAGCGCAGGCCGTAAATGGCCTCCTCGGGCAGCAGCGGAAGCGTCTTCTTGAACCGGTTGACACCGATCAGCGCTCCCACGCCGGCGATGATCAGGAACAGCAGCGCCACCAGCAGAGCGGCAAGCCAGTCCGGCATGATTGTGCCCAGTCCGAGGATCGCGGCAACTATCAGCGCGATCGCAAGGGCGGCGGCGAACAGCAGTGCCACGACCAGGAACGCCGCTGCCACACCGGCTTTGACGCCCTTTTGCTTCATCTCGGCGGTGGCGAGGGCGAATTCGTCATTGAGTTGCCGGGGGGTCAGGCGGGCCATCACCTTCGCCAGGCCCACCAATGACGAACTCCCTGCAGTCCTTCGTGTGCTAGCGGAGCGATTCATGCGCCCTGCCTCCGTCCCCTGATTAATCTTCGCCGTTGCCATTACCCAAAATTACCATTCTCCTCACGTTTCACATTTTGAACAGCTGTTTGCGCGCCCTAGGGAGTTCCCAGCCCCTCCCGGTCTTCGAGCGCGCGTCCGGAGAATTCAGGGAGTTTGGTCTTGACGAACCAGAAGGAAATGACCGAGAAGATCGTAAAGATCGCGTACATGATCCAGACTCCGAAGTTATCGCTCACCCATGGGAACGACAGAGTGACGATGAAGTTGAAAATCCAGTTGACCATGGCGCCCAAACCAAGGGCCAGCGAACGGATGTTGTTCGGGAACACCTCGCCCAGGGTGACCCACATGACCGGC
The DNA here is from genome assembly GCF_038405225.1 of Arthrobacter citreus. Taxonomy (NCBI): domain Bacteria; kingdom Bacillati; phylum Actinomycetota; class Actinomycetes; order Micrococcales; family Micrococcaceae; genus Arthrobacter; species Arthrobacter citreus. Next base: position 2,135,319 of record NZ_CP151657.1, read on the forward strand.
CCCCAGGTGGCTGCGAAGAAGATCACAAACAGGTTGGCACCCACCAGGGCCACCGGGCCCCAGATACCGGGGAGCGAAACGTCGTCGCCCATGCCCTCGGCCTGTGAGAACGAGAGCGTCGCCAGCAGCAGGCCGACAAACATTCCGGCGGAACCAATCATCAGCAGCTTCCGGCGGCCGATCCGGTCCACAAAGGCAATGGCCACGATGGTCATGACCACGTTGATGATCGAGGTAATGACCGACGTCGTGAAGGAGTCGCTTTCGCTGAAGCCCACCGACTGCCAGAGCGTGGTGGAGTAGTAGAAAATTGCGTTGATACCGACCAGCTGCTGGAACGCGGCGATGGCCATACCGACCCAGAGGATGGGCTGCAGGCCGAACTTCGGCCCGCGCAGGTCCTTGAAGGTGGGCTGCTTGCTGTTGAAGCTCTCGCGGATCTGGCGGATCTTCAGGTCGGTGTCGGTGACGCCCGAGACGTCGCGCAGGACCTTGGCCGCGTCTTCGTCACGGTCCTTGCGCACCAGGTACTGCGGAGACTCCGGAATGGTCAATGCCAGGACGCCGTAGACAATCGCCGGCAGGACGCCCACCAGAAGCATCCAGCGCCAGGCGGCCAGTCCCCACCACAGCTCTCCCAGGGCGCTGCCCGCCGAATTCGCCAGGAACGCGTCGGAGAGCAGGGCCGCGAAAATGCCCAGCGTGATCGCCAGCTGCTGGACCGAGCCCAGCGCTCCGCGCCACTTGTTGGGTGCGACTTCGGCAATGTAGCCCGGGGCAATCACGGAGGCCGTACCGATGGCGAGGCCGCCGATCAGGCGCCACCACATCAGATCCCATTCGCTGAACGCGTACGCGGAACCCACGGAGTTGGCGGCGAACAGGATGGCTGCGGCAACCATGACCTTTTTGCGGCCCAACCGGTCCGCCAGCTGCCCGGCGAACCAGGCGCCCACGGCACATCCGAGCAGCGTAATGGCAACAGTGAAGCCCAGCACCCCTGGGGTGAGCGTGAATTCTTCGCCAATGGCATCCACAGCGCCATTGATAACTGCGGTGTCGAAGCCGAACAGCAGACCGCCCACCGCCGCCGCCACAGTGACGGCAATCACCTTGAATGGATGGGCCACCTTCTCTGATTCACCCGGATTAGGCCTTGGCTGGCTCGCGCCCATGGAAGGTCCCTCTAGTCTCTCGTCGCTTATTGTGAAAGTTCCGCCTCAAACCTAGTAATCCTACGCATAACCCTAGGCATGACGCGCGGCGGTGGGAACACGTAGGGGGCATTTCGCCTCGTCAGTGGGGCGGCAGGCTGGAGACGCCAACCGCTGTTTCCGGTAAAAGCGGCGACTGGGCAGCAGCAATGAAAAGGGCCAAAACGGCCAGACCGAAGAGCCACCCGGGCAGATCCGGCCACGGGGAGGGTCCATCAAATAAAAATGAGGCCCTGACCGGCATATTGCCACGTCAGAGCCTCATTATTTGCTCCTCCGACTGGACTTGAACCAGTAACCCTTCGATTAACAGTCGAATGCTCTGCCAATTGAGCTACGGAGGAAAGCGCGAGTTCTACTATACAGGGTTTTTGGAGTGCCTGTGCGCCGTTTTGGTGTGTTCCAAATCTCACCCCCGGGGAGGTCCGCCGCGCCCTGCCAGCCCTGGGCATGACACGCATGCGGAGCTCCCGCATTCCGTCTCTTGATCCCAGCGCGTCACGGGCCATCCACCGCTTTGGCGGCCTCAAACCCCCTGTCCAAACCGCGGGCCGGCCATAAACAATGAGGCCCTGACCGGCATACCCGGTCAGGGCCTCATTTTCCTGCTCCTCCGACTGGACTTGAACCAGTAACCCTTCGATTAACAGTCGAATGCTCTGCCAATTGAGCTACGGAGGAAAGCGCGTGTCCTACTCTACAGAGGTTTCCCGGGGAAGCGAAATCGGCGCCCTGGCACCAAATTTTCGCTCCCCCGCGGCACCGTCTACTGATCCCCGCGAAGAGCCCGCCGCTGCATTTCCAGCTCCATCAGGTCGCGGTTCAGCTGCTGGAACAGCGCCGGATCGGCAGTGGGATCCAAACGCTGCAGCTGCCCGAGCTTCTCGGCCTTCAGATGCGTCACCTGCAGTTCGAAGAGCCGGTTCAGGATGTCCCGGCAGTAGCGCTGCAGGGCGTCGTCGTCGCGGGCGTGCAGCGGAGTCACCGCCAGTTCACTGACAAAGTCCCGCAGCGTGTCGGGCAGCTCCTGGCGGACCTGCTCCACCCACTGGGCCGGGGCGGTGCCGGCGTGGCCGGCGGCGATAATGGCATTGTGGACGGCCAGGTACGCCGGAACGGAGAAGCGCGCAGCCTTGAACCGCTCCCATTGCCCCTCGTCCAGCATGCCCGGCTGCTGCAGCGCCACCTCCAGCGCCTGCCGCTCCATGCGGGCGGCCGGGTCCCGGGGATCGGGCCGCGAGAACGCCGGCGGCTCCAGGGTGGGTTCGGGAACCTGCTGCTGGTATCCGCCCTGCTGAACCGGCTGGGCAGCGCGCCCGCCCTGCATCTGGTTTCCCCGCTGGTCCTGCTGACCCCTGCCGTCGCGCTGGGAGCCGCGGCCGTCGTCGTGCGCCGCCATCCCCTGCGAGCCCTTGCCCTGCTGCGATTTACCCGCCGACGTACCCTCGCGCAGGCGCTTGGCGGCGCCCGCGACAGCACGGGTGACGTCGTCGACGTCGGTTCCCAGCCAGCCGGCGAGCTCGCGGGCGTAGGCCGGGCGCATGGCGGGGTCGCGGATCTCGGCCACCACCGGTGCCGCCGCGCGGAGCGCCTGCACCCGCCCCTCAACGGTGTTGAGGTCAAACTTGCGCAGGGTGGAGCGGATCGAGAATTCGAACAGGGGACGGCGGGAGCGGATCAGCTCGGCCACCGCGGTGTCGCCGTGCTTCTGCCGAATGTCGCAGGGGTCCATGCCCTCGGGGTCGACGGCGACGTAGGTCTGCGCCGTGAAGCGCTGATCAAGGTCAAACGCCCGCAGGGCGGCCTTCTGGCCTGCGGCGTCGCCGTCGAAGGTGAAGATGACCTCTCCCCCGCTGCCGTCGTCGGACAGCAGGCGGCGGGCGATCTTGATGTGATCCTCACCGAAGGCGGTGCCGCAGGTCGCGACGGCGGTGGTGATCCCGGCCAGGTGGCAGGCCATCACGTCCGTGTAGCCTTCGACGACGACGATCTGCCGGTCCTTGGCGATCGAGCGCTTGGCCAGATCGATGCCGTAGAGCACCTGGGACTTCTTGTAGAGCGCGGTCTCCGGGGTGTTCAGGTATTTGGGGCCCTGGTCATCCTCGTACAGCTTGCGCGCCCCGAAGCCGATCACGGCGCCGGTGAGGTCGCGGATGGGCCAGATCAGGCGGCCGCGGAAGCGGTCATAGAAACGGGAGGCGTCGGAGCCGGTGGAGAACATGCCGGTGCCGGCCAGCTCGTCGCGGGTGAACCCCTTGTCCGTGAGGTGCTTGAGCAGTGAGTCCCAGCCCTGCGGGGCGTAGCCGACGCCGAAGTGGGCCGCGGCGGCCGGATCGAAGCCGCGTTCCTGCAGGAAATCCCGGGCTGCCTGCGCGCCCGGGGTGTGCAACTGGGCTGCGAAGAATTCAGCGGCGATCTTATGGGCATCCAGGAGCCGCTGGCGCTTGCCCACGTCCTCGCGGCGCGGGCCGGTGCCGCCGTCCTCGTAGTGCAGTTCGTAGCCGAGCCGGGCCGCAAGCTTCTCCACGGTTTCGGAGAAGGTGCCGTGGTCCATTTTCTGGACGAAGGAGATGACGTCGCCGCTCTCGCCGCAGCCGAAGCAGTGGTAGGACCCCACCTGGGGCCGGACGTGGAAGGACGGGGAGCGCTCATCGTGGAAGGGGCACAGGCCCTTGTAGGAGCCGATGCCGGCGGACTTCAGCGTCACGTAGCCGTCAATCACGGCCTTGATGTCGGTGCGGGAGCGTACTTCGTCAATATCTTCGCGTTTAATCAGACCGGCCATACAACCAAGTCTATTCTTCCCGTCCTAAACGTCCGGTTTCGTGCGTACTGACGGACGGATCAGGAAGTTAGTTCGCCTACCAGAGCGCCGGAACCGGGCCGACCAGGCGTTCGTGCAGGGCCAGAGCCGATCCGTCAGTGAGGGACGCCACCTGGTCCACCACCACGCGCAGGCGCGCGCCGTCGTCGTTCGCCTCGCGCCAGTCGGCGGCGAACATCGGCTCCAGGTGCCGGTCCCCCGTGGCCGAGAGCTGCGCCACCAGGGCGGTGAGGATTTCGCGCTGCCGTTCATAGAGGGGCTGGCGCTGATCGGTGGTCATCACGAACGTGGTGGCCAGGCCCTTCATGACCGCGATTTCAAGCTTGGTTTCCTCGGGGATCACCATCTCGGCGTAGCGCGTGAGGGGATCGGTGCCGTAGATGCCGCGGGTGGCCTCCAGCGCGCTGTTGCAGAACCGGCCGATCAGCTGGCTGGTCATGTCCTTCAGCGCGGCCATCGCCTTGCGGCTGCCGTCGGATTCGCGGACCCACACCGGATCGGACTCAAGCCGCTTCAGTGCATCCTCAATGGCCGCGCCGTCGGTGCCGGGCAGGTACCACTGCTGCGTGTAGCCAACCACGCGGGCACGCTGGTCCGGGTTGTCCAGCCACTTGAGCTGCACGTGCCCGGCAACGATGGCGTCCTCGACGTCGTGGACCGAGTAGGAAATGTCGTCGGCGAGGTCCATGACTTGGGCCTCGAGGCAGGAGCGGCCGGCGGGGGCGCCGTCGCGCAGCCAGGTGAACACCGGCAGGTCATCCTCGTACACGCCGAACTTGGTGGTGCGGTGGCCATTGACCAGCGGCGCGTCCGCGATGGGCCAGGGGTACTTGGTGGCGGCGTCGAGTGAGGCGCGGGTCAGGTTCAGGCCGGCGGGGCCGCCGTCGGGCGCAATGATCTTGGGCTCAAGGCGGGTCAGCAGCCGCAGGGTCTGGGCGTTGCCCTCAAAACCGCCGATGGCGTGGGCGATGTCGTTCAGCGCGGTCTCGCCGTTGTGCCCGAAGGGCGGGTGTCCCAGGTCGTGCGAGAGGCAGGCGGCGTCGACGACATCGGGATCGCAGCCCAGCGCGTTGCCCAGCTCGCGCCCCACCTGGGCCACTTCCAGGGAGTGCGTCAGGCGGGTCCGGACAAAGTCATCGGTGTCCGGAGCCACGACCTGCGTCTTGGCGCCCAGCCGGCGCAGGGCCGAGGAGTGCAGCACGCGGGCCCGGTCCCGGCCGAACTGGGTGCGGTTGGTGTTCTTGGCAGGCTCGGTGACCCATCGTGCAAGGTCAACATCGGTATAGCCTGCGGTTTGGAAAGCCTGCGGAAAGGTCATGGGTGTCTAGCCACCTGAAATGTTGAGTTCGGCTGCGGAAATGACTGACTTCTGCGCGGCGTTGAGCTCCCGCGATTCCAGCCAGTTTTCCGGCAGTGCGGTCTTCTTGGGGGATCCGGCGCGCCCGCGGGGGCCTTCGGCGTCGGCACCGGGGTACGGCGCCTCGGGATCCAGCTGGTCCAGCAGTTCGCGCAGGACTTCAAGCGTGGGCACGGTGGCCAGCTGGGCCCGCAGGTCTCCGCCCACCACGTAGCCCTTGAAGTACCAGGCCATGTGCTTGCGGATGTCGCGCAGGGCCATCATTTCGCCGCCGAAGGTTTCCACCAGCAGTTCGGCGTGGCGGTACACACTGTCAGACACTTCCTTCAGGCCCGGGCGGTGCCGCAGGTCGCTGCCTTCGAAGGCGGCCTGCAGGTCCCCGAAGAGCCAGGGCCGGCCCTGGCAGCCGCGGCCGATGACGACGCCGTCGACGCCGGTTTCGCGCACCATGGCGATGGCGTCCTCGGCGGACCAGATGTCGCCGTTGCCCAGGACCGGGATGTCCGGCAGCGCTTCGCGCAGTTCGGCGATGGCGGACCAGTCGGCTTTGCCGGAGTAGAACTGGGAGGCGGTGCGGCCGTGCAGGGCGACGGCGGCGACGCCCGAGTCGCGGGCGATCCGGCCGGCGTCCAGGAAGGTCAGGTGGTCCTCGTCGATGCCCTTGCGCATCTTGATGGTCAGCGGGATGTTGCCCTTGGAGGCTTCCTTCACCGCGGTCTGCACGATGGCCTTGAACAGGTCCAGCTTCCAGGGCAGGGCCGAGCCGCCGCCCTTGCGGGTGACCTTCGGAACGGGGCAGCCGAAGTTCAGGTCAATGTGGTCGGCGCGGTCTTCCTCCACAAGGATGCGGATGGCTGCACCGACGGTCACCGGGTCCACGCCGTACAGCTGGACGGAGCGGACCTTCTCGTCGTCGTCGTGCTCGATGATGCGCAGCGATTCCGGCGAGCGCTCCACGAGGGCGCGGGAGGTGACCATTTCCGTCACGTACAGGCCGCCGCCGTATTCGCGGCACAGGCGGCGGAAGGCCTTGTTGGTAATGCCGGCCATGGGAGCCAGGATTACCGGCGTGTCCACGGTGATGGGACCCAGCTGCAGCGGGGGCAGCTCGAGCTTGAGTTCTGGGGATGAAACAGTCACACCCCCATTCTCTCAAGCCGGTGCAAATCCTGCTGCGGTTGTGGGTTCCGCGTCCACGGGCCGTTTTGGTTTGGCCTTATGAGTGTCCTTGGCCTCACCGTTGGAGCTGCTTTGAGGGCTTCCCGGGGAGCTTCCTTGGGGATAATGCCGCACGGGATGCCGCTGGCGGGGAAGGTTGCGTGGGTTTCACATCCGGACAGCCTTCTCTCGTGCAGATAGCGGCCCTTCAGGCTTCCAGATCCGATCCATCGTGCAGATAACGGGACTACGGAGAATCCTTCGTGCAGATAACGGGCTCAAAAGCCGGTTTTCGGGCAGTTTGAGCCCCTGATCTGCACTATAGATTTCCGGAAGGCCCCTGATCTGCACGAAGGATGCTGAGTATCCCCCTGATCTGCACGAAGGATGCCGGGTATCCCCCGATCTGCACGAACGATTCCGGGAAGCCCCGTTATCTGCACTAGAGATTCCAGGGAAACCCTCTGATCTGCCTGAAGGATGCCCGGAGGAACCGGCACGGCATAGCCGCAGCCTCGCCGCAAACTCCCTCCCCCGTCCCAACCCCTTCCCGTCCCGGCGGCGAAGCCGGATCGACAGCCGGCTCATGATCGCCAGCGACAGTGTTAGACTGACTGGTCAGATTAAACTGACTGGTCAGTACAAATAGCTCCTGACCGGTCCTCACCGGGATTCTCCCGGATTCCCTGAAAGGCACCTGTGCAACCGGTTATTACAGCGGAAGGCCTCAGCCTGACCGCCGCCCGGGGTCCCGTCTACGGCCCGCTGAGCTTCGACGTCGACGGCCCCCTCAATGTCCTTTACGGCCCGGCGGGAAGCGGCCGCACCAGCCTGCTCCTTACACTGGCGGGCCGGATGAAGGCTGAAAACGGCGACCTTGAGGTCCTGGGCCATGCCCTCCCCCGGAACGCCCGGGAGGTCCAGAAGCGTACGGCCATCGCCGGCTTCACGGACATCGACAGCCTCGAGCCGAGCGTCACCGTTGGGCAGGCGGTCCGGGAACGCCTCGCCTGGCTGGCTCCCTGGTTCTCCTTCCTCGGCAAGCCCACCGACCGGCAGGTCACCCGCGCCTGCGCACCGGTCTTTGGCGACGCCGAAGTTCCCGCCGCGTCCACCGTGATCTGGAACCTCGGCGAGGCTGAGCACTTCCTCCTGCGCCTGTCCCTGGCCATGCTCAGCGAACCGAACATCCTCTTTGTTGATGACATCGAACAGGTGCACAGCGCGGACGCCCGCCGTCTGGTCTGGGAGCGCCTCGCTGCAATTGCAGCCTCCGGCACCACCGTCGTCGTCGGTGCCGCTTCCCTTGAAACCGGCCTGTGGGAGGGCCTTGACCCCCAGCCATCCGCGCTGCTGCTCGCACAGGAGACCAACTGATGTTTGCTCTGTTTTCACCCGGCACCGAGCTGGCGCGGTTCCGCCGTGGCACGCTGCCGAAGATCGCCGTCGTGGTGATGCTCTTCATTCCCCTGATCTACGGTGCGCTGTACCTGTGGGCCTTCGACTCCCCGGACAAGCACGTGGACGGACTCTCCGTGGCCCTGGTCAACGAAGACGCCGGCACCACAAAGGACGGCGAACCTCTCAACGCGGGCGATGAGCTGGTGGACAAGCTACTGGACGGAGCGGACCTCGACTGGCACGCCACTGACGCCGACGATGCGGCGCAGGGTGTTGAGGACGGCACCTACTACCTCTCCCTCACCATCCCTGAGGACTTCTCTGCCAACGCCGTGTCCGTCGGCACGGACAACCCCGTCCCGGCCCGGCTGAACGCGACGTACAACGACTCCAACAACTTCCTGGCCGGTGTCCTCGGCAAGCAGGCCATGGCCCAGGTACAGGCGGCGGTCTCCTCGGAGCTCGGCGGGCAGGTGGCCTCCACCCTGCTGGTCGGCCTGAACGACGCCGGCAGCGGGCTCCGCGACGCCGCCGACGGCGCGACCAAACTGAGCACGGGCATTGACTCGGCGGTGGACGGTGCCGGTCAGCTTGTAACCGGCCTGGACAGCCTCGCCTCCGGAACCGTTACCCTCCAGGACGGAGCACTCAAGCTCTCCTCCGGCGCCGGCGAGCTGGCCTCCGGACTCTCCACACTGTCCGCAGGAACGTCTTCACTGGCGGCGGGCAGCAATGACCTGTCCACCGGAGCGGGCTCACTCGCCGCCGGAACCGCCACCCTGTCCGAGGGCGCCGGCAGCGTCGCCTCCGGTGCGGCCACACTGAACACCAACCTCGGAACGCTCTCAGAGAAACTCACTGCAGCTGTTCCCCAGGCCGAGACCCTGACCGCCGGTGCATCGCAGGTTTCCACCGGACTGGACCAGGTGGTTGCCGGTCTCCAGGCCGCCGATCCGCAGAACCCCCTCCTCGCCCAGCTCCAGCCGCTGGCCGCAGGTGCCCAGCAGGTGTCTGCGGGGAACGCCGCGCTCCAGTCGGGCATCTCCGATGCCGCAGCGGGAACCGGGCAGCTCGCAGCGGGCAGCTCCACGCTCGCCGCCGGAGCCGGTGAAGTAGCCACCGGAGCACAGTCCGCCGCAGCCGGTGCAGCCCAGCTTTCCGCCGGTGCAGCAGACCTCGCCTCCGGTGCCGCCCAAGTCGATGCCGGCGCGCACAGCGCCGAAGCCGGGGCCGGAGAACTTGCCGCCGGTGCCAACACGCTCAGCGGCGGCACGAATGACCTCGCCGCCGGCGCGGGAGAACTGCGCGACGGCGGCACCACGCTTTCCGCAGGGGCAGAAGAACTCTCCGCGGGCAGCCATACGCTGGCCGACGCCCTGACCGAAGGCAGCGCCGCGCTGCCGCAGGATTCCGGCGACCTGATCGATACCAAAGCCTCAGTCGCCGCCAATCCGGTGGAGCTGGACGCCGAGTACTCCACGGAGGCAGCCAGCTTCGGTGAAGGGTTTGCTCCCTTCTTCCTGGCCCTGGCCACCTTTGTGGGCGCACTGATCACGTGGCTGCTGCTGCGTGCCCTGCCGACACGTGCCCTGGCCGCCGGTGTTTCCGGATTCCGCGCCCTGGCCACCGGACTCGTGCCGGCACTGGCCATCGGGCTCGGCCAGGTGATCATCATGATGGCCGTCCTCGTCTGGGGTCTGGACATCCATCCCGCCTACCTCATCGGCACCGGTGCGTTCCTGTACCTGACCACTATCGCCTTCCTGGCCCTGCAGCAGATGCTGATCATCGTGCTCGGCACGGCGGCCGGCCGGGTTGCCTCACTGGTCCTGCTGATGCTCCAGCTCAGCTCCTCCGGCGGAACCTACCCCGTGGAAACCACCCCGGGCTTCTTCCAGGCACTGCATCCGTTCATGCCCGCCACGTACGTGGTCAACGGCCTCCGCGCCCTGATCACCGGAGGGGTGGACGCGAGGATGTGGATCGCCGTCGCCTTCCTGGGCATCCTGGCCCTGGCCTGCATCGTGATCAGCTCCGTGACAGCCGGCCGGCAGCGCATGTGGACGATCAAGCGGCTGCATCCGGAGCTGCACCTCTAAGATCAAAGGGAACCAACGCTCAACAAAGGACAACATTCGATGCCACGCGTATCAGGCACCAAGCGGTCAATCCTCGATGCCGCCTTGGAGCTGGCGTCCCTGAACGGGATCACCGGCACCACCATGGAGGACGTGGCCGTACGTGCCGGCGTTGCCAAGGGCAGCGTATATTACAACTTCTCCTCCAAGGACAAGTTGTTTGAACAGCTGCTGCTTGACGGCGTTGGTTCCCTTGCCGAAACGCTGCGCTCGGCCCGTGATGACAAGACCGGTGCCGCAGCGCTTAGTGCCATGGTGAACGCCATGTTGGAGGCCATTTCCGGCAACCAGCCGCTGGCCAAACTGATTGCCGCGGAGATTTTCCGGACCGACAGGTCCTGGCAGACCCCGCTGCAGCTGGTGCGCCGCGAGGCATTGGCGGAGCTGGTGGAAGTGATCCGGCAGGCGCATCCCGAGCGCAGGGATGCCGAGCTGGTGGCCGGCACCATCTTCGGCGCGGTCCTGGTGGGCGGCATTGAGTGGCTGGTCTTCAGCCCCGACCGTTCACTGGCGGAAGTTGCCGATTCGGTGATGTTCACGCTTTCCGGCCAGCTGACTGGCTAGGGCTGCCCGCCTGAGCGTGCGGACAACTATGGCGCCGGTCCCCTTCCCGGGGCCCGGCGCCGTCGTCGTTAAGCCGCCGTGGTCAAGCCGAAACGGTGCCCGGGCCAACGCTCCTATGGCCGGTTCCGCAGTGAGCGGCGGGTCGGCAGGCCGGAGGCGGCGATACCGCTGTCGGACGGTTGTCCGGCGGAACCCGCAGTGGCGGGCTCGGCGCCGGAGACAGCATCGGCTCCGGCAGTGGCGGGCTCGGCGCCGGTGGCAGGAACTGCGCTGCCGGCCGCTCCGGCCTCATTGCCAGCTTCGACGAGCCGGCTTTCCCGGGTGTCCGGAAGTCCCGGCGCACCCGGAGCCGCCTTGATCCCGACGGCTTTGACCACCAGCACGGCAATGGCCGTGGTTACCGGGATGGCGAGCACCAACCCCACGGAGCCAACCAGCGTGCGGATGACTTCCTCGGCCAGCTCCCCGCCGGTGAGGCTGTCCAGCAGGGGCCTGTCGTAGAGCGAGACCAGGATGAGCACCGGCAGGGCCGCCCCGGCGTAGGCGAAGGCAATGGTGTAGACGGTGGAGGCAATGTGGTCCCGGCCCACCCGCATCGCGCCGGAAAAGAGCCGCTTCGCGCTGGCGCCGGGAGCCAGTTCGTACATTTCCCAGACGGCGGAGGACTGGGTGATGGTGACGTCATTGAGCACACCCAGGCCGGAGATGATCAACCCGCAGAGGATGATGCCCGAGACCGATATGCTCTCGGACGAGTTGATGAGCGTGTACGCATTTTCGTCGTCGACCCCCACCAGGTGCGCGGCGTCGGTGGCCCACGCCGCCAGGCACGCGGTGATCGACAGCCCGAACAGTGTCCCCAGCAGTGCTGTGGAGGTCCGGGCCGTGAAGCCGTGGGCAAAGTACAGCACCCCGAACATGATCACGCTGGACCCCACCAGTCCGAGCAGCAGCGGCGGCTGCCCCTCCACCAGCCCGGGCAGGATGAAGCCGGCCAGCACCGCGTAGGCTCCGGCCAGCCCCACCAGTGCGCGCAGTCCGCGCCAGCGTGCGACGGCGATGACCACTCCCGCATACAGCACGGTCAGCGCCGCCATCGGCACGGACCGGACGAAGTCCACGAAGACATAGGGCGGGGCTCCCCCGCCGTCCTGCATCACGGCTTCCAGGTTCAGGTAGCGGATGCTGTCTCCGGCCTCGATGGCATCACCCTTGGCCACCTCCGGCGGAACTTCCACTTGGATGGTGGGTCCCCCAGCGTTGGGAACCGTGTAGGCAACCAGGCACTGCTGGGCCGTTCCCCCCGCTTCGACAAGCGCGGCCGAGGACGGGCAGTCCTCCTGGCTGACCCGCTGGACCTTGCCGGTGTCGAAGGTAACTCCGTCGGCAGTGGCGTAGGGATCGGCAACGGTGACACTGGAGCGGTCCCCGGAGGGCCACATCAACAGCATTGCCACCACGGCCAGCAGACCCAGTGGCACCAGGATGGCGGTCAGCAGCAGGTTGGCGCGACGTCGGGCGGCCAGGGCAACCAGAGACGGCGGCTCATCGGAGTGCGGGGAATGGCTGTGTCCCATGGGGTCCTTTGGCGGTGGCAGGGCGCTGCAGCCCGGATAATACGGATGCAGGAAACACGGTCGGCATCATTGTCCCAAGCCCGGCGCCAATGTCCCAAAAACTGTGCGGCCGGCCGGGCTGTCAGGCCTGTCAGGCCGGGAAGTCAGGGGCCGGGAAGTCAGGGGCCGGGCCTTATTTACGTCCGACCGCCGGGTTCTCCACCGATCCATCGTGCAGATAACGGGGCATCCCGGCATCTCTCGTGCAGATAACGGGGTATCCCGGCATCTCTCGTACAGATAGCGGGGTATCCCGGCATCTCTCGTGCAGATAGCGGGCTCAAAACCTCGAAATTCGGGGTTTTGGTCCCCTGATCTGCACAAAGGATTCTTTGATTGCCCGTGATCTGTGCGAGAGATCCGCCAGCAGTGCCGGCAGCAGGAGCCGGACGGATGAAACGCCCGCATAAACGCCGACGACGGCGGGCGCTGAATCCCCCAAAGGAACCCGCACCCGCCGCCGTCGCAAATCACGCAGCCGCAGCTGTCCGTCATCCACAGCCTTAAGAGCCAGGCGACCGAAGGACCTACGTGCTGACGATCTCCGTGGCCGGCCCAACTTCGCGGGCGGCACCCTTTTCCAGCAGGGCCTGGATGATCCGGGCCACCGGTTTCATGGATTCGTCCACCTCCAGCTGGATCGGATACTGATAGGTCAGCAGGGCCAGCAGCGATTCGAGCGCCGCCTCCTGTTCCGACTGTTCCAGCGAAGGATCATAGCCAAGGAACACGTCGGCCGGCTCATCCGTGCGGTTCTGCGTATAGCTCACGGCGAAGGCAGCGATCTTGCCGCCCTGTGACTTGGGCGCATCGCGCAGGACCACCGCTCCGGCGGCGCCGGTGGCGTCGTTGAGCAGCATCTGCTGCGCCCGTCCGAGCGTCATCTCCGACCGGTCCCAGCCGTGCACGGCGTTGTAGAACTCCACCACGGCCTGGGTCAGTTCCACCGAGCCGGTGGCGGCCTCGTCCAGCTGCGGTCCGGCGTCGTCCTGGAAGACCGGAAGGGTGATCCGCCCGGGCTCCACCACAACCACGCGGGACCGCTGGATCCGGGAGAAACCGGCAGCCTCGGCGAAGGCAGCACCGGAGGTTCCCGGCTCCACCTTCGCGCGCATGGCGGTAACGCCCGACGGCGCCGCTTCGGCTTCCCTCCGCAGCATCGCCAGCAGCGTGGATCCGAGGCCGGCGCGCCGGTTTTCCCGGGCCACTTCCACGTAAACCCACAGCCGGTCCGGGTGCAGCGATGTCTCGTAAACGACGCCGGCAGCTACCGGAATACCGTCGTCTTCGGCCACGATGCAGCGGCTCCACGGCTCGTTGGACGAGGGCCGCAGGACTGCCCGGAACTGGCCGGACTGCACCGTTTCCGGATCGCCCCACAGCTGGTTCAGGGCCAGGTCGTCATCTTCGCGCCATTCGCGGAACGTCAAGGCCATTACGCGCCGATCAGCCTTTCGGCGAGGTAGCCCTCAACCTTGTCCAGGCTCACCCGCTCCTGGGCCATCGAGTCACGCTCGCGCACGGTGACCGCCTGGTCTTCGAGGGTGTCGAAGTCCACGGTGATGCAGAACGGGGTGCCGATTTCGTCCTGGCGGCGGTATCGGCGGCCAATGGCGCCGGCGTCGTCGAAGTCGATGTTCCAACTGCGGCGCAGCTGTGCCGCCAGGTCCTTGGCCTTCGGGGACAGGTCCTCGTTGCGGCTCAGCGGCAGCACGGCGGCCTTGACCGGGGCCAGGCGCGGATCCAGCTTCAGGACGGTGCGCTTGTCGACGCCGCCCTTGGCGTTGGGGGCCTCGTCCTCGGTGTAGGAGTCCACCAGGAACGCCATGAAGGAACGGGTCAGGCCGGCGGCGGGCTCAATCACGTACGGGGTGAAGCGCTCGTTGGTGGCCTGGTTGAAGTAGCTCAGGTCGGTGCCGGAGTGCTTGGAGTGCGTGCCCAGGTCAAAGTCGGTGCGGTTGGCAATGCCTTCCAGCTCGCCCCACTCGGAGCCGGCGAAACCGAAGCGGTATTCGACGTCGGTGGTGCCCTTGGAGTAGTGGCTCAGCTTTTCCTTCGGGTGTTCAAACAGGCGCAGGTTCTCTGGATCGATGCCCAGCTGGGTGTACCAGTTGAACCGGTTTTCGATCCAGTACTTGTGCCATTCCTCATCGGTGCCCGGCTCGACGAAGAATTCCATTTCCATCTGCTCGAACTCGCGGGTGCGGAAGATGAAGTTACCCGGCGTGATTTCGTTGCGGAAGCTCTTGCCGATCTGGCCGATGCCGAACGGCGGCTTCTTGCGGGAGGTGGTCAGCACGTTGTTGAAGTTCACGAAGATACCCTGCGCGGTTTCCGGGCGCAGGTAGTGCATGCCCTCTTCATTGGCGACCGGACCCAGGAAGGTCTTGAGCAGGCCGGAGAATTCCTGCGGCTCGGTCCACTGGCCCTTGGTGCCGCAGTTGACGCAGGCAATGTCGGCCAGGCCGTTTTCGGGTGCGTGGCCCTTCTTTTCCTCGTAGGCCTCTTCGAGGTGGTCGGCGCGGTAACGCTTGTGGCAGCTCAGGCACTCCACCAGCGGATCGGAGAAGACCTCAACGTGGCCGGAGGCCTCCCACACCTGGCGAGGCAGGATGACGGCGGAATCCAGCCCGACGACGTCGTCGCGCCCGCGGACCATGTGCTGCCACCACTGCTTCTTGATGTTTTCCTTGAGCTCGACGCCAAGGGGGCCGTAATCCCATGCGGACCGGGAGCCGCCGTAAATCTCGCCCGACTGGAAGACGAACCCCCGGCGCTTGGCGAGGGAGATGATCGGATCCAGCTTGGATTTGGTCGAAGCCATGGAATGGTACCGCCGTTCTTTCGTGTTTACAGGGCCGCTGGGTGCGGTCCGCTCATGGTCCCGTCCGCAGTTTGCGCCGGCGGGTTGCGCGGCGAGGGACTGACGGAGGGCAAAAGCTACAACTACCAGCTTAAGGCGAGGGAGCCCAAACGCCGCTACCGGCCCGGCTGTGGTGCGCCGCTGCGGTAGTCGGGGCGTCTTAGCGGCGCCGGAACGGCTAAGCGGCGGCGGAACGGCTCAGCGGCGGCGGAGCAGCCCGGGCATGTTCCACGGCAGCGTGGCCACCACGATGGCCACCAGGGTCAGCAGGGTCCCCAGCACGGTGGCCGCTACAACCACGCTGCCCGGCGCGGGAAGAAAGATGTCCAGCAGCAGGGAACCAATAAGCTGGCCCCCGATCAGGCCCAGACTGGTCAGCAGCACGCCCAGGCTGCGCACCAGGAGCGCGCTCAGCCCGATGAAGATGCAGCCCATCGGCCCGCCCAGATACAGGTACCACTCCCCCGGAAGCGGCTGGCCAACGCCGGAGACCGCCACCTTGACCAGCCACATCAGGCCCAGCACGCTGGTGCCGATAATGAAGTTGACCAGCGTTGCGGTGATCGGGGTTCCGTAGTGCATGCCGGTGGTTCCGTTCATGGCCTGCTGGAAGCTCATCAGCATGCCCGCCGTCAGGGGCAGCAGCACCGGGAGCAGCAGGTCGGCAGCCGCGGACGTGCCCGCAAGCTTCGGGCTCACGGCCCAGGCGACGGCGGCGATCGTCAGCACGGCGCCCACCACGCGCATCACGGTGAGTGCTTTTTTCCCGGCCGGACCAATGCCCAGCCGGTCCACCACCAGGCCGGTCAGCGTTTGGCCGGCCACTGCGGCCACCGTGAAGACGGCGACCCCGAGCACGGCGACGGTCAGGGTTTGGGAGAGCACAAAGTAGCCGCCGATGGCTCCGGCCAGCACGTAGTAGCGCGGGAACCGGCGTTCGCGCAGCGCCGGCAACAGCTGGGCGGCACCGGCACGGCCGCGCGGCAGAACGGCCGAAATGAGGATCATGACCACGAGCCCCACCGAGAAGCTGACCAGCGCTGCGGCCAGCCCGTCCTCCAATTTGGCCCCGAGGGCAC
The DNA here is from genome assembly GCF_038405225.1 of Arthrobacter citreus. Lineage (NCBI taxonomy): Bacteria > Bacillati > Actinomycetota > Actinomycetes > Micrococcales > Micrococcaceae > Arthrobacter > Arthrobacter citreus. The sequence continues at coordinate 2,151,533 of NZ_CP151657.1, forward strand.
CGTTGACCCGGGACTGCACGGGCATCGCTGCTCCGGCAACAATGGCAAGGGGAAGACCGATCAGGGGATTGAATCGCACAGCGTTTGGCACGGACCAACCCTACGGCAGAGCTTCGCTTCTTCCGGCATTGATGGCGGACAATTTCGGGCAGAATGGAGGTATGAGTTCCACTGACCCCCAAGACCTTCCCATCCGCGATGACATGATCCGTCTGGGGCAGCTGCTGAAGCTTGCCAGCCTCGCCGAGGACGGCATCCAGGCTAAACAGCTGATCGAAGACGGCCTGGTGAAAGTCAACGACGCGATCGAAGAGCGCCGCGGCCGCCAGCTGCACCCGGGCGACGTCGTTTCCGTTAACGGTGAAGCGATCCGCATCGTTCAAGAGGGCTAGTCCCTCCGCCAAAGAGGACCAGCTCCACCGGGAGCTGGTCCTCCTTGATGTCCGCCTCAGGCCTTGAGCACCAAGTGGGTGAGAAACTCCTTCACGTGTCCGAGTTCCTGCATGTTGATTCCGTGTCCCATGTTGGAGTAGAGAATCTTTGTCAGCGCGGTGTGCTCATTGAGCCAGGCGTGCGTGAACTCGATCCGCGGCGCATCAATCACCGGATCGGCCTGGTCCCGGCCCCAGAAAAACGGCACCTGACCGGCGGTCAGTTCCTCGTCCTTGAAGAACGGGTTGCCGTCCGAAGGCACCACAAAACCGGAGAGCCCGACGACGGCGGCGAAGTCCGCGGGCCGGTGGCGCAGCAGGGTGCTCGCCACGGCCATGCCCATCGAGAAGCCCAGCAGCGACACACTGCTGTGCGCGCCCTTGATGCCGTCCAGCCAGTCCGAGACATCGCTCACAGCATCCACGACGCGCTGCACGGAAAAATCCGGTTCATTCATCAGCGGGAACCAGGTGTAGCCCGGACCCTGCGCCTGGGGTGCGCGCACCGAGGCAATGGTGAACTCGGAGGGCAGATAATCCGCCAGGCCCATCAGGTCTTCCTCGTTGGCGAGGTAGCCGTGAAAGAGCACCAGCAGCGGCGTTCCTTCACGCTCGGCTTCCGGTTTGGACCAAAGGACGGTGGGGTTCCAGGGAGCTGTTGTAGGCATGATATTCATTTTGGCACGGCCGGTTCCCGAACCTACGGTCGCGTAGCCGTCCCCCTCCTTGGCAGGATGGAGCGGTGACTTCTCCTTCGATGCCCCCGGACAGCTCTTCCCCCTCCCCGGCGTCCCCCGACGCCGTGCCCGCAGCCGACGAGCATCCGGTGCAGCCCTGGACCCGTTATGTTGCCATCGGCGATTCCTTCACCGAAGGGATCGGCGACCCCAATCCGGACAGCCCGGGCGGGCACCGCGGCTGGGCGGACCGTGTCGCTGAGGAACTGGCGCGCGACACTGACAACTTTGCCTACGCCAACCTTGCAATCCGGGGCCGGCTGCTGGACCAGATCATTGGTGAGCAGCTGCAGCCCGCGTTGGACCTGAAACCTGACCTTGTCACCATCTGCGCCGGTGGAAATGACGTCATCCGCCCCGGGGGCGATCCGGATAAGCTGGCCGAAAAAATGGACGCGGCCATCGCACGCCTGAGCGGCAGCGGCGCAACCGTGGTGCTCTTTACCGGCCCGGATCTGGGCACCACCCCCGTGCTGGGCAGCGTTCGGGGACGGGTGGCCGTGTACAACGAAAACCTGCGGACCATTGCCGCGCGCCGCGACGTCATCATCGCTGACATGTGGGCGCTGCGCGAGCTGAGAGCCCGTGACATGTGGGCGCCGGACCGGCTGCACTTTTCGCCCCTGGGCCACCACACCATCGCCGCCATGGTGCTGGACACCCTGGCCGTGCCCCACACCCTGGAACCGCTGGATCCCAAGCCGCTGCCGGCCAAGAGCTGGCGGACGGCCCGCACGGAGGACCTGACCTGGGCGCGGGAGTACTTCATGCCGTGGGTGGTGCGCCGGGTGCGGCACCGGTCCTCCGGGGACGGCATTGCCGCCAAGCGTCCCTTGGCCGGTCCCATCTTTGGCGGTTCGGGCATGCCGCCGGGTTCGGCGGACTAGGAGCGCCTGCCGCGCGGCCTGCGGCGGTTTCCGGCCTGCAGTCCGCCCCAGAAGGCAAACAGCACGGCTCCCGCCAGCACCAGCAGCGCACCCGCCCGCATTCCGCGGCTGAACAGCATCACGCCGTCGGGCAGCCCTTCCTCCGGCAGCGGGGTATAGGCAACCCAGCTGATCTCCGTGGGTCCCGGCCCCTGGGCCAGGAGCAGGACACCGGACAGGACCAGCAGGAGCGCCGCAGCCGGCATCCACATCAGCAGGAACAGGTTCCGGGCGCGGCCAGCGGCGGAACCCGTGCTCCGGCGGGCACCCGAAACCCTCTTGTCCTGGCCGTCGCCCCTCTGATCCGTCATGCCGGAAAGGCTAGCACCGCGCCCGCCCCGGCAGCGTCAGGCGGGGGACCCTTTCTCGGCCAGTCGAATGAGGGTGGCCAGATGATCGCTCCAGTCCCCGGTATGGGTCCGGGCCACCTCAGCTCCGTCGGTGAGGCTCCCCAGTCCGCTCTCAGTCACGACGACGTCGGTGTAATCCGCTTCCGCATCAGGCCCAGCCCCGGCATCCAGCGTGAAACTCACAATCGTATGGCTGTTCCAGCCGGGCATCGTCCAGCGGAAAGACAGCAGCCGCTCCCGGGCCACGGCCAGCACCGTTCCCGTGGCACGGGTTCCGGAGCCGCTGCGGCCGTCACTGTCGCCGCCGTCGCCGCCGTCGCCGCTTCCGGAGCCGCCTTCGCCGCTGCCGCCGTCGCCTCCGCCTCCGCCGTCGCTGCCGTCGCTGTCTTGCGCGCTAAACCGCTCCGTCAGCGGAGCGCCGGGACTGGCGGTAAAGTCCATCTCCGGCCACCACGCCGCCCGGTGATCCACCAACGCCTGCCACAGCTGTTCCGGCGAGCACCGCGCCTGTGCCGCAACCCGAATTTGATCGCCCATGGTTTTGTTCTTCCATGTCCGCGGCTTCTTGGCAAGGGAAACCGTGTACTGACGGCGGCCTGCACCGCGTCATGAGCAGGAGCCTGCCCCGGCCGTGCCCTACGTTGGTGAAGAGAGCAGGCACCGTCGGCACCAGATCAGCTGCCGACGCCGCCATCCAGCGAAGGAGATCCCTTGACCACCACCCTGATCCGCGCCGTCCGCCCGTGGGGCCGCGCCCTCAGCGACGTCACACTGACGGACGGCACCATCACCGCCGTTGCGCCGCATCAGCCCGCCGCCGGCGCCGGCACCGCAGGTTCGTCCGGCGCCGGCTCCCCCGCGTTGCCTGAAACGGGCGCCACCGTGGTGGAGGGCCGCGGACGCCTGCTGCTGCCCGCCTTCACCGACGCGCACGTACATCTGGACTCGACCCGGATTGGCCTGCCCTTCCGCGAACACACCGGCGGCCCCGGCGTGTGGGAAATGATGCTGAACGACCGCCGCAACTGGCGCACCGCGGAGGTGTCCCTGCAGGAGCGGGTCAACGAGACGCTGGGGCGGATGATCGCCCGGGGCACCACCCGGGTGCGCTCGTTTGCCCAGGTCGATGTGGACTGCCGGCTGGAACGCTTCGAGGCCGTGGCCGCTGCCCGGGAAACCTTCAGGGACCGGGCCGCCGTTCAGATCGTGGCGTTTCCGCAGGCCGGGCTGCTCCGGGAAAAAGGGTCGGTGGAGCTGCTGGAGGAGGCGCTGAAAGCCGGCGCCGACGTCGTCGGCGGCATTGATCCCTGCAGCCTGGACCGCGATCCGGCCCGGCACCTGGATCTCGTTTTCGGTCTTGCGGAAAAGTACCAGGTGCCCCTCGACATCCACCTGCACGAGCCCGGGGACCTCGGTGTGTTCAGCGCGGATCTGGTGCTGGAGCGAACCCGTGCCCTGGGGATGCAGGGCAGGGTCACACTGTCCCACGCCTACCAGCTGGGCAGCGTCAACGAAGCAACCACCAGCCGGCTCATGGAGGCCTTTGGCGAGCTGGATGTCTCCCTGACCTCCGTGGCTCCGGCAGTGTCAGGCCAGCTGCCGCTAACCCGACTGGCCGAAGGCGGCGTCCGTTTCGGGCTGGGCGAGGACGGCCAGCGCGATTACTGGTCCCCGTACGGAAACGCGGACATGCTGGACCGGACCTGGCAGCTGGCCTTCACTCAGGGCTTCCGGCAGGACGAACTGATCGGGCACTGCCTGGCCATCGCCACGGTGGGCGGGGCAAGCATCCTGGATCCGTCCGCCGTCCGGCTCAAGGACACCGCCCACCGCCCCGGCCTTGATGCCGGCGATCCTGCGGATCTGCTGCTTGTCGACGGCGAAACGCTCACCTCTGCGGTGATGGACCGCGGCACCGACCGCACGGTGCTCCGCGCAGGACGGGTAGTGGCGGACCAGCTGGCGCTCATTTCCTAGCTGAAGAAAAGTTTCCGCAGCGGCCGTCCGAGCTGCTCAACATCGGTCAGGAATCCGTCGTGGCCGATGGGTGCGCTGATGGTGTGCACCCGGACGCCGCCGGGAAGCGCCGCAGCCAGGACCTCGGACTGCTGCGGGAAGTAGAGCCGGTCCGAATCGACGGCGGCAATGAAGAACTCGGCCGTAACTCCGGACAGGGCTTCCTGCAGCGATCCCCGGCTGCGCGTGACGTCGTGGCTCATCAGGGCTTCGGTCAGCACCAGGTAGCTGTTTGCGTCAAAACGCTGCACCAGTTTCCGGGCCTGATGATCCAGATAGCTCTCCACCGCGTAACGGCCGCGCTCCGCCGACAGGGCCGATCCCAGCGGATCCTCCTGCTGCTGGGGTGCGTTCCCAAACCGGTATTCCAGTTCCGCCTCGGAGCGGTAGGTGATGTGCGCAATCCTCCGCGCCAGCCCCAGACCGGCGGTCGGAGCGGTTCCGTTGTAGTAGTCCCCGCCGTTGAAGTGCGGATCCAGCCGGATGGCCTCAAGCTGCGCCTGGCCAAAGGCGATCTGCTCGGCCGAACTGGCTGCGGTGCAGGCGATCACGGCGCAGCGCTGCACCCGGCCGGGTTCCGTGACCGCCCATTCCAGGGCCCGCGCTCCGCCGAGCGATCCGCCCAGCACCGTGTGCCAGGCCCGGATCCCCAGCAGATCCGCCAGCCGGGCCTCAGCGCGGACCGAGTCCCGGATCGTGACAAACGGGAAGCGCGAGCCCCAGGGCAGTCCTTCGGGATCATTCGAGGACGGTCCGGTGGAGCCATAGCAGCCGCCGAGCATGTTGATCGAGACAACGAAGAACCGGTTGGTGTCCACGGTTTTCCCGGGACCCACGAGGGCGTCCCACCATCCGTCCTCGTCGCTGCTGCCCCGGGCAACATGGGTGCTGCCAGTGAGGGCATGGGCCACCAGGACCGCGTTGGAGCCGTCCTCGTTAAGGGTCCCCCACGTTTCATAGGCGAGGGACACCTGCGGCAGGCGGCCGCCGGTTTCAAGTTCGAGGCTGCCGATTTGGGCATGCCGCAGCACCCCGTCCCAGGCGGGGGCGGGGTGCTGCGGCACCGTGGACGGCAGGCTCACGCGAATCCCTACGCTCCCTTGGCGGCGCGGAAACCGGCGTCGAGGTCGGCAATGATGTCGTCAATGTGCTCGATGCCCACGGACAGCCGGACCAGCCCCGGGCTGACCCCCGCTGCAAGCTGGGCTTCGGCGCCGAGCTGGCTGTGCGTGGTCGACGCCGGGTGGATCACCAGGGACCGGACGTCGCCCACGTTTGCCACATGGGAATGCAGTTCCAGGGCATCCACAAAGCGTTTCCCCGCCTCGATGCCGCCGGTGATGTCGAAGGAGACAATGGCGCCGGTGCCGCGGGGACCATACTTGCGGCCGCGCTCAAACCACGGACTGGATTCCAGGCCCGCGTAGGCGACGGAGATGACGTCGTCGTGCGCTTCGAGCCAGTTGGCGACGGCGACGGCGTTGGCCACATGGCGCTCCACCCGCAGGCTCAGCGTCTCCAGCCCCTGGGCAATGAGGAACGCGTTGAACGGCGACACCGCGGAGCCCAGGTCGCGGAGCAGCTGCACCCGGGCCTTGAGGATGTAGGCGAGGTTGGCGCCCAGGACGCCGTTGGCGCCGAGGTCGCGGGCGTACACCAGTCCGTTGTAGCTCTCATCCGGAGTGTTGAAGCCCGGGAACTTCTCCGGATCAGCACCGAAGTCGAAGTTGCCCGAATCGACAATGGCGCCGGCGATGGAGGTGCCGTGGCCGCCCAGGTACTTCGTGGCCGAATGCACCACGATGTCCGCTCCCCACTCAATGGGCCGGATCAGGTACGGGGTGGACAGGGTGTTGTCCACGATCAGCGGCACCCCGGCCTCATGTGCGACGGCGCTGATGCCCTCGATGTCCAGGACGTCCTGGCGCGGGTTGGAGACCACTTCACCGAAGAAGGCCTTGGTGTTTGGCTGCACGGCGCTGCGCCACTGGTCGAGGTTGTCCGGGTCCTGCACAAAGGTGGTCTCGATGCCGAACTTCTTCAGCGTGTGCTTGAAGAGGTTGTAGGTGCCGCCGTAGAGGCTGGGGCTGGCCACGATGTGGTCTCCGGCCTCCGCGACGTTGAGGATTGCGAAGGTTTCAGCCGCCTGCCCCGACGCGAGCAGCAGCGCACCGAGACCGCCTTCGAGGGAGGCGATCCGGTTTTCTACGGCTTCCTGGGTGGGATTGCCGATGCGCGTGTAAATCGGCGCCAGTTCGGCCAGCGCAAACCGGTTGGCCGCCGCCTCGGCGCTGGGGAACACGAATGACGTTGTTTGGTAGATCGGCAGGGCACGGGCGCCGGTGACGGCGTCGGGCTCCTGTCCCACATGGATCTGCCGGGTTTCGAACGACCAGTTTCCTGACATGGAGTGCTCCCTTGTAACCAGGGGCCGCACCGAGACTTCTAGCCGGAAAAGAGCCGGCAGCCACGTGTGACCCGCGCTTGCCGCACGTCCTTTTGACGTGCAGCCAGGTCTTCACCCGGGGCACCCCACCGCGGTTGGAGGGTTGCCGGCCAGCAAGCCGGGGCTATCTGCTGGCACTCATGACCTATCCCCCTATGAAAACGGATAACCCCGGAGCCCGCAACCTCTGTGACGGTTCATTTCCCTGCGTTTCATCGGTGTGGAGCGTCAGCTCCTGCGGCCTCCGCCGGAAGGAGATTGTCCAGTTCCGCGGCTCAAAATCGACCAAAAGCCGCAGTTAGGGTTACCTTGGTCGAGAGGTCGGTCACAACGTGCAATTATGGGCCGCATGCGCTTGGACCATGTATCTTATGCCTGTGAATCCGACGGTCTCTTGGCCACGACTGAGAGGATCGCCTCCGCTCTGGGAGCCGACTTCGTCAAGGGCGGCGTACATCCGCGTTTCGGCACCCGCAACATGATTCTGCCCCTGGCCAACCACCAATACGTCGAGGTGGTCGAGGCACTGAACCATCCGGCGTCGGACAAGGCTCCGTTCGGCCAGGCCGTGCGCCAGCGCTCCGAGTGCGGCGGCGGCTGGATGGGCTGGTGTGTTGCCGTGGATGACCTGTCGCCGTTCGAGGAGCGCCTGGGCCGCGAGTCGGTTCCGGGTAACCGCAAGTTCCCGGACGGCCAGGAACTGACCTGGCGCCAGATCGGCATCAACGGTCTCATCGCCGACCCCCAGGTTCCGTACATGCTGCGGTGGGACGACGGCACCGAACCGCTGCACCCCTCCGCCGCCCTGCCGGGAATGCCCGGAGCCGTGAACCTGAATTCGCTGACCATTGCCGGATCCGCGGCGCGGGTGGCCGAATGGCTGGGCACCCCCGTGGAGGAGCCGCTGGAGAACGTCGGCGTCACTTGGATTTCGCCCAAGGGAACGCCCGGCATCATGTCGGTCACGTTCAACACGGCGAACGGCCTCGTCGAGATCTAGTTCTGCCGATTCCGTCCGGGCCGGGTTTCTGCTGCCACTTTGGGTTTCTGCTGCCATTGCGCAGTGGCAGCAGAAACCCAAAACAGTCGATTGTGCCCAAAACGGAAGGTTTTCCACAGATTTCCGGCTGCTCTCCTCCGATATGAATCACTCCCTCACTCTGGGCGGATGGATCCGGAGTTCCTTTTTGCGGCCGATGCCGAGCGTGCCGGCGTAAACAGGCGTCAAATAGCCCTGCGGTGCGCATCTGGAGAACTCGTCCGGGTCCGGCCAGGCGTATACGTTCGGTCCGAATTCTGGCGCGAGTTGCCCAAGTGGGACCGGGACCACGTGCGGATTCAGGCCGCCGTCGAACAGGGCAGAAGTCCCCGGATTCTCGTTCAGCAGTCGGCCGCGGTTATCTGGGGCATCCCCGCTATCGGAGGCTCATCGGAAATATTGCTGCTGGCCTCTGATTCTTCACACGGCCGACGCCGCGGCGAGCTCCGCTGGACGACACGGCGGTTACTGGAGCCTGTCACGTCCCGAAACGGCCTACAGCTTACTTCACGTGCCCAGACGGTCCTGGATATGGCGGCCTACTTGCCGTTTGAACGCGCCGTGCCCGCCATGGACCATGTATTGCGGCCTGACCCGGTCCGGCGCCATCCGCCGTTAAACAAGGATGCCTTGCGGGAGCTGTCGCTGCTGCTGCCTGACCAAGCCAAACGTGCCAGGGCTTTGCGCGTCATCGACTTCGCGGACAGCAACTCGCATTCCCCCGGCGAGTCCTATTCCCGTGCAAAACTGCATCGGTTTGGATTCCCGCCGCCGGAGCTGCAGCACGAGGTCATCACGCCCGCAGGCCGGTTCAGGACTGATTTCTATTGGAAAAAGCACAGTCTGGTGGGCGAGTTTGACGGTGCCGTGAAGTACGGGGCAAACGGATCCATGCTGGCTCCTACGTGGGAGACGCTCACGAACGAGAAGCGAAGGGAAGACGCCATCCGGGCCACGGGGGCCGCCTTCGTCCGCTGGTCGTGGGTCAACATCACCAAATCGCCGCAGGACCCCGATGGACTGGTGCAGCGGCTGGTCCGGGCGGGTCTTCCGCGGTCACGGCGCAGCTAAGCACCCCTCCCCCGATTCTGCTGCCAATTTGGGTTTCTGCTGCCATTGCGCAGTGGCAGCAGAAACCCAAAACGGTCGATTTTGCCCAAACCGGTCGAATTCCTTAGCCCACGGCGCCCCCAGCGGCCCGAATCAGCCCGGCATTGAGCTCCCGCACCGTTCCGGCATCGATCTTCACCACCCGCCGGTCGTACGTGAGCAGCCCGTTCACCTCGTCCTCCACATCGGTCAGCTGGGTGTAGACCGTGGCCGCAAGCCCCTGTGCCACAGCGGGTTCGATCTGCCGCCGGTGCAGCTTCTCATACGCCTGCCGCAGGGCATCCCGGGTCTTGAACCGCCGGTACCCGAACTCCTTCTCGTTGAAGGTGTGGCCCGGCACGCGCAGGCTGTACCCGCCGTACTCGGAAAGCACGACGGCGCGGCCGTCCCGCAGCCAGCCCTTCCGCAGCTTGAACGGCACAAAGTAGACGTGCACGCTCTTGAGGTCTCCCCCGCCCTGGTCATGCCACCCGCTGGCGTGGTCGATGCTGCGGGTGGGATCCAGCCCGCGCAGCAGCTCCGTCGCGGCGTTTGCGTCAAACTGTCCCCATCCCTCGTTGAACGGCACCCATACCGCAATCGAGGTGCAGCTGCGCAGCAGTTCAACGGTGGCGCGCAGCTCGTCGAGGAACTCGGCCCGGCCCTGCTCATCCGTCCGCCCGAAGGCCGCGTAGTCGCCGTCGTTGCGGTGCGGCAGCCCCACGGCCGGCGCAGTCACCACAGCATGCCGGTAGGACCGGCCGCCGTTGACCAGGTCCTGCCACACCAGCATGCCGAGACGGTCGGCGTGGTAGTACCAGCGCAGCGGCTCAATCTTGATGTGCTTGCGCAGCATCGTAAAGCCCAGGTCTTTGGCGGCCTGGATGTCATAGGCCAGGGCATCGTCCGACGGCGCGGTGTACAGTCCGTCCGGCCAGTACCCCTGATCGAGCAGCCCGGCGTGGAAGTACGGGCGGCCGTTGAGCAGCAGCCGGGTATGGCCGGCACTGTCCGGCCCGACCCCGAAGGTGCGCAGCCCGGTGTAGCTGCGAATGCTGTCGACCTCCGCGCCGGCGCTGAGCAGCGTCACTGACACGTCGTAGAGGAAAGGATCCTCCGGTGTCCACAGGTGCGGATCAGGCACCGGGATGCGGGTGGGCACGCCGGGCACGACGACGGCGTCCGCCACAGTGCGGCCGGCAGCGGACACGGTGATTGCCGCCTGCAGATCCGAATCCGCGGATTCCCCTGCCAACCCGGCGTCCCCGTGCAGGCCGCCCTCGAGGTGGACTGTCACGGAGACGGATTCGAGGTCCGGCACCAGATGCAGCCGTGAAATGCTGATCCGCGGAACCGCTTCCAGCCACACCGTCTGCCAAATGCCCGATTGTGCCGTGTACCAGATGCCTCCGCGGTCCAGCGTCTGTTTTCCCCGGCTGGCGTAGCCGGTGTCGCTGATGTCGCGGACCCGGACGATGATCTCGTGCTCGGCTTCGGCGGCTGCAGATCCGGGCTCTGCGGCATCGGGGCCGGCGTCACTGGGGCCGGCGGCAGATGCGGCGGTGGAGGCGGATCCGGCCGCTGCGGAATCGGCGGCACCCGCGGCGTCCCGTGCACCGGCTGCCAGCGCCTCGGTGACGTCCAGCGCGAACGGGAGGTAGCCGCCGTCGTGCCCTCCCACCTCGATCCCGTTGACGGTGACCGTGCAGCTCTGGTCCACCGCGCCGAAGTGCAGCAGCACCCGTTCGCCTGCGAAGCCCTCGGGCAGGCGGAGGGTGCGCCGGTACCAGAGGAACTGCTGCGGCTGGAGCTGGCGGTTGACGCCGGAGAGCGGAGCCTCGGGGGAAAACGGCACCAGGATCTGTCCGTCCCAGTCGCCGGCGGTCGGCGGAGCATCCCGGCGCACGGAGGTGAACGCATACTGCCAGTAGCCGTTGAGATTCAGGTAGCTGTCGCGGACCAGCTGCGGGCGCGGATAGTCCTGCAGGACGGCTTCCGGATCCAGGTCCGTTCCCCAGAGTGTCGTCAATGTCACGGGGCGGTGCTCCTTGTGGTTTGGGCGGCGTCCATCCCGAAATCCTAGCGCGGCGTGCAGCCGCACCTGCCCCGCATCACGGCGTCAGTCGCCAATGCCGATCGCCGAACCGAACAGCGCAAACCCGACAAACCCCGCAATGTCCACAAGGGCGTGCGCGATCACCAGCGGCATGACCCGCTTGGTCTTGGTGTACGCATACCCGAAAAGCAGGCCCATCAGGAAGTTCCCGATGCCGGGCCCAATGCCCTGGTACAGGTGATAACTGGAGCGGATGAGGGCGCTGGTGATGATGATCGCCGGAGTGCTCCAGCCCAGCTGCCGCAGCCGGATAAAGAGGTACCCCACCACAATGACCTCCTCCAGCACGGCGTGCCGCAGGGCCGACAGGATGAGCACCGGAAGCGTCCACCAGTAGGTGTCCAGGGCGGCCGGCACCAGCGCGGTGGTGATGCCCAGCGCACGCCCCGCGGCATACACGCCCAGGGTGCCGACGCTGATGACCGTTGCCAGCCCGAAACCCAGCGCAAAGTCGCGCACCGGTTTGGCGAAGGTGAAGCCGAGGCGTCGGAACGCACTCTTGCCCGGTCCGGTCAGCAGGAACAGCACCAGTGCCACGGGCAGCAGCGAAAAGAAGATCCCCAGCAGCTGGTACACCAGATCGAACACCGGGTTCTCGTCCAGGACCGGGTTCAGCGTGGTTGTCTGCCCGGCGAGCGGACCCTCTGCCGCCTTTTCCAGGAGCTCGACGACGGCGTACACGCCTGATCTGCCCAGCGACAATCCCAGCACAATCAGGATTTCGAAGACCAGCATCTTCCGGGCCCGCGGATCCAGGGCTTCGGCGGGGGCAGAGGGGAAGGCGGCACGCATGCTCCCATTGTGCCGGATGCCACAGGGTATTCCGGCTGCGGCGGGCGGCTTCAGGGGCTCCGGGCCTCAGGTTATTCCGGCTTGTCGGGAGCGGGAGACGCAGGCGCGGTCGCTAGGGGGACCGGACCGTTTCATACGTCAGTTTCACCATGCCGGTTGTGTCGAAGCGTTGTTCGCGAAGAAGCCGCAGGCTGAGCCTGAGCCCGTCGGGAAACACCCGGGTTCCTTCGCCCAGCGTCACGGGGTAAACCATCAGCGACACCACATCCACCAGGTCCAGCCGGAAGGCCGCTTCGGTCACTGTGGGACCTTCAATAAGGAGGTCTCCCGTGGTTTCAGCCTTTGCCCGGGCAAAGGCTTCAGCGGTGAACTCCCGTTCCAGCCGGGTCCTTTGCGTCCAGGTGTGCTCCAGCGTCCGGGAAAAGACCACCTTGTGGGCCCGGTTCCACGTTTCGGCAAAGGCTGCCGCTGCCGGTGAGCCTTCGGCGAGGGAGGGATCGGTTTCCCAGACGGCCATGGCTTCGTACATCCGACGCCCGTACAGGTGTGTGCCCACGGTGGCCAGGTCCGCGGTGACTTGCTCCACCATGGCGTCATCCGGGGCCGCCCAGGAAAAGTCGCCCGAGGCATCAGCGATGTAGCCGTCCAGCGTGCAGGAGAGCATGTAGATGAGTTTTCCCATGGCACATCCCAACCCGCCAAACGCTCAGAAGGCAAGGGTGCCGGGGTGGGAATTCGACACATCACCGGAGTGAAGCGGTGACAGAAGGCCACGGGTTCAGAAGGCCAGGGGTTCGGGGGGAGGTTCAGGGGTTCGGGGGGTCACGGGCTCAGCGGCCGCGGATTCAGCGCACCCGCACACCGGCACGCCACACGGTACCGGTCAACGGCATGCCCGGCCGGTAGGCCAGATGCGCGGCCGAGGGGGCGTTGAGCAGCTGCAGATCCGCCCGGTGCCCGACGGCGAGCGACCCCACGGCGCGCTGTCCGTCCCGGTCAGTGCCGCGGTTCACCCGCAGGGCGAGCGCACCGCCGTACGTTGCGGCACGGACGGCTTCCTGCACGGTCAGCCTCATCTGCAGCACGGCGGTCGCGACGCAGAAGTTCATTGAACTCGTGTATGACGTCCCCGGGTTGCAGTTCGAGGCCAGCGCCACCGGCACACCGGCATCCAGCAGCCGGCGGGCATCGGCCAGCGGTGCCCGGGTGGACAGATCGCAGGCGGGCAGGCAGGTTGCCACTGTGCCAGGACCGCCGACACCGGCAGCGGCGCCCGCACCGACACCGGCGCCTTCGGCTCCGGCCCCGGTGCCCCCGCTCCACCCGGACCAGGTCCCGGCGAGCGCGTCGACGTCGCCGTCGGACAGGTAGTTCACGTGATCCACGCTGGCGGCCCCGAATTCCACGGCCAGCTGGACGCCGGCACCGTGGCCCAGCTGGTTTCCGTGCGCCCGCAGCCCGAGCCCGGCATCCCGGCATGCTGCCAGCACGCGCCGCGACTGCTCCTCGGTGAAGGCGCCCTTCTCGCAGAACACGTCAGCCCACTGCACGTACGGGCGCACGGCGGCGAGCATGTCGGTGCAGACCAGCTCGGTGTACTCGTCCGGATCGGCACCGTGGGGCACCAGATGGGCGCCGAGAAAGGTGACGGTGTCCGCGACGGTGGAGGCGATGCGCGCGTGCCGCCGCTCCTCCTCCACGCTGAGCCCGTAACCGGTCTTGGTTTCCAGGTAGGTGGTTCCGCCCGCGGCGGCCTCCGCCACCCGGGCCAGCAGCAGCCGGGTCAGGTCATAGTCCGAGGCCTCACGCGTGGCTGCGGTGGTCACGGCAATGCCGCCGGCGGCGTAGGATTCTCCAGCCATCCTTGCCTCGAATTCGGCGCTGCGGTCCCCGGCGAACACCAGGTGCGTGTGCGAATCCACCCAACCGGGCAGCCCGGCCCGTCCCCCGGCGTCCACCGCCGAGTCGGCGGCCGGAGCGTGGGCGGCGGCACCGATCCAGCTGATCCGCTCCCCCTCGAAGACCACCGCCGCGTCCTTCAGCACGGCGGCCGGGGCACCGTCGGCGTAGTCCTGCGTGGAGAGTTCGCCGATGTTGGTGATCAGGGTCGAAGCGGTGCTCTGGGGTGTAACCGTGCTCATGGGCGCGGGGTTCCTTCCAACGTAGAGGTGCGGGCGGCGTCCACGGCCGCGATGGCCGTGCCCAGCAGGGCGGCTGGATTCCCCAGCGTGGTGTGCCGTCCGCTGCGGGCGCGGATACGGCCGCCGACGACGACGGTGTGCACATCCGCGGCAGTGGCCGTGAGTGACAGCTGCCCGGGACGGGAGCCGGCGGTCCGGATGCTCGCCGGGTCCACGCACATCAGATCGCAGACCTTCCCGGCCTCCAACCCCGGCTCCGGCCGGTCTTGGGCGCGCGCCCCGGCGCCCGACACGGCCGCGTGCAGGTCGGCCGGCGTAAAACGGCCGCGTTCCCCCGAGGACAGCCGCTCCCCGTGTTCCAGGGCGCGCATCTCGAGGAAGGGATCGACGACGGCGTGCTGGTCGGTGCCCAGCGCGATCCGGGCGCCGGCGGCACGCAGCGCGGCGGCCGGACCAATTCCGTCCGCCAGGTCAGCTTCGGTGGTGGGACACATGACCACGGTGGCGCCGGCATCCCCCAGGACGGAAATGTCCTCTTCGCTGAGGTGGGTGGCGTGCACGGCGGACAGCCGCGAACTGATCAGTCCGTGCTTGTCCAGGAGCATTGTGGGGGTCAGGCCGGTGGCCTGCACACAGGCCTCGTTCTCGGCGGGCTGCTCCGAGAGGTGGATGTGCAGGGGAATCCCGTCCGGGAGGCCGGCCGCAATGGTGGGCAGGGCAGCTTCCGGCACGCCGCGCACCGAGTGCAGCGCGGCCCCCACGCTGACGAGTGCCGGATCGAACTCCGCGGTTACGGCCGTTCGCAGCGACGCGAGGCGGTGCAGCCAGCCCTGCGCATCGCGGTCCCCGAAACGCTGCTGCCGCCCGTTCAGCGGAACCCCGAATCCACCGGCCAGGTAACAGGTGTCCAGCAGGGTCAGCCGGATGCCGGCGGCGACGGCGGCGCGGGCCAGGGCTCGTTCCATGGCGTGGTCGCCGGTCTCTGACCCGCCGTACGTGCTGCCGTCCGGGCGGTGGTGGACATAGTGGAACTCCGCCACGGAGGTGAACCCGGTGACCACCATTTCGGCGAACACGGCGGTGGCCAGCTGCTCGTACAGCTCCGGGGTCAGGGCACCGGCCGCCTCGTACATCTGCTCGCGCCAGGTCCAGAAGCTGCCGGAACCGCCGGCGTGTGTGCGTCCGCGCAGGACCCGGTGGAAGGCATGGGAATGAGCGTTCGACGCCGCCGGGAAGCTGACGCCGGGCAGCCGACAGTCACCCTCCCGGGCGGGCACCCAGGTTTCGGATCCGGTGACCATCCCGGCGCTGTCGACCTCCAGCCGGACGCCCGGCACCACGGCGCCGTCCACCCAGCCCTGCTCACACCAGAAGAAGCGGACCCCTTCGGCGGCGGCCCCGGCGGATGTCCCGGTGGCCGGACCACCGGCGGTCCCCTTGGCGGCCGGACTGCTCACAGCAGGTCCTGCAGCACGTCGGCCAGGGCCTGCACGCCGAGCTCGGCGTCGCCGTCCTCCACGTACTCCTCGGGCGAATGGCTGATGCCGGAGGGGTTCCGGACAAACAGCATGCCGGTGGGCACGCGGGCCGCGAGCACCCCGGCGTCGTGTCCGGCGCCGGTGGCCAGGACCGGGGCGCCGGGGACCGTGCGGGCCACCGACTGCGCCAAGGCGCGCTGCAGGGCGGGATCGAAGTGGACCGTGCCGGAGAACGATTCCTCGGTCAGCTGCACGCTGCAGCCTTCAAACGCGGCAATCTTCTGGGCCTGGCCGTGGATTTTCTCCACCAGAGCGGCGGTCACGGCGTCGTCGGGGTGGCGGACGTCCAGCCAAAGGTCCACCCGGGATGCAATGACGTTGGTTCCGCCCGGGACCGGTTCCAGCCGGCCCACGGTGGCGCGGGCACCGGACTGGGAGGCTGCGGTCTGGCGCACGGCCACAATCAGCTGCGCTGCCGCGACCATGGGATCAGACCGGTCCGCCATCAGCGTGGTTCCGGCGTGGTTGCCCTGCCCGGTGATGGAGAACCGCCACCGGCCGTGGCCCAGGATGGAGCCGGCCACCGCAACGGCGGGTCCGCGGCCGGCGGCATCGGTGAACTCTTCGGTGTTCAGGCCCTTGCCCTGCTCCACGTGCAGTTCCACGAAGTCGCCAATGAGGCTCAGCGTGGCGTCGTCCCGGCCCATGCGGTCCGGATCCAGGCCGTTGGCGCGGGAGACATCGGCGAAGGTGTTGCCGTCAGCATCGCGCAGGGCCAGCGCCTTGCGCGGCTCGATGGCGCCGGCCAGCAGCCGGGAACCGAGGCAGGCCACGCCAAAGCGCGAGCCTTCCTCCTCCGGGAACACCGCGACGGCGAGCGCCCGGTTCCGCTGCAGGCTGCCGGTGTTTTCCCGGTCCTGCAGGATGTCCACGGCGGCGAGGGCGCTGGCCACACCCAGCGGCCCGTCGAAGGCGCCGCCCCCGGGAACGGAGTCCAAGTGGGAGCCTGTAACCAGGGCGCCCCGGCGTTCCGGAGCTGAATCGGTGCCGGACCCGGGAACGGGCGCGCCGCCGGATCCCTTGGATCCGCCGCCGGGCAGATCCCACCAGGCCCAGAGGATGCCGTTCCGGTCCGTCTCCACCGACAGCCCCCGGCGGGAAGCCTCCGCGGTGAACCACGCGCGCAGGTCTCCTTCCGCCGTTGAGTAGACTGGCCGGCTGTAGCCGCCGCGGCGTCCGTCGCGGCCGGTGTCTTCGATGGCTCTCAGCAGGGTGTTGACGCTTGTTGTGTTCACCATGTCTATGTTCCCACCAGCAGGAACGCCACCGGCGTCGTGATGATCAGGCTCAGTGCCACCCGCTCGGCCCAGATGACCACCAGCTGCCACACCTTGAGGGGAATCCTGGTGGCCAGGATGCACGGCACCAGTGCGGAGAAGAAGATGATCGCTGAGACACAGACGACGGCGATGACCAGCCGCAGGACCTCGGACTCGTGCCCGGCCACCACCGTGGCGGGCAGGAACATCTCGGCGATGCCGACGGCGGACGCCTTGGCGGCGAGCATTGGATCCGGCAGCTGGAGCACCAGGGTGAGCGGATAAAAGAGGTAGCCGAGCCAGTCGAACACGGGGGTGAAACGGGCCAGCAGCAGGCCGATCAGACCCACGGACATGATGGAGGGCAGGATGGCCATGGACATGAGCACGCCGTCGCGGATGTTGTCCAGGACGTTCCGACCCAGCCGCGGAGCGGTTTTCAGGGCGGTCAGGGCCTCATTCCAGGCCGCGGCTCCCCGGTTGCCGGTGACCTTCGCTTCCGGCTGGGGCGTTGAACCCGGAAAATAGTCATCCGGGATGCGGCTCAGCGGCGGAATCCGCACCGTGATGGCCGTGACCGCGAAGGTGACGGCAAAGGTGAGGAAAAAGTACGGCAGCCACAGGTGCATGATGTCCAGGGTTTTCGCGACGATCAGCATGAAGGTCACCGACACCGTGGAGAAACCCGTGGCGATGATTGACGCCTCGCGCGCCGTGTAGCGTCCGCTCTGGTACACCCGGTCGGTGATCAGCAGTCCCAGCGAATAGCTGCCCACAAAGGAGGCGACGGCGTCGACCGCCGAGCGTCCCGGCGTCCGCCATACGGGGCGCATGACCCGCTGCACCATGACGCCGGTGAATTCCATCAGTCCGTAGCCCACCAGCAGGGCCAGGAAGATGGCTCCTATGGGGACAATGAAGCCCACCGGAATGACCAGCTTGTCGAACAGGAACGGTCCCAGGTCCGGGTCGAAGAACCACTGCGGACCGAAACCGAAAACCAGCATGGTCCCGGTGATGAGTCCAATGATGTTCAGCAGCGCGAAGGTCCGCTTCAGCGGGGATTCCCGCCACCGACCGCTGGCGAACGGATACACGGTGCCGGCCAGGATCAGGGCCAGGGCGATGTACCGGGTCAGTTCGCCCAGCCCTCCGGTGATCCAGGTGACCAGGTGGTCCAGCGGAATGGTGTTCTTGCCCCCGAGGGTGATCGGGATGAAGAACATGAAGATGCCGATGCCGCTGTAGACAAAGAACCGCCACATACCGGTCCGCGCCGCGGGTGCGTCCGCCGGTGATGGGCTTGCTGCTGCACTGTCGGGCCTGTTGCTGGAGGCTTCCACGGGGTCCCCTTACTCTTCCATCGGAATGCGGATGCCGCGCTCGGCGGCAACTTCGGACGCGCGGTCATAACCGGCGTCGGCATGGCGGACGACGCCGGTGCCCGGATCGTTGGTCAGCAGCCGTTCCAGCTTGCGCGCCGCCAGGTCGGTGCCGTCGGCCACTGACACCTGTCCGGCGTGGATGGACCGGCCAATGCCAACGCCGCCGCCGTGGTGGATCGACACCCAGGTGGCCCCGGAGGCGGTGTTCAGCATCGCGTTGAGCAGCGGCCAGTCGGCGACGGCGTCGGAGCCGTCCGCCATGGCTTCGGTTTCCCGGTACGGCGAGGCTACGGAACCGGAGTCCAGGTGGTCACGGCCGATCACGATCGGAGCGCTGACCTTGCCCTCGGCCACCAGCTGGTTGAACAGCAGGCCCGCCTTGGCCCGGTCGCCGTACCCCAACCAACAAATCCGTGCCGGCAGCCCTTCAAACTCGACATGCTCCGCGGCGGCGTCCAGCCAGCGGTGCAGGCGGGTGTTCTCCGGAAACAGCTCCTTCATGGCGGCGTCGGTGACGGCGATGTCCGCCGGGTCACCGGAGAGCGCCACCCAGCGGAACGGGCCCATCCCCTCGCAGAACAGCGGGCGGATATAGGCAGGAACAAACCCGGGAAACTCAAAGGCCCGCTCGAACCCGCCTTGGCGCGCCTCGTCGCGGATTGAGTTGCCGTAGTCGAACACCTCGGCGCCGGCGTCCTGGAAGCCCACCATGGCCGCCACTTGGCGGGCCATCGACTCGCGGGCCTTCTTGGTGAACCCTTCGGGATCAGCGGCGGCTTCCGCTTTCCATTCCTCCACCGGGATACCCACGGGCAGGTAGCTC
The DNA here is from genome assembly GCF_038405225.1 of Arthrobacter citreus. NCBI lineage: Bacteria > Bacillati > Actinomycetota > Actinomycetes > Micrococcales > Micrococcaceae > Arthrobacter > Arthrobacter citreus. The sequence goes on from NZ_CP151657.1 coordinate 2,170,621, forward strand.
AGCGGATCGTGGGCCGAGGTCTGGTCGGTCACGATGTCCACGGTGATGGTCCCTGCTTCGTGCCGGCGCAGCAGTTCCTCGAACACCTCGGCGGCGTTGCCCACCAGGCCCACCGACAGCGCCCGCTTTTCCGCCTTCGCGGCCATGACCTTGGCGACGGCGGTGTCCAGGTCGGTTTCCACCTCGTGCAGGTAGCGCTTGCCGGCGCGGCGGCGCAACCGGGTCTCGTCGACGTCGACAATCAGGACCGCTCCCCCATTGAGGGTGACGGCCAGCGGCTGTGCCCCGCCCATGCCGCCGCAGCCGCCGGTGAGGGTCAGGGTTCCGGCCAGGGTGGCGTTCTCATCGGCGAACAGTTTCCGGGCGACGGCGCCGAAGGTTTCGTAGGTGCCCTGCAGGATGCCCTGCGTGCCGATGTAGATCCAGGAGCCGGCGGTCATCTGCCCGTACATCATCAGGCCTTCGGCCTCGAGCCGGCGGAACTCGGGCCAGGTGGCCCAGTCCCCCACCAGGTTGGAGTTGGCCAGCAGGACCCGCGGTGCCCACTCGTTGGTGCGGAACACGCCCACGGGCTTGCCGGACTGGACCAGCAGGGTTTCGTCATCCTCCAGGGTGGCCAGGGTGCGGGTGATCGCGTCGTAGGCCTCCCAGCTCCGTGCTGCCCGTCCGGTGCCGCCGTAGACCACCAGGTCCTCGGGGCGTTCAGCGACCTCCGGGTCCAGGTTGTTCATGAGCATGCGCAGCGGGGCTTCGGTCTGCCAGCTCTTGGCGGTCAGGGAGGTGCCGCGGGCGGCGCGGATGCTGCGGGAGGGATCAGAAGTAGTAGCCATGTTCCGACCGTAACCGCGCAGTGTTTCCCGGAAGTGAACACCGTCACACTGTCTGGTATCCCAGACGGGGACTGTCTGAGCAGTCCCGTGATCCGGGTATTCCGGCCTGCCCTCCGGGGATGACCGGACGACGCCGGGCCGGGTCTATCCGGATTTATGACGCGTTGTCTGCGCGTCCCGCCCCGGACTGAACGCCCAGCCGGCGGGAGATTTCCGCCGCGCACCTGACCAAAGCCGAAAGCCACTGGTCTGCAAAGTCGCCGATCTTCCGTCCCGCCGGTCCCGCTGCGGAACCGGCCACCAGGTCATTCGGCGCCGTCAGGGTCACACTGGCAACGGCCCGTCCGGACCGGTCCAGCACCGGAACCGAAAGCGAGGAAAAGCCGTCGGTTACTTCATTTTCCTCCCACGCATAACCGACCTCCCGCACCTGTTCCAGCAGGGTGCCCAAAGGCGGACCGGTCCGGCCTGACCTCATCGACGCCGGATCCGGATACAGCGCATGCAGCTGTGCGTCGGTCATCTGTGCCAGCATGGCCCGTCCGCTGGCTGTCCGGTGTGCCGGGAGCCGGATGCCGGCGTCGGTCACCAGCGGCAGCTGGTGGGGAGCACGTTCCTCAATCACGTAGATCACGTCGGTTCCCTGCAGCACGGCCAGGTGTGCGGTCAGCCGGGTGCGGGCCACCAGATTCCGCAGCGGAAAGCGTCCAATGCGCTGCAGGGGTGCCTGCCGGGCATACCCGGTGCCGAGCTCATGCGCCGTTGCCCCCAGGGCGTATTTGCGTTCCTCCGGCAAATGCACGGCAAAGCCGTCCGCGACGAGGGCGGCGAGCAGGTGATAGGTGGTGGAGCGCGGCAGGGCCAAATCCCGCGCAATGGCGGTGGCACTCACTGGTCCGGCCTGCTTCCCCAGGTGGCGCAGGATCGAGAGGACCTGGGCGGCGGCGGGAACCTGCACCCGGGAATAGCTTTCTGGCATGCCCAGATCCTAGGGCACTGTCTGGGATCCCAGAAACAGAATCCGGTGCCGGCATAGGCCGCGCCCGCAACTGATGCTTCGATAGGAGGTGCAGCATCAGAATCGGAGACGCATCTCCGCAAAGACGGGGAGAGATGGAAACGACAAAGAGCACCACCACATTCGTAGAGCTGGGCACCGGCCCCCTGGCCGCCGGGGAGATTGTTGCGGTGGCCCGGCATGGAGCGGCGGTGGCGCTGACCGATGAGGCACTGGCCGCCATGGAATCCTCCCGTGCAGTGATCGAGGAGCTCGCCGCCGACGAGAAGCCGCACTACGGAGTGTCCACCGGTTTCGGTGCGCTCGCCGTCAAGCAGATTGTTCCGGAACAGCGCCGGCAGCTGCAGCGCTCCCTCATCCGCAGCCACGCGGCGTCGTCGGGCGCCGAGGTGGACCGTGAGGTGATCCGCGCCCTTATGCTGAACCGGCTCGCCACCCTGGCCACCGGCCGCACCGGCGTCCGCCCCGCCATCGCCCGCGCCTATGCCGGGCTCCTCAATGCGGGGATCACGCCCGTGGTCGGCGAGTACGGATCCCTGGGCTGCTCGGGCGATTTGGCTCCCCTCTCGCACTGCGCCCTGGCCCTTATGGGCGAGGGGAACGTGCGCACGGCCGACGGCGAACTGGTCCCCGCCGCCGCGGCGCTTGCCGCCGCCGGACTGGAGCCGGTGGAGCTGCAGGAGAAGGAGGGCCTGGCCCTGATCAACGGCACGGACGGGATGCTGGGCATGCTCACGCTCGCCGTCGCCGACCTGGGCCTGCTGCTGAGCACGGCTGATCTTGCCGCTGCCATGAGCGTGGAGGGGCTGCTGGGCAGCGACGCCGTTTTTGCCGCCGATCTGCAGGCCCTGCGCCCGCAGCCCGGGCAGGGCGAATCCGCGGCGAACATCCGCTCGCTCCTGAACGGCTCAGCCCTGATCGAGGAGCAGAAAACGGGGACGTTCACCCGGGTCCAGGATGCCTACTCGCTGCGGTGCGCGCCCCAGGTTCACGGCGCCGCCCGGTCAACACTGATGCACGCGGCGAATGTTGCGGAGTGCGAGCGCGCATCGGCCATCGACAATCCGGTGGTGACTCTCGACGGCCGGCTGGAGTCCAACGGCAATTTCCACGGCGCACCAGTGGGATATGTGCTGGATTTCCTGGCCATCGCCGTCGCCGACGTCGCATCCATGAGCGAGCGGCGCACCGACCGCTTCCTGGACCGCAACCGCAGCCACGGGCTCAACGCCTTCCTGGCCTTCGATCCGGGTGTGGACTCGGGCCACATGATCGCCCAGTACACGCAGGCCGGGATTGTGTCCGAGCTCAAGCGGCTGGCTGTGCCGGCGTCGGTGGATTCGATTCCGTCCTCGGCCATGCAGGAGGACCACGTGTCGATGGGCTGGGCAGCGGGCCTCAAGCTGCGCCGGGCGATCGACGGCCTGACCCGGGTGCTGGCGATCGAACTGCTGACGTCCGCGCGTGCCCTGGACATGCGCGACGGCGGAGTGGACACCTCCCGCAGCGCCCCCGCGGTCACGGCGGTGCGGACAGTGATGCGGACGGTGGTTCCGGGACCGGGACCGGACCGGTACCTGGCACCGGAGATCGAGGCCGCACGGCTGCTGGTGGCCGACGGTTCCCTGCTGGCTGCTGCTGACGCCGCGCTGGGCAGGCCGTTACTCTAGGCCCATGACGCCTTCGGATTCAGGTTCGCCCCGGGCCCGCCGCATGACCGCCCGAATCACCGGTGAAGTGCAGGCGGTGGGGTTCCGCTACCGGACCCTGCAGCAGGCCATGCGGCTTGGCCTCACGGGGGTGGCGTCCAACAGCCCGGACGGTTCAGTGCAGGTGGTGGCTGAAGGACCGCAGCCGGCTGTCGACGCACTGCTGGAATGGCTCGGGTCCCCCGCCGCACCCGGAACCGTCCGCGGAATTGAGGAGTCCTTCTCCGACGCCACCGGTGAGTTTCCGGATTTCACCACGGGCTAGCCACGCGTTTTGCGGCGGTCGGGGTGCGAGGATTCAGGGTGTGGACACAGAGCGTGAATTTCTCAGGTACCAGGCACAGCATCCGAACCGGCGCGGGGCCAAGGCCGGAATCTTCGGCCTGGCCAACGGGCTGGCCCGGGAGGGGCTGCTGACTGACGGGGACTATCAGTGGTGGGTCAGCTCCAACGCCTGGTACGACGCCGCGTACCCCGATCCGAACACCGTTGATCCCGCGGTTTATGACCGCGGGATCAACCCGTATGCCCAGGCCTGGTTCAAGACAACGGCAGGACACCTGCTGGCCCGGATTCCCGGATACCTCGATCTCCTGACCCGCTACGGAATCCGCTGGGAGGAAGTGCGGTCAACCGACCCGGGGAAGGTCCTCTATGAAGACGATGTCCAAGTGGTGGTAAACCCCCACTAGTGAGGCTGCAGCGCCGGATTCGCCGCGTTTACGGCGCCTCGTCCACCACCGAGGTGGTGATTGCCGTCCACGAGACGACCGTTCCGGCCGGAACCCCGTCCCGCGCTGCGAGCAGGACTTCCCGCTCACCAATCACGAGACCGCTTTGCGGATCAATGATGATCTCGGTGCGGGAACCGGAGAACCGGGTGTCCATACCCAGGGAGATCCCCACCCGGCCGTCCATCATGGCTTGAGGATCAATAACGGAGACACCGGGCACCAGGGCTGCTGCTCCATACAGGGCCGCCCGAAGGTCGGCGGGAATGACCCCTGACCTCAGCGTGTCTGCAATGGCGTTGAACGCTGCCTCGTCCGTTGTTGGGCCGCTGCCATAGGTTTGCTCGTAGATCAGGTCCAGCAGTTCCCGGGGATCACGCGGGGCGCTGCCGAGCGCTTCTTCGAGCGGGATGTTTCCCAAGATGCTTGGCCCAGAACCATAGAAGTTACCTGCCGGACCGCGCAGCAGTTCACCGGCGTCCAAACCATCGCGCAGCTGCGATTCGGCCAGCTGCCGTGATTGCTCGTCAAAAAACTGGACCGGACGTTGGGGTTCCCGGTTCCACACCCATTCAGCGGATAGATCCGCGGGCACGTACACCTGGCCGTCCTGGCTCTCCAGCCAGACATACTCTCCGGTCTCGTTGCTGGTGTACGCCCCGTAAACGGCCGTGGTGTCCACCAGCAGGTACTGCCCCGGACCAACCACCGGGTCCGACGTCGCGATGGTAGCCGTCGCCGCGTCGCCGAGGACTTCCGCTGCCTCCGCGCTCGCTCCCGGATGGTCTCCTGCGCCAACGACGTCGGCCACGACGAAGGAAGCTGCGATGACCGCCGCAGCGGCCGTGGCCATGGCAGCACGCCGCCACGGCCGCCGCACCGGCAGGGTGCGGACATTGTGCTGTTTGCCGGCCGCGGCTTCGGCTTCGGCACGGTTCATGAGGCGGTCCCGGCCGCGGGCCAGGACGGCGGGCGGCACGGTGCCGACGTCGTTACGCGTTTCGCGGAGCAGCTGCAGGTCGTCCATAGGTGCTTTCCTTACCGGTGAGAAGAGTGGGGCCCAAGTCGGCGCGGAGTTTTCCCCGGGCACGGTTGATGCGGGACCGGACAGTGCCAAGGGGCACTCCGGTTGCGGCGGCGATGCCCTCATAGGACAGTCCCGCCCAGACATGCAGCAGGATGGCCTCGCGGTCAATCGGTTTTAGTGCCCGCAGCGCGCGGCCGATATGAGCGCGGTTACCGGCGGCATCGAGCTGTGTTTCCACGGCTTCCATGCCGTCAAACGTGTCCCCGGGACCGCTTCGTGCCAGGGCACGCAGCATCCGTGCTTCAGCACGGTGGTGCCGGCGCAGCAGGTTCGTGGCTATGCCGAACAGCCATGGCCTCACCGCTTCGGCAGGGCCGCGGAAGGTGCTGCGGCTTTCAAAGGCGGCCAGGAAGGTTTCCGCCATCACATCCTCGGCGGCGAAGTCACCGGCGCGGCGTGCTGCATAGCGGTAGATATCCGGACCGTGCCGGTCATACAGTTCCCCGAAGGCTGCCGGGCCGAAGCGCGACTGCTCGATTATCTCTGCGTCTGTGTTCACACCTGGTAATGCCCGTTCACCGGAAAAAGTTCACGGGTTCCCCCACATTTCTTAAAAATCTTTTCGGTGCTTCTCTTCACCGGTTGGGGTTTGGCGGCTTACTGCGTGCCGTCTCCCATCTAACGCTGTTCAGACTAGCCCGGCCTGGCCGGCCCGGCCGTTTATCCGGGCAAAGAAAAACGCCGGCAGACTATGGGTTGGTTGGGGGAACAAACCTAGTCTGCCGGCGCCGGATAGGTCACTACGCTATCCATTCATCACTCGCACCCTTATGAGGTACCTACTACGTTAATGTCCTCTGCTGGACGGAGACTGTAGGAAAGCTGGCAACTCCCTGAACGCTCCGCCCCTGGTGACCCGCGGATACCGCAGGTCAGGAGGCCAATCCGTCAGGAAGCCCGCTTGCGGCTGTCCGGCACGTGCTGCAGCCGCGGCTGCGGCATTGCGTTGCTGGAGGCCAGCACCAGCGCCGGGCGTGTGGATTTCTGTGCTGTATTGCAGATCTGAACGACCGGGCCAACAGGTCCGGCGGAGCTGTCCTTGGCCCCCGGCTGCTTCATCCCGGTCTGGCGGTCCGCGGAACCGGCGGTTCGCTTGGCCGCCGCCGACACCGATCCGCTGTTGTTGGCGGGACGGCCTTTTGCCTGTGTCGTTCTGCCCTGGGGAGCTTTTGACGAGGCCTTGGTCCGCTGCGCGGTTTTCACGCTGGCCTTACCCGGACCGGATTTCACCGGCGCGGTCTTACCCGGCCCCGGCTTGCCCGCGGTGTTCTTGTTGGGGACTGCTTTGTTGAGGGCCGACTTCGGCGCCGACTTGGCCGCGCCGGTTTTCTGTTGCGACGGGGACACCCGCTGCGCAGCGGCGGACGTCGTGCCCGTCTTAGCCGTTCCCTTGGCCACGGCCGCGGTCTTGGTGCTGGCTGCCGGAGTCCCGGTAGCTGACTGAGATTTCGTTGCCTTGGCGGGCTGCTTCTGAGCCTGCGGCTTGGCGTCGGCTGGCTTCGCCTTGGAAGCCTTGGCCGCGGGAGTGGTCACTGCTGGAGTGTCCACCGCGGGAGGAACGGCCGCGCGGACGGTGCGCGTGCTGACGGCCGACGGGCGTCCGGTGGCAGCTGCCGGCCGCAGCGCTGCCAGCAGTTCTTCGCTGGCTGATCGTGCCGTATCGACAAACACCACGGCAGCTGTGTCATCCGGCGCCGTTTCGGTCCGTTTCACCGCCGAGTTCTTCACCAGCCGGTAAACGGCGGCCATCACCACAATCAGCGCCATGCCCGTTCCGTACAGGAGCACCAGGGACAGGGCCAGAGATGTTGTTCCGCCGGAAAAGAAACCGAACCCCGTTATCGCCATCAGAAGCCAAATACTGGAAATGACGGTCAGGGCCGTTCGGACTTTTACATAGAGGGGACGCTGCTGCACGCCAACCAGCTGTGGCGGCAAAATATCTGGCACTGGGACAGACCTTTCAAGCAAAAAGGTGGATCAAAAAGAAGAGGAAGCCGACTTGGCTTTGTCCTTCAACTTTAGGCACCGGAGCCAGTAAAAAAGACCATACGCGCCCCTCTGAGCTAATTCGTTACGCAGCAAAGGTGAGATCTTGGTCACAGCGCTGCCCGGCCGGGATTTAGTGCCTGAACCGACGCTGTTTCGGGCGTCTGTCCAAGCAGCAGGGACCCGACAAGTTCGGCTATTCCGGACGATGTCTGGAAGCCGTATCCGCCCTGGCCGGCGAGCCAAAAGAACCCCGGGACAACGTCGTCGTATCCCACCACCGGCAGCCCGTCGGCCGCTTCGGTCCGAAGCCCGGTCCAGGACCGCACCACGTCCCTGATGCCCAGGGTGGTGACGGAATTGACGTGTTTGATGAGCGCGTCAATGTCAGCCTGCTGCGGCTGGGCATCCATGGGACCGCTCGGGACGGTTTCGGACGGGGAGATCAGCACGTGACTGCCTTCCGGCCGGTAGTAGAAGGATTCATCGGCGGCGGCCACCATCGGAGCGCCAGGCTCCAGCGGGTGTTCGACGACGACGATGGCGGCCGAGCGCCGGTACGGCTGCAGTCCGCGCGGCCTGGCTCCGTACAGCCCGGCGAGCTGGTCGGCCCAGGCTCCGGCTGCATTGACCACCACCCGTGACCGGATCTGTTGCGGTCCTGCCGTGGTGACCCAGCCGCCGTCGCCGTCTCCACCGGAATTGGTGGTGGCCCCGCGCACTGGATGACCGGTCAGGATCTGGCCACCCCGGTCCAGGATGCGCTGCCGGTGGTACTCCATCAGCGCGTCGGTGTTGCAGGCGACGGATGTGGTGTCCAGCCCGGCGGCTGCAAACCGGCCGGGCCGCAGCTCCGGGGCAAGGGCCTGCATCTGGGCGGCCGTGATCGGGTGCATATGGCCGCTGGCCCGGTCCCGGACGCCTTCCTCGCTGCCCACCAGCAGGAAACTGCGCGGCGTGAGGACCGGTTCCGGAAGGTGGACTTCCAACGCGCGGATCAGCGCCAGGGTCCGGATGGTCAGCTCCTGGATGACATCCGGCCCGTAGCTCGGAATCAGCTGCCGGGCTGATCGTGAGGAGGTGTGATAGCCCAAGGACTGCTCGGCCTCCACCACCAGCACGCCGGTGCGGCCGGCCAGCGCCGAACCGAGTGACAGGCCGGCGATTCCTCCGCCGACCACCAGGACGTCAACGTCCGTTTCGTTAGTCTCCACCAGGTGCCTCCTCCGCACGCACGACTGCAAATCCGCTTTGACCGGTGAACCCCGGTTACATCCCGCCCCGGCCGTCGGTCAGGATTTCCATCAGGGTCTCCGATCCCATCAAATACATGCCCGGATGATCGTCCGAGTTCGCCAGCAGGGCCGAGGCCATGCAGACCGCCCAGCCCTGCGCCCTCCCCCAGATGTGTGGATCGGCGTCGTACTGGCTGCCCAGGGAGCCGCGGAACTCAGTGCGGCCGGTCTGGTCGAAAACGAGCCACGCCGCGGCCAGGTCAGTGGCCGGATCTCCGGCGGTCAGATCGCCGAAGTCAATCACGGCCTCCAGTCCCCCGTCCGCACCGCCCACCAGGTTGGCCGGATGCAGGTCACCATGCAGCCACACGGGCGGGCCGGGCCACAGCGGAAGCTCAAGGCTGGCTTCCCACAGCTCCCGAACCCGGGCTGCGTGCGGCACCATGCCGCTGTCCAGACGGCTGCGAACGGCGTCATCCCGGCTGGCGAGCGGAACACCGCGCACCGGATTGCGGGGATACCCGGCGGGAGCCGGCTGGTGAAAGGCGTTCAGGAAGCCGGCCAGCGGTGCGGCCAGGGCTGTGTTGCGGTCCCGCGGCAGCAGGGACACCTCGCAGCCGGAAAACCAGCGGGTGACATTCCAGGGCCAGGGAAACACCTCGGAAGGTGCTCCGGCGAACAGCGGCGACGATGTCCCCACCGACAGGCCGGCGGTCAGGGCCGGCAACCAGGCCTGCTCATTGGCGGTCAGCTGGGCGGCGGCCAGGCGCCGGGGCAGCCGGACGGCATAGTCGGTGCCCAGGCGGAAGATGTAGTTGTCCCAGCCGTTGGCCACTGACCGCAGCGGCTGATCCGCCAGGGACGGATGCTGCTCGCGCAGCAGCTGCCGCACCAGGTCCGCATCCACGGATATCTCGGCAGGAGGATGATTGGCCATGCCTGAACCCTACCGTCAACACAAAACGCCGGCTCCCGGGAGACCCGGAGCCGGCGTTTATTTCTGCGTGATTCTTTGCGTCTGTCAGCCCTGCACGCCGAGGCGTTCGAGGATCAGCTCGCGCACGCGGCCGGCGTCGGCCTGTCCGCGGGTGGCCTTCATGACGCCGCCAACGATGGCGCCGACAGCCTGGACCTTGCCGCCGCGGATCTTGTCCGCGACGTCGGGCTGGGCTGCCAGTGCGGCGTCGATGGCTTCGAGCAGCGGGCCGTCATCGGACACCACGGCCAGGCCGCGCGCCTCGATGACTTCCTCGGGGGTGCCTTCGCCGGCGAGGACGCCGTCCAGGACCTGGCGGGCCAGCTTGTCATTGATCTTCCCGGCCTGGATCAGGCGGTCCAGTTCAACGATCAGCTCCGGCGTGACGCCAACCTCGGTGGGGTCCACTTCGGCTTCCTTGGCGCGGCGGGACACTTCGCCCATCCACCACTTGCGGGCCACCTGTGCGGAAGCGCCGGCGGCAATGGTGTCTTCGATGGAGTCCATGACTCCGGCGTTGATCACGTCGCGGAACTCCGCGTCCGAGTAGCCCCAGTCGGCCTGCAGGCGCTTGCGGCGCTCGGCCGGCGGCTCGGGCAGGCGGGAGCGCAGCTCTTCGATCCATTCCTTGGAGGTGACCACGGGAACGAGGTCGGGCTCCGGGAAGTAGCGGTAGTCATCGGCGTCGGACTTGGGCCGGCCCGACGTCGTCGAGCGGGTGTCCTCGTGCCAGTGACGGGTTTCCTGGACAATCGAGTTGCCGGAGTCCAGGACGGCGGCGTGGCGCTGGATCTCGTAGCGGACGGCGCGTTCGACGGCGCGCAGCGAGTTCACGTTCTTCGTTTCCGAGCGCGTGCCGAACTTTTCCTGGCCGTAGGGGCGCAGGGAAACGTTGGCGTCGCAGCGCACGTTGCCGCGTTCCATCTTGGCGTCGGACACGCCGAGGTTCTTGACGATCTCACGGACCGCGGCCACGTAGGCCTTGGCCAGCTCGGGTGCGCGGGATCCGGCGCCCTCGATCGGCTTGGTGACAATCTCGACCAGCGGAACGCCGGAGCGGTTGTAGTCCACCAGGGAGAAGTCGGCGCCCTGGATGCGTCCGGTGGCGCCGCCCATGTGGGTCAGCTTGCCGGCATCCTCTTCCATGTGGGCGCGTTCGATCTCGACGCGGAACACGGTGCCGTCTTCGAGCTCGATGTCCAGGTAGCCGTCGTACGCGATGGGATCTTCGTACTGCGAGGTCTGGAAGTTCTTGGGCGTGTCCGGGTAGAAGTACTGCTTCCGGGCAAAGGTGCACGACGGCGCGATCTTGCAGTTCAGCGCGAGGCCGATCAGGATCGAGTACTCCACGGCGGTCTTGTTGACCACCGGCAGCACGCCGGGCATGCCCAGGCAGACCGGGGTGACGTTGGTGTTCGGCTCGTCGCCGAACACGTTGGGCGCATCGGAGAACATCTTGGTGTTGGTGTTGAGCTCCACGTGGACCTCAAAGCCGAGCACCGGATCGTACTTCTCCATGGCCTCTTCGAAGGACAGGGTTTCGTCCTGGATGTGCACAGACATTACTTGACTCCTCCGAGTACGGGTGCGGAGGCCAGCAGCGGGCCGCCCCACTTCTGTTCCAGCAGGCCTTCCAGGGCTGCGCCGGCGCGGTACAGGCGGGCGTCTTCGCGGACCGGAGCCAGGAACTGGATGCCCACGGGCAGTCCGTCGGCCAGGCCGCCGGGGATCGAGATGCCCGGAACGCCGGCAAGGTTCGCCGGAATGGTTGCGACGTCGTTCAGGTACATCGCCAGCGGATCGTCGAGCTTCTCGCCGAGCTTGAACGCCGTGTTGGGCGAGGTCGGGGAGATCAGCACGTCGGCCTGGGCAAACGCGGCGTTGAAGTCGCGCTGGATCAGGGTGCGCACCTTCTGGGCCGAGCCGTAGTAGGCGTCGTAGTAACCGGCGGACAGCGCGTAGGTGCCCAGGATGATGCGGCGCTTGACCTCTTCGCCGAATCCGGCGGCGCGGGTAGCGCCCATGACGCGTTCGATGGTCATCGGACCGTCGGCCGGCAGGGCACGCAGGCCGTAGCGGACGCCGTCGTACTTGGCCAGGTTCGAGGAGGCCTCGGACGGCATGATCAGGTAGTAGGCGCCCAGGGCGTACTTGAAGTTGGGGCAGGAAACCTCAACAATTTCCGCTCCGGCGTCCTTGAGGAGTTCAAGGCTCTCCTGGAAACGGGCCAAGACGCCGGCTTCGTAGCCTTCGCCCTGCAGTTCCTTGATGACGCCAATGCGCATGCCTGCCACGTTGCCGTTGCGGGCAGCCTCCACGAGGTTGCCCACGGGATCGGGCAGCGAGGTGGAGTCGCGGGGATCATGACCGCCGATGACTTCCTGCAGCAGGGCAGCATCCAGCACGGTCCGGGACACCGGGCCGATCTGGTCCAGGGAGGAAGCCATGGCAATGGCGCCGTAGCGGGAAACCCCGCCGTAGGTGGGCTTCACGCCAACGGAACCGGTGACAGCGGCGGGCTGGCGGATGGAGCCGCCGGTGTCCGTGCCCAAAGCCAGCGGTGCTTCAAAGGCAGCAACTGCAGCAGCCGAACCGCCGCCGGAGCCGCCGGGAATGCGGTCCAGGTCCCACGGGTTGCGGGTGGGGCCGAATGCGGAGTGCTCCGTGGAGGAGCCCATGGCGAATTCGTCCAGGTTGGTCTTGCCCAGCATCGGCATGCGTGCGGCCCGGATGCGGGTGATCACCGTGGCGTCGTACGGGCTCATCCAGCCCTCAAGCATCTTGGAACCGGCCGTGGTGGGCTGGCCCTTGGTGACGATGAGGTCCTTGATGGCAATCGGCACGCCGGCGAGGGTGTGCAGCGTTTCGCCGGCGGCGCGGGCCTTGTCGACGTCGGCCGCAACCTGCAGCGCTTCGTCGGTGTTCACGTGGAGGAAGGCGTTGACGGCGCCGTCGACCTCCGAGATGCGGTCCAGGTGGGCCTGCGTAACTTCTACGGCGGATACCTCGCCGGATGCGAGCTTGTCCGCCAGGGCGGCGGCGCTCGAGGTGATCAGTTCATTCATGGAAGTCTTTACTCCTCATCCAGGATGGCAGGGACCTTGAAGCGGCCGGCGGCATTATCGGGTGCACCGGAGAGCGCTTCTTCATTGGTCAGTGTCTGCCCCACGACATCCTCGCGGAACACATTGGTCAGCGGGATCGGGTGGGAGGTGGCCGGGATGTCCTCACCGGCAACTTCGCTTACGGATTTGATCGAATCAACAATGACATCCAGTTCGCCGGCCATTTTGGCCAGTTCGTCCTCGGTCATCTCAATGTGGGCCAGATGCGCCAGGTGCGCCACAGCCTCACGATTGATCTCAGACATGAGTCTCCCATGCGTCTTTTACGGATAAAAAGGTATCCGTTCCAGTCTACGGCGTTTGGTGGCGCGGTTTTCCGTGTGCCGGGGCCGGACGGGTGCCTGGCTGCGGGGGCCGGACCGGGAGCCGGTTCCGGGCCGGGCCGGGGGCGGGGGCGGGGGCGGGGGCGGGGGCAAAATGCGCCAGGGCCCCAACGACGGTAGCTGCGGTCCGGGCCGGGGGTGGGGCGGGGGTGGGCCAAAATGCGTCAGGGCCCCAACGACGGGAGCTGCGGTCCGGGCCAAGTCCGTTGCGGGCTGCAAACCAAGGGCTGCAATCCAAGGGCCGACGGCGCCCCTTTCCCCCGAATCATGCCTGCGGCTCATCTCGGGGACAGCATCCCCACATCCATCGTGCAGATAACGGGGCTTCCCCGCATCCATCGTGCAGATAAGGGGCTCAAAAGGGCCGATTCCGACGTTTTGAGCCCCTTATCTGCACGAGAGAATTCCCCAAGGCCCGTTATCTGCACGAAAGATCCGGCCTAAGCCGAATCACCCGCAAACGCGTCACCAGGACCTGACCCGTTGTGACCCGGAGGACCGCCGTGACTAAACGTTATGGGCCCGCGGGACGGGACGGGCCCCGGGGTTGAGTGCTAGAGCTCCAGGCAGAAGACCCAGAGAATGATGTCCTCGTTCGGCACGTACCAGTCGCGCTCGGGCACACGCTTGAAGCCCATGGACTTATACAGGGCATGCGCGTTGGTCATCGGGGTCATGCTGGTCAGGCTGACGGTGTGGATTCCGTCGAGGCTGCGCGCGTGCTCGATGACGGCGGCAACCAAAGCCCGGCCGACGCCGCCGCGCTGAAGCTGGGGGTCCACGGCGAGCATGCGGAATTCCAGCTCACCCTCGATGGCGATGTCAGTGTAGGGCTGACCGGCGAAGGTGATTGCGGTCGATGCCGCCACCTTGCCGTCCAGTTCGGCAACCCAGACCAGCGCGTTGGCCGCACGGTCTTCCACGTTTTCAAGTTCCTTGACGTAGGGGTTGTCTGCTTCGATGAACCCGGCGCTCAAATACGCATCACGGGTGATCCGGCGGATGTCGTCAAAGTCTGCCTCGGTGGCCTGCCGGACGGTAATGCTCATGCGTGTTACGAATCCTTACGTGGGGTCTTGATTTCCAACGTAGATTCTAGCCCCGCCAAACCATGACCATGCACCGGTGGTGACCCCGGACACGGCACGACGCCGGGTTACCGCCGTCGTGCCGCTGCGGCGCAGGAGACGCAGAACCGGGCTTCGGGCCGAATCTCCAAGCGCTCGGCGGGGATCGGATTCCCGCAGTTCTCGCACACTCCGTAGGTTCCCCTATCCAGGCGGATGCGGGCATCCATCAATTCCACGAGGGATGATTCCGCCGCCGCCAGCAGCGCCATTTCGTTGTTCCGCTCCACGGAGACCGTGGAGCCCTCCGGGTCGTGCTCGTCATCGGCGGGGGTATCTTTCGCGGCGAGAGTCACTTCGCGGATGTCGGCCAGGACGGACTCGATTTTCTCCCGCGCCTCGGCGATGCGTTCGTCCAGGAGCTGTGCAAAGTGCGTCGTGTCCAGATCAGCCGGGGTGGCGGGCCGGGGAGCCGGGGCTCGCGTGCCTGCCGCAGCCGGGGCCTTGTGGGCAGCAGCGGTTACTTTACGGGTCATGGGATTCCTCCGGTCCATGAGTGGCAAGTTTCACCAATTATCCGCGCTCACCTGCTCAAACACCCGGTATCGGCAGGCCGCTTTCCTCAGGGCTTAATCGCGGCCGCGGCCGGAGCTTTACCGCTGGCCCCCACCGGGATCAATTAGCATGGCGGAAACCAAGACGAAGGCCGCCCGGACCTCTTTCAGCCGGCCGCACAGGGGGAACAGCATGGTCGACGCGCACTACAACGAGCCGCGCCTGGTGGCGCTCTACGACGAGGACAATTCCGGCCGTTGGGACACCGACTTCTACACCGGGCTCATGGGGACCGAACCGCTGCGCGTGGCCGACGTCGGCTGCGGCACCGGCAGTTTCGCCGTCCTGCTGGCGCAGGCCGGCCACGCCGTCACGGGCATCGATCCCGCGGAAGGGATGCTGGACGTGGCCCGGACCCGCGACGGCGGGGAGCTGGTGGCATGGCTGCCCGGCACCGCCGTGGACCTGCCCGAAGGACCTTTTGACGCTGCCGTCATGACCGGCCACGCGTTTCAATGCCTGCTGACCCAGGATGAAATCCTCGAAACGCTGCAGGCGGTGCGGTCCCGGCTGGCTCCGGGCGGCACCTTCTACTTCGAAACCCGCAATCCCGCGGCCAGGGCCTGGCTCGATTGGGACAGCGCCGCCGCCGGGCCCGAAGTGCAGGAGTCATCGGCCGGAACGCTGGAGGTTGAGTGGGAACTGATCTCCGTCCGGGAGATGCCCGACGGCGTCCTGGTCACCTTTGAGGACCGGACCCGGTTCCTGGCCGACGGCGCGGCGTTTGCCAGCCGCAGCACGCTGAAGTTCGTGCCGGCTGACCTGCTGGCTCAGCTGCTTCAGCATGCGGGCTTCACTTCCGCGGACTGGTACGGAGACTGGCAGGGCGGCCCGTTCGATCCCGCAGCCAGCCGGGAAATTATCGTCGCCGCCCGGCGGTAGACGAGTGGCTTTACCGCCAGGCGCGTCCGGGGAACCGGATAGGCCATCATGGTGCCATGACCGCGAATCCCACCGGCCCCCGTTGGCCCGTCATCACGCCCCGCCTCACCATCCGTCCCGCCGAAGCCGAAGACCTGCCGCGCATGTTTGAGTACCGGCGGAAGCCCGAGGTCGCGCAATGGATGACAGCCCAGCCCACGGACGTTGACGCCTTCGTGGAGCGGCTCCGGCAGCCGGAGCAGATGGCGGCCACCTTTGCCGTGGAACAGGCCGGAGCCCTGGTCGGTGACCTTTACCTTGCCCGCCAGGACGCGTGGGCACAGCAGGAGGTAGCGGAGTTGGCGCGCGGCACGCAGGCCGAGATCGGTTACGTCATTGCACCGGAGTTCGCCGGGCGGGGGTACGCGAGTGAAGCCGTAGCCGCACTCATGCGCGTCTGCTTCGAGGACCTGGGCCTGCGCCGGGTGGTGGCGGAGTGTTTCGCCGACAACACCGCTTCCTGGCGGGTCATGGAAAAAGCGGGGATGCGGCGTGAGGGGCGGTTCCGCCAGGGGTCCCTCCACCGTTCGGGGCGCTGGCTGGATGACCTCCGCTACGCGCTCCTGGCCGATGAATGGCGTGCTTCGCGGGCCGGCGGAAGTGCCGTGGCAGAACCGCCCCTCCACACCTAACCCAGCAGCTGTTACTCCTCGGAATCCTCGGCATCCGTGAGCTGGTCCAGGCCCAGGGAGCTAACGGCGGCCATGGCCGCCATCACGAGCCGGGGCCGGGCTACCCCGCGCCGGACGAGCCACGTTTCGAGCCATTCGTCCAGCGCCAGGGTCAGGGCCAGGACCCCGCTCACGGTGACGCCCACCGTCGCAGCCAATCCGGTCACCGCGAGGACCGGCACCCGTGCGGGTGCGTCCGCACGCACGTACGAGGGAAGGGGTGCGGTGCCCGCAGCGCCATCGCCGGATCTGGAAGCGGCCGGAGAAACAAGATCCACTCGTCCGGCGGCAGCAAGTTCCCGGCCCTTCCGGCTGCCCTTCAGCACGGCGACGCCGCTGGTAACGCCGAGGACTGCCCCGGGGACGAGGACGAAAGCGCGGCGCCAGGCCGGCGACCAGTCGGCCGGGCTTCGCAGGGTGAGCGCGCCGGATAGGGCGGCGAGCGTGAGCGACAGCGGAAGATTCTTCATGGCCTACACGCTACATGCCGCCGGCGGCTGCCCTACTCCGGCAGGACAATGCCCGCGGCCGTGACGGCGTCGAGCCTCTCGGCGTCGTTGGCCGGCTGCGGCGGACGCTGCACCCGCACGCCGGCTTCCTCGGCAATCAGGGCACCGGCGGCGTAGTCGTATTCGTTGAGGCCGCGCTCAATGTAGGCGTCCAGGGACCCGTCCGCCACCATGCACAGATCCAGTGCCGCCGAGCCAAGCCTGCGCACGTCGGCAAAGGGGGCGGCCAGGGCCGGCAGCGCGGCGTACTGTTCGTCCCGCACCCCGGAGTCATAGGAGAAGCCGGTACCCAGCAGCCGGCCGCCCTGTTCCGGGTCCGGGCCTGTCAGCTGCCGGACGTTTCCGTGCTCGGCCAACCAGGCGCCGTGGCCGCGGGCGGCGGAATACACGCGCACCAGGGCCGGTGCGTGCACGACGCCGGCCAGCCAGTCGCCGTCGTCGTTCACCGCTGCGACCGACGTGGCGTAGTAGACGATGTTGCGGATGAAGTTGGTGGTGCCGTCCAGCGGATCGATGGACCAGCGGATGCCCGAAGCGTGGACGGGCACGCTGTCCTCCAGTTCCTCGCCCGTGACGGTGTCCTGCGGCCGGCGGCGCGCCAGGACTTCCCGGACCGCCTGCTCCGCCGCGGTGTCGAATTCGGTCACCCAGTCACCGTCGGCGCTCTTGTTCACCGCATTCAGTCCCTCGAACGTGCGGCGCGCCAGCACTGCCGCACCGGCAGCTGCAGCCTCGCGGGCGACATCGAGCAGTTCCAGCGGATCCGCCCCGGACACCGCAACGGGATCGGGAAGCGGGCTCATGCCTGCTCTTCTTCCAGCCGGCCGGCCAACAGCGCGCGGAAGCCGTCCTCGTCCAGCACCGGCACCCCCAGGGATTCCGCCTTGTCCAGCTTGGTGCCGGCATTCTCGCCCGCCACCAGGTAGTTTGTTTTTTTGGAGACGGACCCCGATGCCTTGCCGCCGCGGGTAATGATGGCTTCCTTGGCCTCGTCACGGCTGAAATTCGGCAGGGTTCCCGTCACCACGATGGTCATGCCTTCGAGGGTGCGGGGCACTGACTCGTCGCGCTCATCCGCCATCCGGACCCCGGCGGCTGCCCACCGGTCCACGATTTCGCGGTGCCAGTCCTCCGCGAACCATTCGGTCAGGGCTGCGGCAATGGTGGGTCCCACGCCGTCAACATGTGCCATCTGCTCTTCGCTGGCCGCGCGGATGGCTTCCATGGAGCCAAAGGCGGTGGCGAGCGCGCGGGCCGCTGTCGGACCCACATGCCGGATGGACAACGCCACGAGCACGCGCCACAGCGGCTGGGTCTTGGCCTTCTCCAGTTCGGTGAAGAGCTTGCGCGTGGTGGCAGTGGGCTCGGAGGGCTTCTTCGCCGTGCCCTTGGAGTAGAAGTACGGAACCAGCTCGGTGCCGTCCACCACGCCCTTGACCCGTTTGGGCCGTTCAATCCGCACGTCGGCGAGGTCTTCGACGGTGAGGTCAAAAAGACCTGCTTCACTGGTCAGCGGCGGCACTTCGGGTTCTGCGGGCTGCGTCAGCGCAATCGCCGCCTCCCAGCCGAGCGCCTCGATGTCGAAGGCTCCGCGCCCGGCCAGATGGAAGACCCGCTCGCGCAGCTGCGACGGGCAGGACTTCGCGTTGGGGCAGCGAATGTCGACGTCGCCCTCCTTGGCCGGCTTCAGCTCCGTGCCGCAGGACGGGCAGTGGGTGGGCATGACGAAGTCGCGTTCGCTGCCGTCACGGAGCGCGACGACGGGGCCAACGATTTCCGGAATCACGTCCCCTGCCTTGCGCAGCACCACGGTGTCGCCGATCTTCACGCCCTTGGCCCTGACCACGTCCTGGTTGTGCAGGGTGGCCATTTCCACAGTGGACCCCGAAACCAGGACGGGCGTCATCATCCCGTAAGGGGTGACACGGCCGGTGCGGCCCACGTTCACCCGGATGTCCAGCAGCTTGGTGTTCACTTCCTCCGGCGGGTACTTATAGGCCACCGACCAGCGCGGCACCCGCGAGGTGTGCCCCAGGGCGCGCTGCAGCGCGAAGTCGTCGACCTTGACCACGATGCCGTCGATTTCGTGGGCGAGGTCGTGGCGGTGCTCGCCGTTGGTGGCGATGAATTCCAGGACCTCTTCGTAGGAGTCCAGGACCTTGTAATACGGCGACGTCGGCAGCCCCCACTGCTTAAGCAGTTCGTAGGTTTCCGACTGGCTGGCCGCGCTTAGTCCCTCCCGGGCGCCGATCCCGTGGACGTACATGCTCAGCGGACGCTGCGCGGTCACTTCGGGGTCCTTCTGCCGAAGGGACCCGGCCGCCGCGTTGCGCGGGTTGGCGAAGGGCGCCTTGCCGGCTTCCACCATGGTTTCGTTCAGGCGCGCGAACTCCTTGGAGGGAATGAACACCTCACCGCGGATCTCCATCTCGGCAGGCATGTTCTCGCCCTTGAGGACCCTGGGGATGGATTTGATCGTCAAGACGTTGTGGGTGATGTCCTCACCCGTGGTGCCGTCACCCCGGGTGGCGGCGCGGACCAGTTCGCCGTTGCGGTAGAGCAGGTTCACCGCGAGGCCGTCGATCTTAAGCTCGGTGAGCCACTTGATCTTCGCTCCGGGGGCTATGTTGGCGACGGAGGCCTCGGCCTTGCGCACCCAGGCGTCCAGTTCATCGAGGGAGAAAACATCCTCGAGACTGTACATCCGCTGCAGGTGTTCCACCGGAGCGAAGGCAGCGGATACTTCTCCGCCGACCTCCTGCGTGGGGGAATCATTGGTGACCAGCTCTGGGTGCAGGGCCTCGATTTCTTCGAGGCGGCGGTACAGCCGGTCAAATTCGGCGTCCGACACCAGCGGTGCGTCTTCGTTGTAATAGGCGAAGCGGTACTTCCGCACCTGGTCCGCGAGCGCCTCATATTCCTCGCGCAGGTCCCCTGCGGGAGGGGTTTCCGCACTGAGGGATTCAACGGCGGCTTCGGTGTCCGATAGTTCCGGGGATGTCTTGGCTGTGCTCACCTATCCAATCTTGCCCCATGACGCCTGCCTGCGGGAGCCGTGCGGCGCTGTGGAGCCGGACTTGAGCACCCCGGTGGGCTGTTCCTCCAGGAGTACGGGATCCCCGGGGCATTCCGGCAGGGCCGGGAACAACCGTTGCTGTTCCCGGCCCCCCGTCCGGAGGGGGTGGGAATGGCTGAGCCGGCGCCGACGCATGGCTGCCGGTCCTAGCCAATGTTCTGCACGGCGCCCCTGGCACGGGCCCCCGCACTGGACGCCGTCTGGTCATTGAGGTTCAGGGTCTGCTTGACGAGGGCAATGATGTTCCTGGTCTCATTGGCTGCATTCCTAAACCGGTTCTCCACTGACTGGTATTCGTCGGAGACACCATCGGCCTGAAAATCCGACATGGCGGAATTCACCGATTTCTCCCGCTCGCCGATCAGGGATTCCAGTTGCCCCACCAGGGACTGGATATCCCCCTGCACTGCGGCGGAGGTGTCAGTGTCATAGCTCAAACGATCCTGGGACATGGCATACCTTTCAAAATCAGTCGGAAAATCAGGTCAGGCAGAACGAAGGGACAGAACTCGTCACCGTGGCGCGGTCAGCTCAATATGCTGCGGTCAGCTCAATGTGCCGCCGTCAGCGCGAGGCTGCCGTCAGCGCGAGGAACCGAAACGCGCAGCATCAAAGGCGGCGGCCCCCTGCTGCTGCTGGGCGTTGTCCGCGCTTTCCTGGTCACCCAGGTGAAAGGACCGGTCCATCTCGGACTGCCCCATGAGAATGGCGGCCAGGGATACGTTCAGCTCGTTGGCCACTTCGTCGGTGCGGGCCTTGAACTCGTCAAACTTCACCCGGCCTGAGCCGTTGAACTTTCCCTCCAGCGGAGCCACCGCCTGCACCAGCGCGCGCACCAGCTGACCGAGGTCCTGGTTGGAGGCGCCCGTCTGCTGCGTCAGCGTTCCAAGTGTCTGGGAACCCATATCGAATTTCATCACTGCCCACCTTCAGCGCCTCTGCGCCATCGTCCGGTTCGGTCCGGCGGTAACCCGGGCTCCCCTGCGGGATGCCGTTGGCTCTCCCCCGCTGGCTGCCCGTTGGCCTGCCGATGGCTATATCCAACGCGGACGCCCGGGGAAACACCATGCAAGCGCCCAGCCTGTGGATAACTGCGGAAAGCTGCTGCAGCAGGTGTGCGGGGCCCCGCAACCGCACGCCGGGGAACCGCTTAACCGCCGCCTGTGAAACTGCCGCCGGCAGAATGGCCTTCCGCCGCGCGCGGGGTAAACCTTGCTATGGTGTGGCGCACCTGCTAGGCCTATTCGTACGGATGTGGCGGGCCGGCCGGGATGATCCCGGACCGGAGACCGCCGACGGCGGATGGTGAAGGGAAGTGCAGAGTGGCACGGAAGGAACCACGCGTTGAAAACGTGGATGAAAAGGACATCGAGGTCAAGGCGCCTAAATCCTGGGCGGCGGGCATCCCGGGGGTCTACAACTCGCTGAAGCCGGCCCTTCAGCACATGGGCGTAAAGCGGACGCTCGAAGCCACGTTCAAAATGAACCAGAAGGACGGCTTCGACTGCCCCAGCTGCGCCTGGCCGGATCCAAACCACCGCAGCAAATTCGAGTACTGCGAAGAAGGCGTCAAGGCAGTCACTTGGGAGGCCACCCCCGTGGTCATCTCATCGGAATTCTGGGCAGAGCACAGCATCAGCGAGCTTCGCAGCCGCACGGAATACTGGCTGGGCATGCAGGGCCGCCTCACCGAGCCCGTCTACAAGCCGGCCGGATCCGACCACTACCACCCCGTCAGCTGGGACGAGGCCTTCCGTCTTGTGGCGGACAAGCTCAACAGCCTGGAATCCCCGCACGAGGCTGCTTTCTACACCAGCGGCCGAACCTCCAACGAGGCAGCCTTCCTGTACCAGCTCATGGTGCGCGGTTTCGGCACCAACAACCTTCCGGACTGCTCCAACATGTGCCATGAGTCCTCCGGCTGGGCCATGGGCCAGACCATCGGAATCGGCAAGGCAACCGTCACTTACGATGACTTCGGCAAGGCGGACCTCATCATCCTGATGGGACAGAACCCCGGAACCAACCATCCGCGCATGCTCACCGCCCTCGAGGGCTGCAAGCGCAACGGCGGCAGCATTGTGGCCGTAAACCCGCTCCCCGAAGCCGGCCTCCGGCGGTACAAGAATCCGCAGAAGGTCCGCGGCATTGCGGGCAAGGGAACCGAGCTCGCCGATCAGTTCCTGCAGGTCCGCCTCGGCGGCGACATGGCGCTGCTGCAGGCCATCTCCAAGCGCGTCCTGGAAGCGGAGGAGCGCAACCCCGGCACGGTCCTGGACCACGATTTCCTGGAAAAGCACTGCGAAGGCCTGGAAGACCTCAAGCAGCACCTTGTCCATCTTGATGACGCCACGGTGGTGGAGGCCACCGGCCTGCCGATCGAGGAGATCAATGAACTCGCCGACCGGTATCTGAAAGCCGAGAAGGTCATCATTACCTGGGCCATGGGCATTACCCAGCAGAAAAAGGCAGTGCCCACCATCAAGGAAATGATCAACCTGCTGCTGCTGCGCGGGAACATCGGCAAGCCGGGTGCAGGCGCAGCTCCCATCCGCGGACACAGCAACGTTCAGGGCGACCGCACCATGGGCATCTGGGAACAAATGCCCCCTGCCTTCCTGGACGCGCTCGGCAAGGAATTCAACTTCGATCCCCCGCGGGACCACGGCACCGACGCCGTCGAAACCTTTTACCGCATGCAGGACGGACACATCAAGGTTTTTGTTGCCCTCGGCGGCAACCTCATTTCGGCCATCTCCGATACGCACTTCGCCGAAGCCGCAATGCAGAAAACCGAAATGACGGTCCAGATCTCCATCAAGCTCAACCGGTCACATCTCATCACCGGAGAGGAAGCGCTCATTCTGCCCACAAAGGGCCGGACGGAGCTGGACATCCAGGAGAGCGGGCCGCAGTTTGTTTCGGTGGAGGACACCGTGTGCGCTGTTCACGCATCCAGGGGAAACCTGACGCCGGTCTCTGACAACCTGCTGTCCGAACCGGCCATCGTGTCCCGGCTGGGCGCCCTGATCGTCGGGGACAGGATCGACGCCGACTGGGCAGGCTTTGAGAAGAACTACGACCTGATCCGCGATCACATCGGCCGGGTGGTGGAAGGCTGCGACAACTACAACGAGCGAATCAGGCACGAGGGCGGGTTTGTGCTGCCCAACGGTCCCCGGGATTCGCGGACGTTCCACACGCCGACGGGCAAGGCAGTGCTGACGGTTAATGATTTGGAAGCCGTGGAGCGCCCCGAGGGTACCCTCATCCTGCAGTCGCTGCGCTCCCACGATCAGTGGAACACCACCATCTACGGACACAATGACCGGTACCGGGGTATCCGCGGCGGACGCCACGTGCTCTTCATGAACGCTGAGGACATCACGGAACTGGGCCTGAGCGACGGACAGTACGTGGACATTCACGGCGTCCACCACGACAACGCGGAGCGGGTGCTGCGCAAATTCCGTGTCGTCTCCTACCCCACGCCGCGGGGCTGCGTTGCCGCCTACTATCCCGAGGCCAACGTCCTGGTGCCGATGGACCACGTCGCGGAGGGCAGCAACACTCCCGTGTCGAAAACGGTGCTGGTGCGGGTGGAGCCCAATCTCGATCCGGCAGCGGAGCAGCGCGAGGATTTCAAGACGCGGACGCCCGCCTAGCCGGCGGCGCCGGTCCCGCGCGCCCGCCCGTCCCGGTCACTGGCCGGAGCGGCGGGCGCCCGGGCCACCCGCGGTGTCACAGCGGGTGGCCGGGCAACCCTCGGCTGGCTACTGGGCCGAGTCCTTCCAGCCCGGCTGGTCCGGGCCATCAAGGCCGGTGGCCGCAAGCTGGAAAGCCGTATCCGCTGCACTGCGGACAGCCTCATCCGCTGCCTTCCGGCCACTGGTCTTGGACAGCCCGGCCGCGTACCCCACCACAAACGTGCTGATCAGCCCGGCGTTGTTTCCAACCGTCTTGGATGACTGTTCCGCGAGCTCCACGAGCATCTTGTGGTCCACTTCCAAGTCCAGAATCTGCAGTGCCTGGGTTAGGCGCCGGCTCCATTCACTCAGCGTGCGTTCTTCGGTATCAGGGTTCGAACTCATGGCATCTCCTTCGGTGCGGACTGGTGCATCAAGGATTAGCACCGGGCGCTGCATTGCACAACGTCCGCGCCACCGCGCGTCGCCGTCCTGATTTCCGGAGTTATCCCCAGACCTAGAATCCCCCGGGCAGGACAGCCCCGCCGGTGCAAGGATGTACGCAACGTGTCCAAGGGCGAGGGGACCTCAGTGGCCAGCGACTATGACAACCAGCTCATCGAATCCGTCACCGTGCGCCGGCACCGGCTGCTGGCGGCCCTTCTCTTCGGGGGAAATCCGCATGAACGCCGCTGGATGGACAGCCTCCGGTTGTTTATCCTCAGCGTCGCAGCCGCAGCGGTCATCGCCTCGGTCTGTGTCGGATACTCCTTTGTCAGCAACCTGCTCGCCGACAACCGCGCCAAACAGGAACACGCCGCGGTCCCGGCCTCCGTCAGTTCCACGCTTTTGCACCGGGCCGGTGGCTAACAGCCATGGCGCACCCCTTTACCCGAGTCACGCTGATTGGCACCCGCACGCACGTTGACCTGTTGCTGCCCTCGAATCAGCCCGTCGGACTGCTTCTGCCCCAGGTGCTGAATATCTTGGATGACCCACCCGCCCAGGCGGTCGCAGCCAAGGTGTTGGTGGCGGCGGACGGTACGGAGCTTAATGCTGAGGCGTCCCTGAACCAGGCCGGAGTCCTGGACGGAACGTCCCTGCTGCTGTGCAATGCCTCTGAAGCCCCTCCCGCAGCCGTCGTCTACGATGTCAACGACTTGGTCGTTAGCGGGGCGGGGTCGGTCACCGGCCGGTGGAATCGCCGGTGCCGGGACATCACCGCAGGGACCTATGTTGCGCTGAGCATCTGGGCCGGGGCCGAAATTCTGCTGGCCTTTCTCGCACCGGATGCGGCCTGGTGGATGCTTTTTGTGTTGTCCCTGCTCGGGCTGGCCGCAGGGACAGCGGTGAATCACGGTCCCCGCCGCTCCGCCATCGGTTCCGCGTTTCTGGGCGCCGGCTGGCTGACCGGCCTGGGCGGGGCCATCCATCTGTACGGCGGCGTTCCGGAACGTTTTCCGCCGGCTGCCGTGGCGCTGGCGGGGTTGACAGTCCTGACTCTGGCCGCGCTCGGAGCCGGTGCGGCCCAGCCGCGCGCGTGGTTCAGCGGTGCCGCCACCCTGGCCCTCGCCGCCGGGCTGTGGACGGCCGCCGGTGCCTTCAGCGGCGACTCCGTGCGGGCCGCAGCCCTCGCAGCGCCGGCAAGTGTGCTGCTGCTGGGACTGCTGCCCAAAATGGCCCTGGCCTCCTCGGGGCTGGCCACGCTGGATGATCAACGCGCGAAGGGCGGTTCCATCGCCCGCAGCAATGCGGTGGACGCCCTTGCCGCCGCCCACCGCAGCCTGACGCTCGGAACAGTCGTCGCCGCACTGTCCCTGGCACCGGGCCTGTGGCTTCTCGGCACCGACACGAACCGCCAACACTGGACGCTTCCCCTGCTGCTGGCGCTGACGCTGGCGGTTTTTCTGCGCACCCGCTCCTTTCCCCTGGTGGCACAGCGCAGTGCGCTGTACCTGGCCGCCGCCGTCGGCCTCAGCGCAGCAGTGCTGGCTGCGCTGCGGTTCCTCCCCCACCAGCCGTGGGCGGTGGGTTTGGCCGTCCTGGGAACCGCGGCCGGCGCCGCCATGGCACTAACCCTGGTGTTCCCCGACCATACGCTGGCCCGTCTCCGGCTGCTGGCCAAGCGGCTGGAATCGGTGGCCATCCTGGCTTCTGTTCCGCTGGCCGTCGGACTTTTTGGCGTATTCGCCCAACTTCTGGGGAGTTTCTAATGCACGGTGTCTTCACCCCACTCCCATCCGAGTCCTACGGCGCCCCGGCGCGCGCCTCCGGCGACGGCTTCGAATCGGATCCACAACGGATACGGCGCGTCCTGCGGACCCGGCCGGCGCAGTCACCCCTGCACCGTTTTCTGGCCGGTTCCGCTGGCCTCTTCCGCGGCGACGACTATCCGCAGCGGCTGGCCGGAGAAGCCGCCGGAACACAGCACCCGGTGACAACGGGGCGCCGCATCGCAGTGGTCGGCACACGCGGCGGGGCGGGAAAAACCACGGTCGCCGCACTGCTGGCACGTATTTACGCCGCCATGCGCAGCGACACCATCGCCGTCGTCGATCTGGCTCCTGGAGCCGGAACCCTTGGCCTGCGCCTTGGGGTTCCCCATGCGCCGCCGCTCGAGACCGCCGCCGCCCGGCTGCAGGCAGGAACTCCCGAATCCCTGCGCGGGCTCACCGCGCTCCTGTCCGTCGCCGAGCCGGGAAACCTTCTCGTGGCAGGCCGCCGGGCGCAGAAGAACCACGGAGGAGAGAGCACCAGCCATCCCGCCACCACCGTGTGGGTTCCCGCCGGGCCCCACACGCCGCCGGAGTGGACCCCGGACGGCCCACCTGATGCCGGTGGCCCCGGACAAACCCGCAGCGCACGAAACACCCCGCCGGAAGTGCCCGACGGCGCCTCCCGGATGTCCCGGGTCATCTCCCGCTACTGTCCCGTCACCATCTTCGACTGCGGTTCGGGACTAACTGATCCTGCCACGCTGTGGGCGGCCGGACACTCGCATGTGGCGGTCTTCGTCACCCCTGCCAGTGTTGCCGGGCTGGACGACGCCCTGGAGTATGCCCACGCCTGGCGGCGCAACCCCGGGCACTCTGCAACGCCCTTGTTGGTACTGGTGGTCCAACCTGCCTCCGACCGGTATTTCACGGCATCGCGGGAAGCAGACCGGCTGAGTCTTGCCGGAGTGCCGGCCCTTCATCTGGGCCGGGACCGGCACCTGGCCGCCGGGGTTGAGGTGAGTCCGCCCCTGTTATCCCGCCGCACCCGCCTGGAGGCGGTCACCGTGGCCTCGCGGGTCCTGACCGCCGCCGTCTCCAGCCCGGGGCCGCAGCTGCCCGTTGAACAGATTACTCACGGAAACCTCCGCCTATGAGCACGAGAATCCTGCACCGTCCAGCGCGCACCACTGCCCCGGCAAGAACCATGGATGCCTTTACCCTGGATGCCCCTCCTCCCCTGGAAGGCGGCAAAACCGGCATGAACATGATGTCCCTCGTTCCCCTTCTGGGCGCCGGAGTCTCGATGACAGTCATGATGCTCTTTCGGGGATCACCGCTGGCCGCCGTGGGAGCCCTGATGATGATCGTGACCATCATTGCGTCGGTGATCATGATGCTCAGCCAGCGGGGCCGGCAGGGTAAACAGCGCCGG
The DNA here is from genome assembly GCF_038405225.1 of Arthrobacter citreus. NCBI lineage: Bacteria > Bacillati > Actinomycetota > Actinomycetes > Micrococcales > Micrococcaceae > Arthrobacter > Arthrobacter citreus. The sequence goes on from NZ_CP151657.1 coordinate 2,197,837, forward strand.
GAACAGCGGGAAAACTATCTGGAATATTTGGAGCGTTCACGGGCCGCCCTTCGAGCCGATGAACTCAAGGCGCTTGCCGTCGCACGGGTTGCCAGTCCGCCGCCGGACGCCCTGTTCGACATCCTCCGCAACCCGCAGCGCATCTGGGAACGCCGCCGCTCCAACGAGGATTTCCTGCACGTGCGGATCGGAACCGGCCCGCGCCGCAACCGTGACATCACGATAATGAATCCCGGATCGGCGCTTGCCCAGACTGACACCTTCATGACCACCGAGCTGGAAATCCTCAAGCGCCGCTATGAGTCCAGCCCCGAGTTGCCGCTGACCGTGCCCCTGGACGGTGCCGGCAACGTTTCGGTGGTCGGATCCCGCAGCTTCGTAACCACGGTGGCACGGCTCCTGCTCACTGAAGGCACGGCTTTCCATTCCCCCGAAGACCTCCATCTGGCGCTGATCCTTCCGGAGGAGCGGCGGGATGATTGGGAATGGACCGCGTGGCTGCCACACCTGGCGGACCAGAAAAGTACGCACCCAACTGGTCCCGTGCGGCGGCTCGCTCCCACGGCCGATGCCCTGGCCGAGGTCCTCGCCGAGGACCTGGACCTCCGTTCATCCCTCGCCGCGGAATCCCGGAAGAACTTCCTGCGCGGCGGCGTTGGCGCATCCCTGCCCCGCCTGCTGGTGGTCAGCGATTCGTACGGCATGCTTCCGGCGGAGCTGCAGCTGCCGGATCAGCAGGCCTCGGCTGGGTCGCTGGGCATCACCACGCTTTTCCTCGTTGCCGACCGGCGGCAGGAACCGGGCGAAGTGGCGGTGCGCATCAGTGAGGAGCCCGGCGAGGGGTTCATCCTGGAGAACTACCGCGGCGATCCGGTGAACCCCACCGTCGAGCACGGAACCCTGGACAGCCTCCCCGTGCCGCTGGCCGAAGCCCTGGCCCGGGAACAGGCACCGCTGCGGCTTGCTCCCGATTCGCTGGAACACGACGCGTCCGGGAACGCCCAGGGCTTCCTCGAGATGCTGGGACTCTCGGCCAATCTGGACGAGGCGGACATCAGGCGGTTGTGGAAGCCCCGCGGCGAGGTGGATTTCCTCCGGGTTCCGCTGGGCCCCGATGACCGCGGCCGCCCGGCACTGCTGGATCTGAAGGAATCGGCACAGTTCGGCCACGGGCCGCACGGTCTCTGCGTTGGTGCTACCGGATCGGGCAAATCGGAGCTTCTGCGCAGCATGGTGGTGGGGCTGCTGGCCACCCACTCCCCCGAAGTCCTCGCCATGGTGCTGGTGGACTACAAGGGCGGCGCCACCTTCGCGCCGTTTACCGGGGCGCCGCAGGTAGCCGGCGTCATCACCAACCTGTCCGACGACGTCAGCCTCATCGAGCGCGTTTACGCCAGTCTCTCGGGCGAAATACAGAGGCGGCAGGAAGTGCTCAAGGCGGCCGGGAACCTCGCCAACATCACCGACTATCAGCTGCACCGGCAGGAGCTGAAAGCCAGCGGCCGGGATCTGGCGCCCCTGCCGCATCTGGTGGTGATCATCGACGAGTTCGGTGAACTGCTCACTGCCCGCCCGGATTTTATCGAACTCTTCCTGTCCATCGGCCGCATCGGACGCTCCATCGGGGTTCACCTGCTGCTGTCCAGCCAGCGGATCGAAGGCGGAAAGCTGCGCGGCCTGGATACCTACCTCAGTTACCGGATTGGACTGCGCACGCTCTCCGAAGCCGAATCCCGGACGGTCCTGGACACTGCCGATGCCTTTCATCTGCCTCCGGTCCCCGGGTTCGGCTACCTGAAGGTGGACACCACCACCTATACCCGGTTCAAGGCCGGCTACGTGTCCGGGCCGCTGGAGTCGGCACAGCAGGATGAGCAGCCGGAGTATAAAAATGATCATCCCGTTGTCCTGCCGGTGCCACGCTATGCAGCGTCCCTCGCTGGTCCCGCGGAGGCCCGCGGCCGTGCGGCCGGCGGCCACGAGGCGGGCGACGGCGACGGCGAAGGCGTGGCCCCCTCTGCGCCGTCATCGACGCCGTCGTCCAAACGCACCACGGGGCCGACGGTGCTCTCCACGCTCATGGACACCCTCTCCGCGTTCCCGCGCGCCGTGGCCCCCATCTGGCTGCCGCCGCTGCCCCGCGGCATTTCCCTTGACCAGGCGGCCGGCGGGCTCTCCGGGGACAACGGGCCTTCCGAGAACAGAGGGCTGAGGCTCGCCAGCGGCGGATCGCTGCGGATCCCCGTGGGCCTGCTGGATGACCCGGCCAAGCAGTGGCAGGGAATCTGGGAACTGGACCTGGCCGCGAACGGCGGCAATGCGGCCATCGTCGGCGGGCCGCAGACCGGCAAGAGCACCGCCCTGCGCACCATCGTGGCGTCGCTGTCGCTGACGCACAGCCCCGCCGAGGTGGGCATCTATGCCGTTGACCTGCTGGGCAGCAGCCTTCTGCCGCTGGAAGGACTGCCCCATGTGGGCGGGGTGGCGGTGCGCACCAATCGGGAGATCGTGCGCCGGACCGTGGACGAGCTGCTGGCCATGCTCGCCCACCGCGAGCAGGTGTTCGAACAACACCGGGTGGATTCGCTGGCAAGTCTGCGACGGCGGTGCCTGGCGGGGGAAATCCCTGAATTGCCCAGCGCCGACATCGTTCTGGTCCTGGACGGATATGGTCAGCTCAGCGATGAGTTCGAGGACATTGAGAAATCAGTCCACGCGCTGATCAGCCGCGGCGCCGGTTACGGGATCCACGTGATCGCGACCTGTTCGCGGATGAACGAAATCCGCATTTCCCAGCAAAGTTTCTTCGGCAACCGCATCGAGCTCAGGCTCGCCGATCCGGGAGAATCCGCCCACGGCCGCAAACCTGCTGAGGCCGTGACCACGGACAGTCCGGGCCGGGCGCTCATGGACCGGAAGCTGCAGGGGCACTTCGCGCTGCCGCGGGTGGATTCAAACCCCGACGGCGGTTCGGCCACCGAGGGACTGCGTGAACTGGTGGCTGCGGTGGCCGCGTCCACCATTGAACGGGCCATGCAGGTCAGGGTCCTTCCGGGGATGGTTTCCGCGGCCGCTGCTCCCACCCCCAGTGCTGCGGCTGCCGTTCCGCTCGGTCTCCGCGAAACTGATCTGGGCACGGAAATCCTGGATCTGGACGGGCGGGAACGGCACCTGCTGATCATGGGTGATGATGGCTCCGGCAAGACCAATGTCATGCGCTCGGTTATCCGGCGGCTCATGGAACAGCACCGGCCCGAGGACATAGTCTTTGCTGTCTTCGACCCGCGCCGGAGCCTGACCGGGGAAGTTCCGGCCGAGTCCCTGGGCGGCTACGCGACAAGCGCCGCACTGGCTGATCAGCTCGCCGCCGCCGTCGCCGGAGAACTGCAAAAACGCAGCACGGCGGCTCCGGCGGAACTGGCCGGCCTGCCGCGCATCGTGCTCGTGATTGACGACTACGATGTCCTGACCGCCGGCGGAGCGTCACCGCTGAGCCGGTTGACCCCGTTCCTTCCGTTGGCACCGGAGATTGGCCTGCACGCGGTGCTGTCCCGGCGGGTGCGCGGGGCCAGCCGCGGCATGTACGAGGCGTTTTTCACCGCGCTGCGGGATTCCGGCAGCGGAGCGTTGATTCTCTCCGGAGACCGGGCCGAAGGGACCCTTATCAACGGCATCAGGGCGCGGACGCTGCCCCCGGGGCGGGCCCAGCTGATCCAGCCGGGCAAGCCGGTCCAGGTGCTCCAGCTGTTCCACAATGATTAGCCGGCGTTCCCTGGGGCACCGCCGGAGTCTGCGGCACCGGGAAGGGTTGCCACTGCCGGCACGCTGCCCGTGAGGGAACCTTCCACATAAATGACCAGGACGGTGACATTGTCGCGCCCGCCGGAGCGCAGGGCCGCCTCAACCATTGCGGCGCAGGCGTCCTGGGGGTTGGCGACGGAGGAGAGGATCTGCTGCAGTTGCCCGTCGCTGACCTCGCCGGTCAGCCCGTCTGAACACACCAGCAGACGGTCCCCGGGCTCCACCGGAATCAGCCAGTAGTCAGCCTCGGTGTCGCTGCCTGTTCCCAGGGCGCGGGTGACAACGTGCCGGCGCGGGTGAATCAGCGCTTCATCCGGCGTAATCTGCCCCATGTCCACCAGTTCCTGGACTTCGCTGTGATCCACGGTGATCTGTTCCAGCAGCCCGTTGGTCAGGCGGTATGTCCGGGAGTCCCCCACATTGAAGACCAGCCAGCACGGCCGGCCAGCGTCATCACGGACGAGGACGGCGCCGGTCAGGGTGGTGCCTGCGCGGCCGCCGGTCGCTTCCCGGATTCCGGCATCGGCTTCACGGAGGAGCAGCTGCAGGTCGGACGCGCTGACCTCGGGAAGATGCTCGCCCACAAAAGGTGCGTCGCCCAGCGTCCGGACGCAGATGCTGCTGGCCACTTCCCCGGCTTCGTGGCCGCCCATGCCGTCCGCAACGGCGAAGACCGGATCCGCAGCGATCAACGAATCTTCGTTTTGGTCACGGCGCAGACCGCGGTCGGAGGCGTAGCCAAAGACGGCACGGACCTCCAGGTCCGGGGATGTCGTTTCGTCGGAGTTCATTCACGCCCTATCCGGAAGCTGCCCGCTGTGGTGGTCCACAGTAGTGACACATATTACGCATTTCTCCTGCTTACCCTAGCGGAATGCGCAGGCCCTCCGCCCTATCCGGAACTGGCAAGCCTCTGTGACACGCGCTGCGGCGGCCCGGCGGCGAAGGGTCAATCGAGGATCAGTCCCGGACCCGTCCCCCGCGCCAGGGTTACCGGATGGATTTCTCCAAACCCGCGGACGTTGCGCGGCTGGTGCGGGATCAGCACAAACCGGTCATTGTTCCGCAGGGCCGCCGCCGTCGAGGCATCGGTCAGGACGGTGCCCGGTTCCGCGAGCGAGGTCAGCCGCGATGCCAGGTTCACGGTGGGCCCGTAAATGTCCCCCAGCCGTGACAGCACCCTTCCCCAGACCAGGGACACACGGGCGGCGGGCAGCAAGTCATCCTCGGTGAAGGCCTTGGCCAGGGCCAGGGAAATCTCAGCTCCCGCTTCCGGAGTTTCGGCATTGAACAGCACTTCATCACCGATGGTCTTGACCAGCCTGCCACCGCCAACCGAAATGATCTCGGCGCACTTGTGCTCAAACCGCTGGACCATGTGAGCCAGGGTCTTCTCATTCATCTGGCGTGACAGGGAGGTGTAGGACACCAGGTCCGCAAAGCCGACGGCGCGGGCCAGCGGCAGCGGGTTGTCGTCGGAGGCCGAGCCATCGTGGCTTGCCAGTCCTGCCTCGGCGCGCAGCGCCAACCGCTGCACCGCAGAGTTCATCTGCCGCTTCCAGGCATACACGAGCGTCTTTTCCAACGGTTCAATCAGCCCCGGCAGGGCGGCCACCAGCGCTTTGCGGGCCTCGGCGTCGGGAATTCCCCGCTGGACCACCATTTCCTCCACCAGGGCTTCAATCTGCCACACCACCATGCGGTCCGTCATTTGCCCAATGGAGCGCATGATCGAAATAGCCGCTTCTTCGGTCAGCTGCTCGTCGCGGACCAGTTCAATCACGGTGGTCAGCGCTTCGCGGTCCTGCTCGGTGAAGAACACGGCGTCGTCGTCCAGATTGGGAAAGCCCATCGCCCGCCACAGCTTGCGGGCCGAGAGAAGCGAAACCCCCGCCTCGGCGGCGGCCTCGCGCCGCTTGAGGGTGCGCGGTCCGCCGATCAGCTGGGCCTCGAGCCTGCGCACGTCCTCGCGGTCGATGGCGGCCGAGGACTGGGCATCGCCGGTTGTCTCGGCGTCGCCGGAGGATCCGCCTGCAGCGGGCTGGGCCCGGGGAGAAACGGCGGGCATGGACAGGGTCATGGGTTCAGGATCCACTGCCGGATCGGAATCCCGGTGTTCCTCACTCATTTCCCCTCCCTTCGTAGTCGTAATCCCCATCTCCTTCCATATCTACACCATCAAACATGGCGGTCAGCGGCAGCTCCCCAATGGCAGCCAGCACAATGGCCTTGAACTTGTGGACCTCGGGAACGTGTTCGTAGTGGACCACCCGTTCATACCCAACGTCCACAGCCAGCGTCCCGGAACGCTGCATCCGGTCCGTCACGGTCTGCCACGCCTCCAGCTGGAACACCGAGGCCAGCGCCAGTTCGCGTTCCCGCCGGCGCAGCACCCCCTGCCGGTGGATCAGGCGGCGGTTCGTCACGATGTACCGGGCAAAGGCCCAGCGCAGCACCGGCGGCAGGCAGAACCGTGCCATCAGCACCACGGCGACGGCGACGACGGCGGCCTGAAGGTAGGCGTGCCAGTCGGCGACCTGCGCAGGCAGCGAGTCCCGGTCCAGATAGCCGAAGCCGAACCCGGCGGCGGCGCAGATAAGCACTGCCAGGATAACGGGCCACACCAGCTGGCGGGCGTGCGGCCTGCTGGCCACGATGATCCGTTCCCCCGGCGCCAGTTTAAGCCGGATGCTCACGCCTGCACGGCGCGCAGGTGCACCACGTCGCCGGCCACGACCGCATGCCGTTCGCCGAGTTCATCAACCAGGATCAGCGATCCGTACGGATCCAGGGCGACGGCGCGCCCTGACAGGGCTTTCCCTCCGGGCAGCTCCGCCCGAACGTCCTGGCCCAGGGTGACCATGCGTGACGTGATTTTCTCCAGCAGCGAGGTACCGTCGGCCCACACCTGGGACGCGTCGCCGTCGACGGCGCGGAACTCCCGGTACTTGGCGGCCAGTTCACGCAAATAGTCTTCCAGCAGGATGTTGCGGTCAGTGGTGGAGGCATACTCCATCAACAGCGATGTGGCCGTGGGAACGGGCAGGTCCTCATCGGTCAGTGACACGTTCATGCCGGCGCCGACGACAACGGCGGGAGGAGCGCCGCTTGAATCCATCACGAGCTGGGCCAGGACGCCGGCGAGCTTGCGCCCGTCCACCATGACGTCGTTGGGCCATTTCAGCCGCGCTTCGACGCCGGTGCGGCGGGCCACGGACTCGGACAGTGCCAGGGCAGCCAAAAGGGACAGCCAGCCGTAGGACTGGGTGGGCAGCGGCCGCCCGCCGGCATTGACCGGACGGAGCAGGACGCTGACAAACAGGGACGAGCGCGGCGGTGCCTGCCAGGTGCGGCCCAGCCGTCCCCTGCCGGCAGTCTGCATTTCAGCGGTCAGGACTGAGAGGTCCGGAACGTCCGACGGGCGCAGCCGCGCCTCATCAGCCAGGTCCGAGTTAGTGGATCCGGTTTCGGCGACAACATCCAGGCGGGACAAGGGTCCCCCGGGCGCCACGAGGGCAGCCCTCAGACGCTCCTGGTCAAGCCCTGGTCTTTCCATGCTGGAGTAACGCAAATGCATGCTTCCGATCTTACGCGGGGTGCCGGACATTACAGCCTGCGCGCACATCGGGGCCCGGCCGGGAGGCATCGGGGCCGGCGGCATCGGCGCCGGGGAGAGCCGCTGACTCCAGTTCCCGCCGGCGCCGTGTTGCTTCTTAGAGGAAGAAGTCCTGCATCAGCTGGTCCTCCGGCGCGCCAAGCGAATACGGACGGAAGTCGGTGATGCCTTCTTCGGCCAGCACCTGCTCGTCAGTGTAGAAGTTCCCGGTGGACTCCCGGCTGGGCCGGGTCAGGATGGCGTGGGCCGCATCGGCCATGATGTCGGCGCTGCGCGAAGCAGCTGCCATCTTTTCGCCGCCAAGGTTGCGGATGGCCGCGGTGTCGATCGCGGTGACGGGCCACAGCGAGTTCACCGCGACGCCGTCGTTCTTGAGTTCCTCCGCGAGACCGAGCGTGGTCAGGGACATCCCGTACTTGGCCATCGTGTAGGCAAGGTAGGAGCCGGCCCACTTTGGATCGAGGTTCAGCGGCGGGGAAAGCGTCAGGATGTGCGGGTTTTCGGAGCGGCGCAGGGCATCCAAGGAGAATTTGGAGAGCATGAACGTGCCGCGGACATTGATGTCCGCCATCAGGTCGTAGCTCTTCATCGTCACGTCGTCAGTGTTGCGCAGATCAATGGCCGAGGCATTGTTGACCACGATGTCGATGCCCCCGAAACGCTCCACGGTTTCCGCCACGGCGCGGGCGACGTCGTCGTCGTTGCGCACATCGCCAATGATCGGCAGGGCCTTGCCGCCGGCTGCCTCCAGCTGCTCGGCAGCGGTGTAGACCGTGCCCTGCAGCTTCGGGTGCGGTTCTGCGGTCTTGGCCATGATGGCAATATTTGCGCCATCGGCCGCGGCGCGCAGCGCAATGGCCAGCCCAATGCCGCGGCTGCCGCCGGACATCAGGATGGTGCGGCCGGCAAGGGAACGGGTCTGGGCATCAGGTGTGGGAGAAGTCATGGGAACAGGCTAATACATGCGCGCCGCTTATGTTACTGACCAGTAACATCGTGTCCCAGGTCCGCACGAGGTAGTCCTAGGTCCGCACGAGATACACGGCAAGCAGCACCGCGGCCGTGGTCAGCGCCAGCCGCAGCAGAAAGAACGCCTGGGGGTACCGGCGCGCGGCGCGGAGCCACAGCCCCGATTCCCCGGCGGGCCAGGACCGGGATTCGCAGCGGATCACGGTCAAAGTGAACACGACCGCCCCGGCCACCCCGCACACCGAGGTCAGGGCACCGACCAGGTTGGCGTTGCCCGCCAGACCGCCGGCCAGCAAAACGCCCACCGCCAGGCCAAGCGAGCTGCCGCGGCCGACAAAATCCAGGTACCTGGCCATCCCCGGCATGAAGGCCACCAGGAAACGCCGCGGGATCTCCCGGCGCAGCAGGCGGCCGGCGGAAGCGCGCAGCACCTTCCGGGTGCCCGCGAGCTCTCCGACGGTGCCGGCGGCGGCGACAGCTGCCATCAGCCCGGAAACCGCTTCGTCGACGGCGGGCCTGCCAGCGGCCCCCAGCGCGGGACGGTTGAGGAGACGCAGCAGGGCCTGCTGCGAAGCTGCCCGCTCCGCCGGCGATGGCCGGGACCGCAGGGCGCGCCGGGTCCGGCGAACGTACTCCGCTTCCTTCCGCCCGAGGGAGCCCGACGGCGCACTGCCGGAGTCCAGCGCCGGAGTGCCGCCGGAACCGCCCCTCGGCCGGTCACCGCCGACAAGGACCGCCCGAAATCCAAGGCCGCGGGACGGGAGCACCGCGTCCAACTCCCGCAGCCTCCGCTCGACCGCCTGCAGGTACGCATCGTGGACGGAGGGCAAGCCTGCATAGTCCCAGCAGGCCCGCGCCAGGATCCACACGCCGAAGCCGGCAGTGACCAGCGCCGCAGTCTGGACGACCACCCAAAAGTCCGTTTCAAACACGCCGCTGAGACTCCTTCGGAAAAGGACCCGCACCCGCTGCAGGCCGGAAGAATCCTTTCACGGGCCCCCTCTGTTACACGGAATTTGTTTCATCAAAAGCCCCGGGCACGGCCCGCGGCGCCGCCCGAACCGACACCGGCCGGGCCGGCTAACAGGCCCGCCACTCCATCCCCGGCATCCTCCGCGGCCAAGCACGGCAGCGCGAAATTGTAGGATCCCTACACCGGGACTCGGCACAGGGCCTCACTAGACTGGACTAATTGCCGTGCGCTTTGTGCAATTCCTACTTAACGCGCAGTGACCGCCCCATCCACTCAGCACTCCGGAGACCAGATGAGCATCGACCAGGACCTTGATCTGCAGACGACAGCGGGCAAGATCGCTGAGTACCGCCGCCGCCAGGCGCAGGCTGAAATGCCGTCCGGCCCGGCAGCCGTGGAGAAGCAGCATGCCCGAGGCAAGCACACAGCCCGCGAGCGCATCGAAATGCTCGTGGATGCCGGCTCCTTCGTCGAGCTCGACGCCCTGGCCGTCCACCGCTCCACCGCTTTCGGCATGGAAAAGAAGAAGCCCTTGGGCGATGGCCTCGTGTCCGGCTACGCCACGGTGGACGGCCGGCCCATCGCCGTGTACAGCCAGGACTTCACCGTGTACGGCGGGTCCCTGAGCCAGGTCAACGGCGAGAAGATCGTCAAGGTCCAGGAGCACGCGCTGCGCAACGGCTGCCCCGTGGTGGGCATCCTCGACGGCGGCGGCGCCCGCATCCAGGAGGGCGTGGCCTCGCTGGCAATGTTCGCGGACATCTTCCGCAACAACGTCCATGCCTCCGGCGTGGTCCCGCAGATCTCGCTGATCATGGGCCCGTCCGCCGGCGGTGCCGCGTACTCCCCCGCACTGACCGACTACGTCGTCATGGTGGACAAGACCAGCCACATGTTCATCACCGGACCGGACGTCATCAAGACCGTCACCGGCGAGGACGTGGACATGGAAACCCTCGGCGGCGCCCGGCAGCACAACACCAACACCGGCACCTCCACGTACCTGGCCTCCGACGAGGAGGACGCCATTGAGTTTGTCCGCGAGCTGCTGGACTTCCTCCCGTCCAACAACCTGGCCGAGGCTCCGCTGGCCGCCTTCTCGCAGGACATGGAACTGAACGACGGCGACCTCGCCCTTGACGAGCTGATCCCGGACTCCGCGAACCAGCCCTATGACATGCGCGCGGTGATCGAGCAGGTGCTCGACGACGGCCACTTCCTGGAAATGCAGGCCCTCTACGCACCCAACGTCATGATCGGCTACGGCCGCGTCGAGGGCCACACCGTGGGCATCGTCGCCAACCAGCCGATGCAGTTCGCCGGAACCCTGGACATTGCCGCCTCCGAAAAGGCCGCGCGTTTTGTCCGCAACTGCGACGCCTTCAACGTCCCCATCCTGACCTTTGTGGATGTCCCCGGGTTCCTGCCGGGCACCGACCAGGAATTCCAGGGCATCATCCGCCGCGGCGCCAAACTGCTGTACGCCTACGCCGAAGCCACCGTCCCCAAGCTCACCGTCATCACCCGCAAGGCGTACGGCGGAGCGTACATCGTGATGGGCTCCAAGAAGCTCGGCGCGGACCTGAACCTGGCCTGGCCCACCGCCCAGATCGGCGTCATGGGCGCCCAGGGCGCCGTGAACATCCTCTACCGCGGCCAGCTCAAGGCAGCGGCCGACGCCGGTGAAAGCGTTGAGCAGGCACGCGCGGACTACATCGCGCAGTACGAGGAGGAGCTGCTCAACCCGTACCAGGCCGCCGAACTCGGCTACGTTGACGCCGTCGTCGCACCGTCGGAAACCCGGCTGCAGCTGATCCGCGGACTGCGGGCCCTGCGCGACAAGCGCGCCTCGCTGCCCGCCAAAAAGCACGGGAACATGCCGCTGTGACGGCCTGGGACCTGCCGGACCCCTGGAGCCGCACCCCGGAGCCGGCCGCGCCGAAGCCGCCGCTGTTCTCCGTCCTGGGCGGCAATCCGTCAGCCGAGGAACTCGCGGCCCTCACCGCCGTCGTCATGGGTTTGGACGCGGCTGCGGGTGCGTCCACGGGCGCCACGCCGGAGTCGGCGCGCCGGGCCTGGAACCGGCGGCGGATGCTGAGCCTGGCGCCCAAGCCCGGCCCCGGCTCGTGGCGGCGCAGCTTCCGCTAAGCAGCCTCGGCTCCCACCGGCCCCGGCGGGACAGAAGTTACACGTGTGACTCATGAACACGTTGTGCAGGCGGCGTTGGCGTTAGGCTTCACCTGTGACCCAACAGACTCCTTCATCAGATCCCCTGTCCTTCGGCAGCGCGCAGTACCGCCAGCCGACCGCCATCGACGCCGTCGCCGATGCCTTCACCGAGACTCTGCTGCAGCTGGATCCCTCCCTCGCCACATCCCTGGGTATTCCGGGGTATGAGACCGAATACGCCGATTACTCGCCCGCGGGCCAGGAATCCGGAGCCGAAGCCATCCGCGAGACGCTGGAACGGCTCGACGGGCTGCAGCCGGCCGACGACGTCGACCGCGTTACCCTCGATGCGATGCACGAGCGCCTCGGCCTGGCACTGGAAATCCATGAGTCCGGCTGGAACCTCTCGGACCTGAACAACATTGCCTCCCCCGCGCAGGAAATCCGTTCGATCTTCGACCTCATGCCCACCGCCACGGTGGAGGACTGGCAGAACATCTGCGGCCGGCTGAATAACGTTGATGACGCAGTCTCGGGCTACATCACCTCACTGCGCGCCGGCAAGGAGCGCGGCCTGCTGCCCGCAAGCCGCCAGGTCCAGATCGTCATGGAACAGACCGCCAAGTACGCCGAGGACGGCGGCTTCTTCGACGACTACGCCGCCAAGGCCGCACTGTCCGGCGGCGAATCCCTTCCGGACAAGCTGGCCGCAGAGGTGCGCGCCGCCGCCGAATCCGCCCGTGCCGCCTACCGCAGCCTTGCCGCATTCCTGGAATCCGAGCTGCTGCCCGCTGCCCCTGAAAAGGACGCCGTCGGCAAGGACCGCTACGCCCTGATGTCCCGCCTGTTCCTGGGTTCGGCCGTGGACCTGGAGGAGACCTACCAGTGGGGCGTGGAGGAACTGGACCGCATCATCGCCGAGCAGGAGGCCGTTGCCGAACAGATCAAGCCCGGCGCCACCGTCGAGGAGGCCATGGCGATCCTGGACGAAGATCCCGAGCGGCAGCTGCACGGCACCGCTGAACTGCAGGCCTGGATGCAGGGCCTGGCCGACCGCGCCGTCGCCGACCTGGCCGGAACCCACTTCGAGATCAACGGCCCGATGCGGCAGATCGAGTGCATGATCGCTCCCACGCAGGAGGGCGGCATCTACTACACCGGCCCCAGCGACGACTTTTCCCGCCCGGGCCGCATGTGGTGGTCCGTTCCCGCCGGCGAGGACACCTTCACCACGTGGAAGGAAACCACCACCGTTTATCACGAGGGTGTTCCCGGCCACCACCTGCAGATTGCGACGGCGACGGCCGCCCGCGGGCTGCTGAACAACTGGCGCCGCAACATCTGCTGGGTCTCAGGCCACGGCGAGGGCTGGGCGCTGTACGCCGAGCGGCTGATGGACGAGCTGGGCTACCTCAGCGATCCCGGCGACAAGATGGGCATGCTCGACGCCCAGCGCATGCGCGCCGCCCGCGTGGTCTTCGACATCGGCGTCCACCTGGAGCTGGAGATCCCCGAGCGCTGGGGCTCCGGCACCTGGACGGCGGATAAGGGGTATGAGTTCCTGCGGAAGAACCTTGCCATCTCCGAGGGGCAGCTGAACTTCGAGTTCACCCGCTACCTCGGCTGGCCCGGGCAGGCTCCGGCCTACAAGCTGGGCCAGCGGCTCTGGGAGCAGATCCGGGACGAAGTCCGCAGCCGCGAGGGTGAGGACTTTGACCAGAAGGACTTCCACACCCGCGCCCTGGCCCTGGGGTCCGTAGGTCTGGACACCCTGCGGCGGGCGCTGCTGGACGCATAACCCAGCAGTCTCAAGGGACATTGATCACAGTGTTCCAGGGAATAACCCCCGGGGTGCGGCGACTGGCCGCCACATTCCGGGGGTTTTGCCTTTCTGCGGCGCGGAATGCGCTGCGGGCTCCACGTAATATTTCGCAATAGGCAATCTTCTCTGATAAGCGGCGCGGTCTAGTATTTTCAAGTGACCTCACAGACTTCCTCCCCCAAGACCTTCACCGGCCGCAGGCTGCCCCGGTGGGCTACTGCCTTCGGACCGCAGATCATTGCCGCCCTCGTGGCGGGCCTGCTGCTGGGCCTGTTGGCCAAGAGCATGGGTACTGTCGGCGACGGCGAGCCCAACTGGCTGACCACCACCCTGAACACCATCGGCACGAGCTACGTCTCGCTGCTGAAGGCCGCCGTCGTACCCCTGATCTTCACCGCCGTAGTCAGCTCCATTGCCAACCTGCGCGCCGTCTCCAACGCCGCACGGCTGGCATGGCAGACCCTGCTCTGGTTCGCGATCACGGCTCTGATCAGTGTGGTCATCGGCATCCTGCTGGGCGTCATCCTGCAGCCGGGCAACACCTCAAACGTTCCTGAGAAGGAATTTACGGGCAGCCAGGGCAGCTGGGTAGGATTCCTCACCGGTCTGGTGCCGGGCAACTTCCTCGGCCTGGGCGCCAGCTCCAAGGTTGCCGAGAGCGGTGATGTCAGCACCAGCATCAGCTTCAATGTGCTCCAGATCCTGGTCATCGCCATCGCCGTCGGCATTGCCGCCCTGAAGGTGGGCAAGCCCGCTGAACCGTTCCTGGCCCTGAATGCGTCGGCTCTGGCCGTCATCCAGAAGGTTCTGTGGTGGATCATCCGCCTCGCCCCGGTGGGCACCATCGGCCTGATCGGCACCGCCGTGGCCACCTACGGCTGGGACACCATCGGTTCGCTGGGCATGTTTGCCGTGACCATCTACATCGGCCTGTTCCTGGTCCTGTTTGTTGTCTACCCGGTCCTGATCAAGGCGCACGGCCTGTCCGTCCGCCAGTGGTTCTCCGGCGCCTGGCCCGCCATCCAGCTGGCCTTCGTCTCCCGCTCCTCGGTGGGAACCCTGCCGCTGACCCAGCGGGTCACGGAGCGCAACCTCGGCGTCTCCCGCGCCTACGCCTCCTTCGCCGTGCCGCTGGGCGCCACCACCAAGATGGACGGCTGCGCCTCGATCTACCCGGCCGTCTCCGCGATCTTCGTGGCACAGTTCTTCGGCATCGATCTGGGCTTCACCGATTACCTGCTGATCGCCCTCGTGTCGGTGCTGGGCTCGGCCGCAACCGCCGGAACCACCGGCGCCGTCGTCATGCTGACCCTGACGCTGTCCACCCTGGGCCTGCCGCTGGCCGGCGTGGGCCTGCTGCTCGCCATCGACCCGATCCTGGACATGGGCCGCACCGCGGTCAACGTGGCCGGACAGACCGTGGTCCCGGCGATCGTCGCCAAGCGCAACGGCCTGCTGGACCTGGCCATGTACAACGCCAAGCGCAACGGCGATCCGTTCGCCGACGACTCCTCCGAGGTTGAGGTGCCGGTGCTGGTTCCGGCCGGCGCTTCGGCTCGTGCCGAGGGTGCCGAGGGTGCCGCTACGGATGGAACGACTACCGCCGCTGCTGACGGAACTCCTGTCGCTGGCATCAACCGTCCGGGAGCAGACGGAGGCGCGCGCGCAACCGATGCGGCGCCGTCGTCTTCCAACAAGCGCTAATCCCGCTGCACTGCCTCTCGAAGGCCGCTCCGGATGTCCGGGGCGGCCTTTGTGCTGCCGGGGCGGCCTTCGTGCTGTCCGGGCGCTCCCGCGGGCGCACTAGGCTGGAGGGGTGACTGACCTGAACCTGATCCTCGCTTCCGCCTCCCCCGCCCGCACCAAGTTGCTGACCAACGCGGGAATCGCCCATTCCGTGCTCGTGTCCGACGTCGACGAAGACGCCGTGACCGCCCGCTACGGCCTGACCGATCCGCACGACACCGCCCTGCTGCTCGCCCGTGCCAAGGCCGAAGCGGTGGCCTCACTGCCCGAGGCTGACGGCGCCCTGGTCATCGGCTGCGACTCGGTCTTCGAGTTCGACGGCGAGGCGCACGGCAAGCCGTGGGAGCCCGAAGTTGCCCGTGAACGGATCCGCCGGATGAGCGGCCACGTGGGCGTGCTGCACACCGGCCACTGGCTGGTGGACTGCCGGGATACCGACGACGACGGGTCGGGTGCAACGCTCGGCGGCGTCAGCTCCGCGTCGGTCCACTTTGCGAAGCTGACCGACGAGGAAATCGATGCCTATGTTGCAACCGGCGAGCCGCTTCAGGTGGCCGGTTCCTTCACGATCGATTCCCTTGGCGGCGCCTTCATCGAGAAGGTCGACGGTGATCCGCATGCCGTCGTCGGGCTCTCCGTGTCGATGCTCCGCGAGCTGCTCGCCAGTGCCGGTGTGAAGATCACGGACCTCTGGGACCGGTAATTCCGCTTTCCTCTGAAGTCCCTAGGTTTATCTGATGTCCCAAGTCTGGTGGCGGGCGCCAAGCCCCTGATCTGCACAATAGATCCACCCCGGGGCCGGCTGACCCCACAAACGTCATCCTTCGTGCAGATAACGGGCCATCAGCACCGTCCGAGCAATCCTTCGGACAGATAACGGGACATCAAAACATCCTTCGGGCACATAACGGGACCAAGACCCCGAAAAACGCTTTTTTGAGCCTCTGATCTGCACGAAGGATTCCGGGAAAGCCCCTGATCTGCACAATGGATCCACCCCGGGGTCGGCAGACCCCTCAAACGTCATCCTTCGCGCAGATAACGGCCCATCAGCACCGTCCCAGCGATCGTTCGTGCAGATAACGGGCCATCAGCACCGTCCAAGCGATCCTTCGTGCACATACCTGGGCCATCACCACCGATTGAAGCCGGTACCCTGCTCAGCCGGGGTTCCTTGAGTTTGGGGTTGGACGCCAGCCGCCTAGAACCAAACCACGACGAACTTTGTCCACGACAAACTCCTTGCCCCGCCGGAAATCGTCCCGGGCAATCTTCACCTGAATCCACCCTGCTTCTGCGGTTGCCAGATCCCGCTGATGGTCGCTGGCCTGCTGCTCCGGAGTCAGGTGGTGTCCGCCGTCGTACTCCAGGCAGGTGCGAAAACGTGCGCAGGCAAGATCCGTCCACACCACCGGCAGCCCTCTCCTGTCCGTGATGGGGAAGTTCGGGACAAACTCGGGCAGCCCGGCGTGATGAAGCAGCAGCCGCAGCCAGGATTCCGGCGGCGAGTCCACCCCCACGCGCACCAGTCCGAGTGCGGCACGGGACGGTTGAAGGTTCGGCAGCCACCGTTTGGACTCCACATAGGCGGTCAACTCCGCCAGAGAAAAAATGGACTGCCGGGGCGGACCGAACGAACGGCGGTACTCGCTGACAATATGGTCCCCGGCGACAACCAGCTCGTCCAGGGTGAGCAGGCCAGCCAAGTCCAGCCAGGTCCGTGCCACTGACGTCACCTGAATTCCGGCGACCGGCATAACCTCGGAAGCGTCAAGGGCGAGCCGGTGGCCCTGGACGCCGCGCCGCCGTGGTGCTGCCTCAGTGGGTGGTCTGCTCAGATGAATGGCCGCGTCAGTTTCCAGCCGGGCGGGCAGCGGTAAGTTGTGGATCCGGGCTGCCGTCGTATGGCTGACCACCACCCCGGGGAGGAGCACCACGTACGGTCGGCAGCGGTCGATCAGCGTCGGTTCGGCTCCGTGCGGCACTCGGATCGCCCGGCTCGATACGGCAAGATCCCTGCCCCGCAGCCGGTCCCGCGTCAGTCCGGCAGCCAGTCCTTGCGGCAGGGTGAAGGGCAGGGTCAGAGGGGGCGGCAGTGGACGACGTCGGGCAGGCATGCCTCTATTAGGCACCGTTTAGGCCGGCTGCAGGGGTTATCCACAGGCGCCGGACTCCTCAAGCTCCGGACGACAGCTTCAGGAGCTGCGGGTGTTCCTCTGAGCCTGGCCGCCGACCCTCCGGGCGCCTTCGTTGTGCCGCATGACCAGCGAGGCACCGACCAGGGCCGCGGAGAATGGCACGCAGAACTGCACCAGGAGGGAATAGACGGTCGACACCGTCATGCCCACGGGTGCCACCACCCACAGCTGCGTCGTGGATGCGGAAACGCCTCCCACACCGAAATTCCCGATGATGATTGGACCCAGAACAATCAGCGCTGCCCCCGTGATTCCCAGGACGACGCCGACCCGCATGACGGTGCTCGAAAGCGAACGTTCAGACATGACACTCCTCTGGTAGCTGGCCGGACTTGTCCGCTCAGCCAACCACACTTCGTCCCCGTACGGTCCTGCGCGGGAACGGCCTGTTGCACCGACGGCGATGCCCGGTCCCGGAACCACCCGCAACCCCGGTCCAGGAACCACCGGCGATCCAGCCCCCGGACCCGCCGCACGGACCGCCCTGAACCCCACCGGTGCAGACCGTCACGAAACACGCACGAGTTGTAGGGTCCCCACAACGAAATGCTTCTTCCCACGCACAAACAGCACGCAATATGGCCGGAGACCACAAAACCGCGCTAGGCTCCGAAGAGATCAAAAGGAGCCAGTGCATTCAATGAGCCAGTTCAACCCCGCGCCCGCCGGCGACCAGCAGCACACACAGCAGAGCCGCACCATCACCAAAGTCCTGATCGCCAACCGCGGCGAAATCGCAGTTCGCGTCATCCGGGCCGCCCGCGACGAGGGCCTGACTTCGGTTGCTGTCTACGCCGATCCGGACCGCGATGCACTGCACGTCCGCCTCGCCGATGAGGCCTACTCCCTGGGCGGCAGCACGGCTGCCGAGTCCTACCTGGACATGGGCAAGATCCTCGACGCCGCCCGCAAGTCCGGCGCCGACGCCATTCACCCGGGCTACGGTTTCCTCTCCGAGAACGCCGAGTTTGCCCAGCGCGTCATCGACGCCGGCCTGACCTGGATTGGCCCGTCCCCGCACGCCATTTCCCAGCTCGGTGACAAGGTGCAGGCCCGCCATATCGCCGCGAAGGTTGGCGCACCGCTGGTTCCCGGCACCGCCGATCCGGTGAAGAATGCCCAGGAGGTCCTTGACTTCGCTGACGCACACGGCCTGCCGCTGGCCATCAAGGCTGCCTTCGGCGGCGGCGGCCGCGGCATCAAGGTTGCCCGCACCCGCGCTGAAATCCCCGAAATGTTCGAGTCCGCCGTCCGCGAGGCCACGGCAGCCTTCGGCCGCGGCGAGTGCTTCATCGAGCGCTTCCTCGATGCCCCGCGGCATGTCGAAACCCAGTGCCTGGCCGACGCGCACGGCAACGTCGTCGTCGTCTCCACCCGCGACTGCTCGCTGCAGCGCCGCAACCAGAAGCTTGTGGAGGAGGCTCCCGCTCCGTTCCTGACCGAGGAGCAGAACGAGCGCCTGTACACGGCATCCAAGGCGATCCTCCGCGAGGCCGGCTACCAGGGTGCGGGTACCTGCGAGTTCCTGGTCGGCACCGACGGGACCATCTCCTTCCTCGAGGTCAACACGCGGCTGCAGGTTGAGCATCCCGTGTCCGAGGAAGTCACAGGCCTTGACCTGGTCCGTGAGCAGTTCCGGCTGGCCCGCGGCGAAGAGCTCGGCTACGGCGATCCCGAGATCCGCGGCCACTCCTTCGAGTTCCGCATCAACGGCGAAGATCCGGGCCGCAGCTTCATGCCCGCCCCCGGAACCGTGGACACCTTCAAGCTGCCCTCCGGCCCCGGCGTCCGCGTCGATTCCGGCATCGAGGCCGGCGAGACGGTTGGCGGCAACTTCGATTCGATGCTGGCCAAGCTGATCATCACCGGCGCCACCCGCGAGCAGGCACTGCAGCGCGCCCGCCGGGCCCTGGCCGAAATGGAAATCACCGGCATGCCCACCGTGCTGCCGTTCCACGCCGCTGTGGTCGCGCATCCCGATTTCGCCCCCGCGGCCGGCCCCTTCAGCGTCCACACGCGCTGGATCGAAACTGATTTCGTCAACGAGATCCCGGCCTGGTCGGGCGAGCAAAACACACGGCACGACGACGACGCCGGCAACCGCCAGCGCGTCACCGTTGAGGTGGGAGGCAAGCGGCTCGATGTCGTGCTGCCAGCCGGCCTGGGCGGATCCGGAAATGGAAGCAACGGGTCCGGTCGCGGCGCCGGAGCCAACGGAAAGTCCCGCAAGTCATCCCGCACCCGCGGCGGAGCCAACCCGGCCGCCACCGGCGATGACCTGACGTCCCCGATGCAGGGCACCATCGTCAAGGTGGCCGTCCAGGAAGGCGCGCAGGTTTCCGAGGGCGATCTCGTCGTCGTACTCGAAGCCATGAAGATGGAGCAGCCGCTGACCGCGCACAAGTCCGGAACGGTCTCCGGGCTCAGCGCCCTCCCCGGCGCAACGGTTTCCGCCGGCGCAGTGATCGCCTCGATCCTGGACTAGGCTCAGCCGGACCCCAGAAGGTCCGCAAACGCCAAACGGCCCGATCCCCGCACTGCGGGGACCGGGCCGTTCTGCTTGTACTGGAGCCGCTTAGCTCGAGTGGTTCGCGTAGTCGACGTCCTTGGTGTCCTTGGTGACGAACAGCGCGATCAGCGTCAGCACCGCCATCGAGGACAGGTAGACGCCCACCAGCCACGGGCTTCCATCGGCCGCCTGCCACAGCGCCACGGCGATGAACGGAGCCACAGCGGCACCGAGGATGGAAGAGACGTTGTAGGCAATGGCCGAGCCGGTGTAACGCACGTTGGTCGGGAAAAGCTCCGGCAGCATGGCGCCCATCGGCCCGAAGGTCAGGCCCATCAGCGTGAAGCCGATGATCAGCAGGGCCATGACACCCACCGTTCCGCCGTCGAACAGCGGAGAGAAGGTGAAGCCGAAGACGAAGATACCGGCGGTGACAACCAGCAGCGTCTTGCGGCGGCCGAACTTCTCGGCCAGCGGACCGGAGACGAGCGTGAAGATTCCAAAGAACACCACGCCGATGATCAGCATGATCAGGAAGTCGTTGCGGGCATAACCCAGGCCTGCGGCGAAGGTTTCCGGATCGAAGGCCTTACCGGCCTTTTCGGCTGCGGCGCGGGCCGCTTCCTCGCTCTTGGCGGCGGTGCCGTAGGAGAGCGTGAACGTGGTCATCAGGTAGAACAGCACGTAGGTGGCCAGCATGATGAACGTGCCGGCAATCATCGGACGCCAGCTGTACTTAAACGCACGGCTCAGCGGCAGCTTGCTCACTTCACCGGAGTCCACAACCTTCTGGAAGGCCGGGGTCTCCACCAGCTTCAGCCGCACGTACAGGCCAATGATCACCATGACGGCGCTGGCCAGGAACGGAATGCGCCAGCCCCAGGAATCGAACTGATCGGCGTCCAGCTGGAAGCTCAGCAGCAGGAACAGGCCGTTGGCCAGGATGAACCCGATCGGCGCCCCCAGCTGCGGGAACGTTCCCCAGACGGCGCGCTTGTTGGCCGGCGCGTTCTCCGTTGCCAGCAGTGCGGCGCCGGACCATTCCCCGCCGAGCGCGAGTCCCTGGGCGAAGCGCAGTACCACCAGCATTGCCGGGGCCAGGATCGTCCAGCCGTCGACGGCGGTGGGCAGGCAGCCGATGAGGAAGGTTGCAATTCCCATGGTCAGCAGCGATGCCACGAGGGTTCCCTTGCGGCCAACCTTGTCACCGAAGTGCCCAAAGATGATCGAACCCAGCGGGCGGGCAATGAACGCCACACCAAAGACGGCGAAGGAGCTCAGCAGCGCGGTGACGCCTTCGGCGTTCGGGAAGAAGAGGCGCGGGAACACGAGGACTGCGGCGGTGGCGTAGACGTAGAAGTCATAGAACTCAATGGAGGTTCCAACCAGGCTGGCAATGATCACCCGGCCCTTGGAGTTGGCCTTGGCCGGTGCCGATGCCGGCTCCGCGGAGGGATTCGTAGTAGACATTTGGGGGTCTTTCGGAAGGTGGGAGTGACGTTCTCGACAATGTTAGGACTGCCGGTCCACCATCCGGACATGCTGTCCACCATGTGGACAGGACGGTCAATCCATTCACAGTGCAGATAACGGGACAACCCAGAATCTATCGTGCAGATCGCGGGACCAAAAGGGTCAAAATCCGGCTTTTGCGGCCTTTATCTGCCCGAAGGATCCATGGAAGGCCCAGTATCTGCCCGAAGGATTCATCAAGAGCGCTCAGGGCTAGGCGTACCCGTCCCTCGACCGGACATCCGGCCTCAACAGCGAAGCCACCGCGCCCCGGCGGCACAAAAAAGCCCGCACCCGGAACGAAACCACCGTATGAACGGCGGCTCCGCCCGGATGCGGGCCTGAGAATTGCGGGAACCTACATGTGCACGTGCAGCCGGCGGGCTGCCTCGGAAATGGAACCGGTCAGCGAGGGGTACACGGTGAAGGTGTTCGCCAGGTCGTCGACGTGCAGCTTCTGGGTCACGGCGATGGCAATCGGGAAGATGAGCTCGGATGCACGCGGTCCCACCACCACCCCGCCGATCACGGTGCCGGAGCCCTTGCGGGAAATGACCTTCACGAAGCCCTCCTTGACCTCCATCATCTTGGCGCGCGCGTTCGTGTGCAGCGAGAGTTTGATGACGTCGCCCTGGTACCGGCCGTCGGCAATGTCCTGCTCGGTTACCCCCACGGAGGCGATCTCGGGCGAGGTGAAGATGTTCGAGGCGACGTTCTTGAGCTTTAGCGGCTTCACGCCGTCGCCCATCAGGTGCGCAATGGCAATCCGGCCCTGCATGGCGGCCACGGAGGCCAGGTTGAACACTCCGGTGCAGTCGCCGGCGGCGTAGACGTTGGAGGCGGTGGTGCGGGAAACGCCGTCGACCTTGATCTGTCCGCGCTCGTCCAGGGTCACTCCGGCCTCTTCGAGCCCGATGTCGGCGGTGTTGGGGATTGCTCCCACGGCCACGAGGCAGTGGCTGCCCTCCACCACACGTCCGTCTTCGAGCCTGACCACCACTCCGTCGCCGGTGTTCTTCACGGATTCGGCGCGCGAGCGGTTGAGCACCGTCATGCCGCGGGCCTGGAAGACGTCCTCAAGGACGACGGCGGCGTCGGCGTCTTCGCCGGGCAGCACGCGGTCGCGGCTGGAGATCAGCGTGACCTTGGTGCCCAGGCCGTTGTAGGCGGAGGCGAATTCAGCGCCGGTTACACCGGAACCGATGACGATCAGGTGCTCGGGAACCTCGGTGAGGTTATAAATCTGCTTCCAGGTGAAGATGCGTTCGCCGTCGGGCATCGACGTTTCGAGCTCGCGCGGCCGGGCACCCACTGAAATCAGCAGCGCCTCGGCTTCAACGGTTTCGGTGCCCTTTTCGGTGACAACCTCAATGGTCCTGTTGTCCAGCAGCCGGCCTTCACCGATCTTGACCTTCACGCCCACCCGCTCCAGCGTGCGGCGGATGTCGTTGGACTGTTCCTTGGCCAGGGCCAGGAGGCGGTTGTTGACCATCTTCAGGTCGGCCACCGCGGGCTGCCCGTTGTCGCGGAAATCAACGCCCAGGGACGAGGCGGAAGCGAAGCGTGTCATCACGTCCGCGGTGGCGATCAGGGTCTTGGAGGGTACGACGTCGGTCAGCACGGCTGATCCGCCCAGCCCGTCGCGCTCCACGATGGTTACGTCGGCGCCGAGGGAGGCAGCCACCATCGCGGCTTCGTATCCGCCGGGGCCGCCGCCGAGGATGGCAATTTTTCGGGCAGTAAAATCAAGTTGGGTCGTCACAGTTGTCCATTCTGTCCCATCCCCGGCCGCCGCTCAAACGCCGGGACAAACGCCGGCTGGGCGCATGGACAATCGCGGAGAGCCGGGACGCTCCTGCAGAGCAGGCTAACTCGCGGTAGGTTGGATCAGTGAGCAACGATCCCTTTGAACTAGCCCAGCAGGCCGCCAAGTACATTGCCGAGAAAACCGGCGTGCCTAACCATGACATTGCCCTGGTCCTCGGAAGCGGCTGGGGCGAGGCCGCCGAACTGATCGGTGAGACCACAGCCACCCTGAACGCCAGTGACATTCCGGGCTTCTCGGCTCCGGCCGTGCAGGGGCATGTGGGCACCATCCGCTCCGTGCTGACGCCGTCGGGCAAGCGCGCGCTGGTCCTGGGCGCCCGCACCCATTACTACGAAGGCAAGGGCGTACGCGCCGTTGTCCACGGTGTGCGCACCGCGGCAGCTGCCGGGGCCAAGGTCATGGTCCTGACCAACGGCTGCGGCGGCCTGAACCCGGATTGGAAGCCCGGCACTCCGGTGCTGATCAGCGACCACCTCAACCTCACCGCAGCTTCCCCGCTGGAAGGTGCCACGTTTGTGGACCTGACGGACCTGTACTCCTCCCGTCTGCGCGAGCTGGCCCGCACCGTGGACCCGACCCTGGATGAGGGCGTGTACGCGCAGTTCACCGGCCCGCACTACGAAACCCCGGCCGAGGTCCGCTACGCCAAGACCATCGGCGCGGACCTGGTGGGCATGTCCACCGCGCTTGAGGCCATCGCGGCCCGGCACGCCGGCATGGAGGTCTTCGGCATCTCCCTGGTCACCAACCTGGCCGCCGGCATCAGCCCCGAGCCGCTCAGCCACGCCGAGGTCCTGGAATCCGGCGCCGCAGCCGGCCCGCGGATTTCCCGCCTGCTGGCTGACATCATCGGCAAGCTCTAGCCAGCTGCCGCTCCCTCTTCCCCGATCCGTAGGTACACTCCATGACGTTGAATCCCACCGAGCTTGACGAGCTCGTGACCGCCGCCCAGAGCTGGGCCGCTGAAGATCCCGACCCGGCCACAGCCGCGGAGCTGCGGGCACTGCTCACATCCGCAGCGGGTGCAGGGGCCGCGGCAGTTGCCGCCGCCGAAGAACTGGAAGACCGCTTTACGGGCACCCTGGAGTTTGGCACCGCCGGCCTGCGCGCTGCCCTGGGCGCCGGCCCGCGCCGCATGAACCGGGTGGTGGTGCGCCGCACCGCCGCCGGCATCGCCTCTTTCCTGCAGGACACGTCCGGTGACCGGTACACCCCCAGCGCCGTGATCGGCTACGACGCGCGGCACAACTCCCACGCGTTCGCACTGGAGACCGCCGCCGTGTTCAGCGCCGCTGGCATCGAAACCTTCCTGCTCCCCTGCACGCTCCCGACGCCGGTGCTCGCCTACGCGGTCCGCGCCCTGGACACCGATGCGGGAGTGATGGTCACCGCCAGCCACAACCCCGCGGCGGACAACGGCTACAAGGTCTACCTCGGCGGCCGCACGGTGAAGGGCCCGGGCAAGGGGGCGCAGATCGTCGCTCCGTACGACGCCGAGATCGCCTCCCGCATCAACTACGCCGTGCCGCTGAAGAGCATCGACACCGCGCCGGAGGGCTGGACCGACGTGTCCGAGTCCATCGTTGCCGATTACATCAACGCCGTGGACCGGCTGGTGGCCCGCGACCGTTTCCCGGAGCGGGACCTGAAAATCGTCCTGACCTCCCTGCACGGAGTCGGCGGGGAAACCATGAAGTCCGTGCTGAGGGACGCCGGCTTCCGCAAGGTCATTCCGGTGGCCGCGCAGGCGGAGCCCGATCCCGACTTCCCCACCGTCGCCTTCCCCAACCCGGAAGAGCCCGGTGCGCTGGACCTGGCGCTGGAAACCGCCGTCGAGCACGACGCCGATCTGGTCATCGCAAATGATCCCGACGCCGACCGCGTGGCCGTGGCGGCGAAGAACCCGGCCGACGGACAGTGGCGGATGCTGCGCGGAGATGAAGTCGGCGCCCTGCTGGGCGGGCACCTGACCCGCCGGATCGCCTCCGGCCATTGGAAGGTCCGGGGCGAAAAGACCCGCAGCGGCGTCGTCTTCGCCAACTCCATCGTGTCGTCACGGCTGCTGGCCCGGATTGCCGAGGCTGCCGGCTTCGCCCATGTGGAGACCCTCACCGGGTTCAAGTGGATTTCCCGTGTTCCGCACCTGACCTTCGGCTACGAGGAAGCGCTGGGCTACTGCGTGGCTCCGGGCATGGTGCGCGACAAGGACGGCATTTCGGCTGGCCTGCTCGTCGCGGAGATGGCAGCGGCGCTGAAGGCCACCGGCCGCACCCTCTTTGATGAACTCGATGATCTTGCGGTGCAGCACGGCCTGCACCTGACCGATCAGCTCTCCGTCCGGGTTTCCGACCTGGGCCTGCTGGGCTCCATGATGGCGCAGCTGCGCGTGGAGCCCCCGGTGTCCTTCGCCGGATCTGCGGTGGAGAAGGCAGTGGATCTGTCCCAGGGCAGCGCCGAGCTGCCGCCCACCGACGGTCTGCTGTACCTGACCCGGGACAACACCCGCGTGATCATCCGGCCCTCCGGCACCGAACCCAAGCTCAAGTGCTACCTCGAGGTGATTGTTCCGGTCGAGTCCGCAGCGGATCTTCCCGCCGCCCGCGAGGCCGGGCGTGCGCAACTCGATGCGGTCCTCGCCGATGTCAACGCAGCCCTGGGGTTGTAGGAACTATCCGGTCAGCTGACCGGGAAGCCCGACGGCGGCCTGCGGGAGGGTGCTGCCCTCCCGCAGGAGCCCGCTCACCTGTTCCGGCGGCAGTGGCCGGCTGAAATAGTAGCCCTGGCCGCTGCAGCAGCCCATCTTGTGCAGCTGCGCGGCCTGGGCTGCGGTTTCAATGCCTTCAAAAACGGCTTCCATGCCGGCGGCCCGGATCAGGTTGTGCACCGCGTCCACAAACCGCAGCTGGCCGTCGTCGTCGTCGATGTCCGCAATCAGCGACCGGTCCACTTTCACCGTGTCCACCGGCAGTCGCCGCAGGTAGCTGATGGAGGAATAGCCGGTGCCGAAGTCATCGATTTCCAGCCCGACTCCCAGCGCTTTGAGGGACTTCAGGGAATAGGTTTCCACCTCTCCCCCGGTAATGAACGCGCTTTCGGTGATTTCCAGGATCAAGGCCGAAGCGGGGATGCCTGTCTCCCGCAGCGCCCGGCGGACATGGTCCACCAGGTCCATGCTCTGCAGCTCGGACGCCGCCAGGTTGACGTGCAGCTGGAAGTCTCCCTCGGCCGGCAGCAGGTCCCGCCACCCTGCCAACTGCTCAAGTGCCGCCCGCAGCACCCAACGGCCAATGCCGACAATCAGCCCGGTGTCTTCGGCCAGCGGAATAAACGCATCCGGCATGATGAGCCCCCGGGCGGGATGGTTCCAGCGCACCAGTGCTTCCACCCCCTGCAGCCGTCCCGTTTCCAGCTCCACGACCGGCTGGTAGGCCAGCTGCAGTTCACCGCGCTCCACGGCGTGGCGCAGTTCCCCGGCCAGGTCCCGGCGCAGCTGCCGGCTGTACAGCATTACGGGTTCAAAAAACTTGATCCGCTGCTGGGCATCATCCTTTGCCGCATACATCGCGGTGTCGGCGCGCAGCAGGATGTCATTTCCATCCTCTCCCGGCGCGGCCAAATGGATGCCGATGCTCGCGCGCGGCCAAACATCCAGGTCATCCAGTGTGATCCGGCGCTTCAGCGCTTCCATGATTCTGGTTGCGGCGGTGCGCGACTGCTGCACCGTTGAGACGGGGAGCAGCACAGCGAATTCGTCGCCGCCCAAACGGGCAACCTCATTGTCCGTTCCCGCTGCTGCGACGAGTCGAACGGCAATTTCCATCAGGACCAGGTCTCCGGCGTGGTGGCCGAAGCTGTCGTTGATGTCCTTGAAGCCGTCCAGATCGATCATCAGCACAGCTGGCCCTGGCTCGCCGTCTTTCCGGGCGCTGACCGCGGCGTCGAGCGCCTCCCGCAGCGATGACCGGTTCCCGACGCCGGTGAGTGGATCGGTCATGGCCATGTGCTGCATTTGTTCGTGGGCTTCGCGCAGCTCCTGCGTGCGGGTTTCCACCCGTTCCTCGAAGTCGGCATAAACCTCGCTGAGCTCGCCGGCGAGCAGATTGATGCCGGTGATTACGGCGTCCACCTGGTCCCGGGCCTTCGACGTGGGAATATAGGTGCTCAGGTCTCCCGACGCCATCCGGATAATGCCTTCGACCACCTGGCTTAGCCGGTCGTCCTCAGGGCCCTCGACGGTGCGGACGGCAGGTTCAGGCAATGGGGCACTTTCTTTGTAGCCAGTCGAGTGCTTCGGCTTCGGTGGAGAAGTAGCGCGTGGGACAGGGCTGGGCGTTTCCGCCGAGCAGGAAGTTGGCGATCACCCGGTCCACAGGCGAGACACCAAGAACGGCGACGGCTTCAAGTGAACGGGCGTTGCTGAACACCGTTCGTGCGCTTCGGGTGATGGCCTCTACCCCGGTCAGGACCAGCAGCACCGGCACCTTTCCGGAGGCGGCGAGACGCTCAATCTCCTCATCGGCGGTGGCTGCCATGGACCCGGTGATAACTTCACCGGCGGGCAGAACCAGGACGACATGACCCTCCGGCGCCCGGGTTATCTCCGGTCTGCATAGGGGAACCTCAAGAAGTTCGCCGGTGACGGGCGGCCCAGAGATTTCCGGGTCCATTGAGCTGGATACGTCCGTGCAGTCCTGCTGTGTCATGCTTCCCCCAGAAGCGTCTCGACATCTCTGCGCGCTGGCTCCGCTGTATCGATCCGCACCGTTCCTTAGTAATACTGCATTAATCCCGAATTCTTGCCGGCATCATCATCGGAGGTTCTCACTAATACTCTCCATGAGGCCGCGGAGTTGCAGTGCCCGGCGCTGTGCGCCATGCCCAATGAAGACCTTTTCAGAATGGGCCGCCGCAACCAATGCTTCATCATTCCGCCCCAACTCGTGCAAAGCAAGAGCGGATACAAACTCGACTTCAGCAAGGGTGTGTTCGGGCAGCAGTTCCCGATGATCGAGGATGTTCTGCAACCTCACCGAGGCTTCATCTGCATTCCCTGTCAGCAGCAGCCAATGGGCCCTGGCCATCGAGATTTCCAGCTCCTGAAGAGGGCTCCCACCCGTCACTGAATTCGCGAGCTCTGCCCGCTCAATGCACTCAAGCGTTTCATCGTTGGCAATCCCCGCGGACAATCGGACGAGCGCGGACCCCTTATTGAAGAGTGCCCACGTGTTCACGTCGTTTCCCGGCGCGAGATTTTCGGCCGCCAGTGCGTGGTAATGCAGACCGTTTGCGGCATCATCCTGGAAGAAAGCCACGTTGCCCACCGCCCAGTACGCCTTGCCAGCTACCTCCTGGTCATCTTGCTCAGCGGCTAAACGTGCCATTTCCTGCGCGTGGCGCCAGGCCTCCTTTTCTTCACCACTTTCAGTGAGTGCGGCCACGAGACTGTGCAGCATCTCAATTTCACCGATCACATCGTCAGTACCTTCCCCCCTTAGCGCCGCAACTTCCTGAGCCAAAACCAGGGCTTCTCCCACATGCCCTAGTGCCTCAAGGGCGCGGGAATACATGGCCTTAGCCCTTGCCACCATCCGGGGGTCGCTCTGCAACGCCGGGTGCTCGGATAGAGCTTTGACACTGGCAGCAAACTCCTGCATCTGCCCCAGCTCCAGCTGACACTCCGCAAGAAGAAGTGTCATTCGCCAGTAACCGATGACATCCGCCTCGGTCAGCGCTTTTTCCGCAGCCTCGGCTGCGTGCTCCAAAGCAGCCTTATATTCGCGGCGCTCCCAGTGCTGGCGCGCCTTATATTCGCTTAATATCTGATCAACGGAGTTGTCCAAGTTCCTGGGCACCCTTACTACGCGCTTATCTAAGATGTGGTGAGATTCAGCGTACTCCAGGACCTTCCAACAGTGCCCCCTCCCGGAGAATTATGTCTGTGTAGACACAGTCAGGCACCTGACGCCATCATATGGGACAAAGATTTTCGTTTTTTCCGGTCAGGATGACCTTTCTATCAGTAGTATTTCTATTGCTCGTTGTCGACCGTAAATACTTATTTGGAGGAACAAATGAAGAAACTTGGATCAGCTCTACTTCTTGCCGCGACAATCGCCGTTGCCGGTGCTGCCGCTCCCGCTGTGGCAGCGACGCCCAGCGCGGCTCCTGCAGTCCAGAAGCCGGTAAGCGTTTGGCCGATTATTCTTTAATTTGCCGGCAGTCCCGCTTATGGCCGGCCCCTCCTCGCGGAGATGTCCGGCCATGAGCTTTTAAGCGCCCTGGGCAATCCTCTCTGTGGCAAGATAGTGGGCATGTCTACACCCATTGCGTCCTACATTGACCACACGCTCCTTAAGCCCGAGGCCAGCCGCGAGGACATCCTGAAAGTCTGCGCCGAAGCAGCCGAATACGGATTCAAGTCCGTCTGCGTGAACCCGCTCTGGGTCGGCACCGTACGCAATGCCCTCAAGGGCAGCGGCGTGCTCACCTGCTCCGTCATCGGTTTCCCGCTGGGAGCCACCACCACCGAAGTAAAGGTCGTTGAGGCCCGCGGCGCCCTGCAGGACGGCGCGGATGAAATCGACATGGTCATCGACATCGCCGCAGCCCGCCGCGGTGATCACGACGCCCTGGTCCGGGACATCGCAGCCGTGGCCGACGAGGTCCACACCGGCGGCGGCATCCTGAAGGTCATCATCGAAACATCCCTGCTCACTGACGAGCAGAAGGTCCTGGCCTGCAAGGCGGCCGTGGAAGCCGGCGCCGATTTTGTCAAAACATCCACCGGCTTCAACGGCGGCGGCGCCACTGTGGAAGACGTCGCACTGATGCGCCGGACGGTTGGTCCGGACCTGGGCGTGAAGGCTTCCGGCGGCGTCCGGTCGCGTGAAGACGCGCAGGCAATGATCGACGCCGGAGCCACGCGTATCGGGGCCAGCTCAGGTATCGCTATTGTTAAGGGTGGGAACGCCGCGTCGGACTACTGATCCGCCGGCTACTGAAAACTTTTTGAAACGGAGAACACCATGGCAGGAACACGGTCCAAGCAGCCCACGCACTCGGGTGAAGGGCACCTTGTCAGCAACCTCGTCACCTTTGTCATCTTCCTGGCGATCTTCCTGGTTGGGCTTTACTCCCTGACCTGGCTGTCCCTGGACAACGTCTGGCCGATGGTCATCTGCCTGGCGCTGGCCACCCTGGCGTACTTTGTTCCGTTCCTGATGGGACGCTCGGACACCGCCGAGGTCATGGCCGAAGGCCGCGTACCCAGCGAGTAAACGCGCTTCAGCAGGTTTTCGTCCACGCAACCATGTCAGGTTGCGTGGACGAGTGCTTTAACGAGTAGTCGCCGCAGAGAAGGCACGTACTGATTACGCTAAAACCGCAGCACCGGCCCGTTCTATATTCGACCCATGAGTACCACTATGACGCGCCGCGAATGGCGCCAGGACCGGGCACGTCAGCAGCGCATCAGCCGCATCGGATATGGAATCGTGGTGGCCACGGCGCTGATGTGCGTGGCGGTGCTCATCGTGGCCCTCACGCAGGGCGCCGGCTAATCCCAGCAGGCACCCTGCCCCCCCCCCCCCCCAATCCCTGAACGCCCCGTCTATTCCTTGAAAACCGCGTCCACAACCTGCTGCGCCCAGGCCAGGATTTCGGCGTCGACCAGGTCCCGCCCGCCAATCCGGGCGGTCTTGGGCTTGGGCACCAGCACCGCGTTCAGCGCCGGCTTGACCTGGGCGCCGGGGTACATCCGCTGCAGCCGCATGGTGCGCGATTCGGGCAGGTCCGCCGGGGCGAACTTGATGAAATTCCCCTGCAGGGCGACGTCGGTCAGACCGGCTTCGCGGGCGTTGACCCGGAACCGGGCCACCTCAATCAGGTTCTTCACGGCCTGCGGCGGCTCGCCGTAGCGGTCCACCAGCTCCGCGAGCACCTCGTCGATCGCCTCGTAGGTGACCGCGGAGGCCAGCTTGCGGTACGCCTCCAGCCGCAGCCGCTCCCCCGGCACGTAGTCATGCGGCAGGTGCGCGTTGACCGGCAGCTCGATCTTCATCTCGGCGGCCTTCTCCTCGGCCTCGCCGCGGTAATCAGCCACCGCCTCGCCGACCAGCCGGATGTACAGATCAAAGCCGACGCCGGCTATGTGTCCGGACTGCTCCCCGCCGAGCAGGTTGCCCGCGCCGCGGATTTCCAGGTCCTTCATGGCCAGCTGCATGCCGGCGCCGAGTTCGTTGTGCGTGGCCACGGCCTTGAGCCGTTCCAGCGCCACCTCGCCCAGCGGCTTCTCCGACGGATACAGGAAGTACGCGTAGGCGCGCTCCCGGCCGCGGCCCACGCGTCCGCGCAGCTGGTGCAGCTGGGAGAGGCCAAAGTGGTCCGCGCGGTCCACAATCAGGGTGTTGGCGTTGGAAATATCCAGTCCGGTTTCAATGATGGTGGTGCACACCAGCACGTCGAAGCGCTTTTCCCAGAAGTCGACAATGATCTGCTCAAGCCGGGATTCACTCATCTGCCCGTGTGCGACGGCGATGCGCGCTTCCGGGACGAGCTCCTGCAGGTGCGCGGCAGTGCGGTCGATCGAGGACACCCGGTTGTGCACGAAGAACACCTGCCCTTCACGCATCAGTTCGCGGCGGATTGCAGCCGAAGCCTGCCGGTCCGTGTATGGACCCACATAGGTCAGCACCGGATGCCGTTCCTCCGGCGGCGTCGCCAGCGTGGAGGTTTCGCGGATGCCGGTCAGGGACATTTCCAGGGTGCGGGGAATCGGCGTCGCACTCATGGCCAGGACGTCCACGTTGGTGCGCATCTTCTTCAGCGCTTCCTTGTGCTCGACGCCGAAGCGCTGCTCCTCGTCCACGATCACCAGGCCCAGGTCCTTGAACTGGACCTCCTGCGACAGCAGCCGGTGCGTGCCGATGACCACGTCCACCGATCCGCTCCTGACGCCCTCGATGGTTTCCTTGGCCTGCTTGGCGGTCTGGAAGCGGGACAGTGACTCCACCCGCACGGGGAAGCCGGAGAAACGCTCGCCGAAGGTTTCCATGTGCTGCTGGGCCAGCAGCGTGGTGGGCACCAGGATGGCCACCTGCTTGCCGTCCTGCACCGCCTTGAACGCGGCGCGCACCGCAATTTCGGTTTTGCCGTACCCCACGTCGCCGGAGACCAGCCGGTCCATGGGAACTTCCTTCTCCATGTCGGCCTTGACCTCGTTGATGGTGGTCAGCTGGTCGGGGGTTTCCACGTAGGGGAAGGCTTCCTCCAGCTCGCGCTGCCAGGGGGTGTCCTTCGCAAAGGCATGGCCCTTGGACGCCATCCGGGCCGAGTACAGCCGGATCAGCTCGCCGGCAATTTCCTTGACGGCCTTCCGGGCCCGGGACTTGGTCTTCGCCCAGTCCGAGCCGCCCATCTTGGACAGCACCGGCGTTTCCCCGCCCACGTAGCGGGTGATCTGGTCCAGCTGGTCGGTCGGCACAAAGAGCCGGTCGCCGGGGCCGCCGCGCTTGGCCGGTGCGTATTCGAGCACCAGGTATTCACGCACGGTCTTGTTTTGCCCGGCGCCGGTGGCCCGCTGGATCAGCTCCACAAACTTGCCCACACCGTGCTGCTCGTGCACCACAAAGTCACCTTCGTGCAGCTGCAGCGGGTCGACGGCGTTGCGCCGCTTCGAGGGCATCTTGCGCATGTCGCGGGTTGAGTAGGCGCTGGCCCGGCCCAGCAAGTCCGCCTCGGTCAGCAGGCCCGTCTTGAGCCCGTCAAAAACGTAGCCGCGGCCGGCGCTGGCGGTGGTGATCGAGATGATGCCCGGCACCGGTTCGGTATCCAGAGATTCGGTGAGCGACGCCGGAATGTCGTTGTCGCGGAACAGCTCGGCCAGGCGGGAGGCCGGGCCGGGACCTTCGGTGACGACGACGACGCGCCAGGCGTCGCGGACGCGGGATCCGATGAACTCCATCATTTCCGCGACGTCGCCCTGGTAGCCGCGCGGTTCGCGGGCGTTGATGGTCAGGGTGTCGATGTCCAGGACGGTCTCGTCGTCCGGGTTGAAGGAGGTGATGGACCACCAGCCCACCGAGTTCGCGAGCGCCGCGGAGCGGGTGTCGGCCAGGGACCGGAAGCTCGCCGCTTCCAGGTCCGCACTGATGCCGGCGGACAAATCCAGCGGTGCCGCACCGCCGTCGGACGCTGTGGCCCAGGCTGCGGCGAGGAACTCCTCATTGGTGGCGGCCAGGTCATGCGCGCGGGCCCGGACCTTCTCGGGTTCAACCACCACGGAGAGCGATCCGGCGGGCAGCTCGCCCATCAGCGGCACCATTTCATCCACCAGCACCGGGGCCAGGGATTCCATGCCCTCAACGGCAATGCCGCCGGCGATCTTCTCCAGCATGTCCGCGGCGGCGGGCATCTGGCTCTGCAGCTTCGCGGCGCGGCTCATGACCGAGGGGGTGATGAGGATTTCCCGGCAGGGCGGCGCATACAGTTCGGTGGGATGCGTGATGTGCGGTCCGGTCAGGGTCCGCTGGTCCGCGACGGCGAACCAGCGCATCGAATCCACCTCGTCACCGAAGAAGTCGATGCGGATCGGATGGTCCTCGGTGGGCGGGAAAACATCGAGAATGCCGCCGCGCACGGCGAACTCGCCGCGGTGCGAGACCATGTCCACCCGCGCGTAGGCGGCTTCCGAGAGCTGCTTGACGACGGCGTCGAACTGGCGCTCCTCCCCCACCTTCAGGGAAACCGGCTGCAGGTCACCGAGCCCAGCCACCAACGGCTGCACGACGGCGCGCACCGGGGCCACGATCACGGAGATCGGGTGACCCTCGGGGTGGGCGAGGCGGCGCAGCACCGACAGGCGGCGGCCCACGGTGTCCGAGCGCGGGGAAAGGCGTTCATGCGGCAGGGTTTCCCAGGAGGGGAACTCCTCGATGCCGGCCAGCGGCAGGTAGGAGCGCAGGGCAGCGGCAAGATCCTCGGCCTCGCGGCCCGTCGCGGTAATGGCCAGCACCACGGGAGGTGCGGTGGCCTCGTTGGTGGTTCCGGCGTCGTCGGCCGCAGCCGCGAGACCATCAACCATCTCCGCCAGCAATGCCGCCCGCATGCCCTGCGGTGCGCCGATCTGCAGATCCTCGCTGCGCCGCTCGGGCGTGCGTGATGCGAGGGTTCGCACCCGTGCGTAGGACGGGTCTTCGGCCAGTGCGGCGCGCAGTCCGTTCAGACTCATGGGCAGGGGCTCTCCTTGGCTGTGGCGGCGCAGCCGGGGTGCGGCTGCAACATGGATGAGGCTAAGCAACGCAAATACCCGAAGTTCACTAAGGAACCCCGGGGCTTTTCTTCCAGACTACCCGCTGTGCAGGGGCTGGAAATGCCCCGTCCGCTCCCGGCGGATGCGGCTGACCGGGGGCTGGGGTGGTCCCGGATGTGCCGGCCGGAGTGGCGCCCGATCGGAGGATTACCAACTTGGCTGCTGCTG
Organism: Arthrobacter citreus; assembly: GCF_038405225.1. NCBI lineage: Bacteria > Bacillati > Actinomycetota > Actinomycetes > Micrococcales > Micrococcaceae > Arthrobacter > Arthrobacter citreus. The sequence continues at coordinate 2,232,456 of NZ_CP151657.1, forward strand.
CCGGTCTGGGATTCTGCTGCCGTTTAGGGATTCTGCTGGCGCTAGGAAGACTTCACCGCCCTGACTGGCCCGGTTTTCCTGCCATTCCGAGCAATCCCTGCCGTTCCGGGCAGTTTCTGCCGGTCCGCAGTGGCAGGAAATGCTCCAAACGGACGGTTCCGCCCAAAACGGAGGGTTCTCCACGCGGACCCCAGATTCAAGCTGGGTTGCTCGACGCGGGCTGGACTTCGGGCCGGACAGGAACACGGACAGGCCCCCATGCCTGGAGGCAGCAGAAACGCGGACGGCCAAATGCACGGGCCTCCCATGGATTTTCGCCGGACCCCCTGCCACGCTTGAAAGGCACGGGCACTCACCAAGCTGCAGACCCCACGCCACGTAAGGATCGGCCCATGGCACGCAAAATTCTTCTGCTGATTTCCGCGCTTACCCTCTCGCTGATGGCCCTGACCGGGTGCAACAACGACAACGAGTCCGGGGGCAACTCGTACTCAGCCGACAATGAAGAATCGAACCCCACCGCCAGCCCGGAGTCCTCCGGCGGGGACACGGCTGCGGCCTGCGCTTCCGCGTCTCCGGGCAGCGCGGCGCAGGAAAGCTGCGAGGCCCAGGGCGTGCCGGGAGTAACGGAAAACCCGGAGCGGTGCGGCAGCACCACTCCCAGCCCGATCGCCAGCGGCATCATCCAGGGGACCTTCGGCCCGTGGTGTGAGAACGCCATTGCCAGCAGCTATGACTCCTCGGCCGTGCCGGATGGAGCGGACACCACCATCACAATCTCCGAAACCGAGGCTGACACCACGCTGGAGATGATCGCGCGCGGCTTCGCGCCCAACACCGAGTTCAGCGCCAGCTTGCGTCAGCGGCTGTGCGGCGCGTCCCCCGCGGATGCAGGCGAAGAGTACGAAGACACCCGGAGCCAGGAGTCTGATGACCTGGACCTGGACTTCACCACCGATGAAACCGGCGGCTCCACTGCCAGCGTCACGGTGCCGTGGGTCCTGCCCGACGACGGCATCGGACGGTCGCTGCTGATCACCCTTGACGACGGCGAGACCGCGAGCCCTGACGCGGCCGACGATGACCGCGCCGTGGCCTGCGTCAGTCTGGAGCGCTAGCGGCCCCACCGGAGCTGGGGATTACCGGCTCTCCCGGAAAGAGGCAATCATCGCCTGGATTTGCCGGTGCTCATCCGATGCAACATAGGCCTTCGCTTCCTGCAGCGTCCCGAAGTCCCGGTTGGAAATAAAGAGGACCGTCCGCCGGATCGAACCGTTGCTGTCCAGCACTCCAGTGTCCACTTGGACCATCCCGTACATCAGCATGGGAGTCCTGGTGCTCTGCGGCGGCACCGCGGTTGCGGTGAGGGAGGTAACCATACGGACGTTGTCCGGCCACTCGTATTTGGCCCGTTCCGACGGGTTCTCAGACAGGTCCATGGCTATGGTGCGCGCGGCAATGGTTCCGGTTACAGAGAGCGGGTCCGGGCCTGCCCAGTCCCCGAGATAAACCACTGGCTGTTCCGGGCAGCCGTCCTGCATGCAGGACAGGTCCCAAGTCAGCAGGATGTCCAGCGAAGCCAGATCTTCTCCCTGCGGCCCGGTGACAGTCACCGTCCCGTAGCCGGGCCCCGTGGCGGGGTCCGTTTCCTCGACAGTCCAGTTGGAGGGGTGGTCAAAGGAATACTCCACGTCCTCCCGTATTCCGGAGAAGGTGGTCAGCGCCGTGGAGGGACTCGACGGCGGCGAGCTGGTTGGCGTCGAAGTGTCGGGAGCCGAGTCATCGCCCGATCCCGTGCACGAGGAGAGGACCACCGCAAACCCCAGGCCTGCGGCGAGGAAAGCTGACCGGATTGGACGCTTCATGAGGGGCCTCCTCTGGGTCGGTGATCCCCCTGTCCGTAAATGGTAGGCCGCCCCGGCGCCCGGCCGGCGCCGGTCCTCCGCCCCTTACTCAGGTAGCTGCACCGGTTCGCTCCTGCCCTGCCCGGCTCCGCAGGCGTTTCGGAGCTGGGGACCGGTGGACATTAGGATGTTTCTGGGCCGGTAGGAGCCACGCGCATCTGCGTGCGGACCGCCGGCAAGACTGCATACCTATCTGGAGGACCCATGGCGCTGAACGCCTCGACCACCCTGTCACACGACGTCCGCACGGTTACCGACACGTTCGCGAACGAGGATTTCCTGCGCTCCGTCAGTGAGCACGTGGGCGGTTCCCTGATTTCGGTGACCGTCGACGGCGACACGGCCGGCGCATTTGTCCTCACCGCCGTCCGCACCCTGCCGACCGACCGGCTGCCGGACATCGCCAAGAAGTTTGTCGGCGCCACCCTGACCGTGACGCAGAAGGAGAACTGGGCGGCACCGGCTGCCGACGGCTCCCGCGAGGCCAGCATTGAGCTCTCCGTGGGCGGCGTTCCGCTGAAGGTCACCGCCACCCAGCGCCTGGTCGCCGTCGGCGAAGACACCCGTGTGGACGTGGACGGCAAGGTCAGCTCCTCCATCCCCTTCCTGGGCGACAAGATCGCCAAGCAGGCCGAGCCGATGATTGGCAAGGCCCTGACCATCCAGGCCAGCCAGGCCGGCAAGTGGATCGAAAGCCGCAAGGCCTGATCCGTGGATAACGGCATCGTCCTGCCCACCGCCCTTGCGGTCATCCTCATCATTGGCGGGCTGTGGTCCCTGATTGTCTGGCCGCCGTACCTGATCGAGGCCTACAAGAGCCCGAAGGCCCGCGATGAAAAGGGGGCACCAACCCGGTACCTGACGGTCAACCTGATGAAGGTCACCACCTCCATGCTCTTTGGATTGGTCGCCATCATTATCGGTTTCCGGGGGCTGATGGGTTAAACCCGCCCGGCGGTGCCAGAATGCGGATATCCCGTTTTTCTGTCTGAGGAGTTCCATGGCACCGGATCAGCAGCACCAGCACGACGGCGGCGCGCCCGTGCCGCCCAAGGCGGCCGGCAGCACGATTCTGGGCCGGGCCAGTTATCCGGAAGTCCTGCGCATCGGCGAAATCCTGCGCAAGGAAACGGTCGGCGGGATCCTGCTGCTGATCGCCACGGTGGCGGCGCTGATCTGGGCCAACTCCCCGGCGTCGGACTCCTACTTCACCATCCGCGATTTCGACTTTGGCTACGAACCGTGGCATCTGAAGCTCAGTGTCGGCGAGTGGGCCGCTGACGGCCTGCTCGCCGTCTTCTTTTTCCTGGTCGGACTGGAGCTCAAGCGCGAGTTCGTGGCCGGGGACCTGCGCCAGCTCAGCAAGGCGATCGTGCCCGTGGCCGCGGCGGCGGGCGGCGTCGTCGTTCCAGCGGTGATCTATGCCGTGATCAACGCGGTCTCCGGATCCGACGGGCTGCGCGGCTGGGCGATTCCCACCGCCACCGACATCGCCTTTGCCCTGGCCGTGCTGGCCGTCATCAGCTCGCATCTGCCCTCGGCGCTGCGGATTTTCCTGCTGACCCTGGCCGTGGTGGATGACCTGCTGGCCATCACCATCATCGCGTTCTTCTACACCGATGACCTTCACCTGCTGTATCTGGGCATCATGCTGGTGCCGCTGGCCCTGTTCCTGTATCTGGCGCAGTCCAAGCGCCGGATCTTTGCCACCCATCCCGCGGCCGCCTGGCTGATCCTGCTGCCGGTCGGGGTGGTGGTGTGGGCGCTTATGCATGCCTCGGGGGTGCATGCGACCGTTGCCGGCGTGCTGCTGGGCTTCTGCATTCCGGTGCTGCGCCGCGGCCCCGACGGCAAACCCGTGCAGCCGGAACCGGGCAAGCCGGGCCTGGCCGAGATCTTCGAGCACCGGTTCCGGCCAATCTCCGCCGGCTTCGCCGTTCCGGTGTTTGCATTCTTCTCCGCCGGTGTCGCCATCGGCGGGATCAGCGGTCTGGGCTCCGCGCTGACCGATCCGGTGGCGCTCGGCATCCTAGCCGGGCTGGTGGCCGGCAAGCCGCTGGGCATTCTGGCCACCACCTGGATCCTCACCGCCGCCACCCGGGCCAGGCTTGATGCCACGGTCAAATGGATCGACCTGTTCGGCATCGGCATTCTGGCCGGCATCGGCTTCACCGTCTCGCTGCTGGTCAATGACCTCAGCTTCGATCCGGGCACCGAGCACAATGACCACGCCAAGGTGGCAATCCTGGCGGCGTCGGTGACCGCCGCGCTGCTGGCCTCCATCCTGCTGCGGATCCGCAACCGGATTTACCGCCGCATCGAGGAGGAGGAAACCCGGGATGAGGACGCCGACGGGATTCCGGATGTTTATGAGGACGACGACGGCGGGCGGTAGTTCTGCGGATACCTCAACACTTCTGGCCCCACGAATAGAACTGGTAGCCCTGCAGGTACACCGGGTCCCCAGCCAGAGATCCGTTCATGGGCTGAACCCGAACACTATAGGTGGCAAAGTACGGTGCCTCGCCGCTTTCCGGCTGTGGACGCATGATTCGGAAGGAGGCGCTGGTCCCGGTCGACAGCAGTTCGCCGCCGTAGCTGCGGTCCCCGTTGACCATCGTGACGGAATATCCTGTGGCGCCACTGGCGCCCGTCCAGCTCATCTTGAGATCTGAATACCCTGCCGCTCCGCCCACCGTCACGGGTGTGGAGCAAACCAGTGGTGCAACACTGCCCACGGGTGAAGCGCCAGTCGGTTCGCTCCAGTAGCAGTTACTGGTGTTGTAGTGCTCGTACTCGTAGGTGAAATACAGCGGATCACCCGGGACCGCGCCGGCCATGGGCATGACTCGTACGGTGTATTTCGTGTAGAACAGGGAAGGCCCGGTGCCGGGTTTACCGTTTTGATCTGCTAGCCGGTCAAAACGGAAGTCGGCAGCGGCCGCCGCCACGGTTTTAGATTGGTCGTACGTAAAGGTGCCGTTCTTTCCTTTCACTGTGACGACATAACTGGTGGCTCCGGCGGCGCCGGTCCAGGAGAAGCGGATGTCAGCGTAGTTGTTGGGGCGCATCTTTTCGTAGTCCAGCAGCGGCTTACAGGTGTAGCCATTGAGCGTCCCCGGCCTGGACTGGAGCGCAGGCTGCGCGCCAACCAGTGTGGTGTTGGCCGGCAGATCCGAACGCGTGGTGGCAGTGATGGCAACGGCAGCCGACTGGCTCCAATAGGCATACGCTGCCGTGCCGCCGATGCCCAGCACCACGGTCAGCGCAAACGCGATGACGGCGGTGCGGAAACCCGGCTGGGCACGAACCCATCCCAGTGCGCCGAGGCGCTGCCCGGGCTTGGCTCCCGATTCTTGCTTAGTCATGCGACCCTTTCGGGCAGAGTTACGCGGTGAGGTGGCACCCGTCCCTGGCGGGAAGGACAACGAGCGTGCTTCGTGCGGATGGCCTGTGGACGGTTGACTTGATCAGCAGGTAAACCATGAGATAAGGCTGCTGTTGGAACGCAGGCTGGTGGCGGGGCTGGCCTTGGACGGAGATAAAATCTGGGTGCCCACATCTACTACTCCGGGCGCGGCCACTCCTGGAGCCAGGAACCCCGTCGATATTGTCATCGAACCGGTTCTCAGCCCCATCCAGGAGTTCAATGGTTCGCCGTTCACTCGAAGTGAGGCCGGCTCAAAGAAAGTGGTCTGCGCGGGGAACGCATAGTCAACGGTGTCTCTCGACGTTGAAATCCGGAGGACGTAGACAGCATCGCCCGGCATTCCAGCCGGAGCCGTCCAGCTGACGCGGGTATAAAAGGACCGGTCGTTGCAGATCGGCGCCGCTACGGACGGGAGATCTGGACGTTCGGTCGCCACGATGAGGTTCGCGTCAATTCTCAGGCTCCAGTAGGCATAAGCAGCAGACCCTCCGAGACCGAGAACCACCGTCAGCACGAACGCGATGGTCGCTGAGCGGAAGCCGGGCTGGGCCCGGAGACGAGTGAACCACCCTCCCCCGTTAGAGACAGATTCGCTGTCGGATGCAGCCCCCAGCTGCTTCTTACTCATACCGGCCTTCCCGGACCCGAAATACAACTGCGGCCGCAAAAAGTACAAACACTGCTATCAGGAGCGTACCTGAAAGCGACCGAATGATCGGTTCCACTGTGCTCTGGAAACCAGCCGGAACAATCTCCGCCGGGGGTTGTTGCACGGCCGGGGCAGCAGCCTGCGGTGGACGTGTTTCAACCTGGCGTTCCGGCAACGCAGCCGGGAAAACAGTGTTGGACAGCGCGGCAGGACCGCCGCCGGATGTTCCGGGCAGGGTCACCAGTTCCTGGCGGGTCCCGTTCGCTGCGCTCCCGCTGAGGTCTTCCGGAGGTGTTGCCGACCCGGCCGGAGGCTGGACGGGTCCGGACAGCGCGTCACAGGCCTGGCGCGGTGCAGCGTCCTGGGATTCCAAGAGGAAAACCACATCAAAATCTGCAGAGCGGTTCATCGTGTCATTCGAAGCGTCAGTGGAAAGGTCGACGACGAGGCCCAGTTCGAGTTCCTCGCCGGCGGCCATGTCCCAGATCTCAGGGACATCGGTGCAGCTTCCCACCCCACCCATAAGGGAGCGAACCGGCAAGTTGGAGGTAAGCCCTGCGGCCAGGCCGAGCTGCCGATTCAACTCGGGATCCGACCGGACCATAATCGCAGCCGAGGACAGCCGGGCCGGCTCCCCGCTGCCGTTGCGGATCCAGATGGTGGCGCTGGTTGTTGCGCCGGGAACAAATTGCAGCGCGTCGGTGAAGATGGGTCCCGCTATGGACGGAGCGTACGTTTTCCCGTCGAGGCTGAATTCCAGATAGTCATTGGCTGCGAAGGCACCGGGTGCTCCGGCCAGGGAAACGGCTGCAGCAACGGCACCGACGGCGGTGGCGCCGATCAGTCGCCGGCACCATCCCGCCGTGGATGCGGTAAACCGGTTCATCAGACGGTGGCATGCTTTCGGATCTCGGTGCGGTGTCCGCGGGTTGAGGGGTAGCCGGTGGAGTGGTCGTGGTCGCAGCCATCGCAGTCCGTCAGGATGGGATCGCCGGATTCGAGGTACTCGAAACCACTCTCAGCAGACGAGCCGAAAGTCGGGAAGATGGAGTCATCGTCGCTACCGGCGCCGGGACCCTGTTCGGTAGGGCCTTCCGGGGATGCGTCGTCGTCCTTGCGCTTCTTAGCCAGGGCGCCGCGGACCAGCGTGATCACGCCGTAACCCATGAGTGCGACGGCACCCCACTGGGCAATGGCACCGCGGTCGGAGTTGCCCAGGCCGTTGGCGATGAAGCCAACAAACGGCACCGCGTAGAAGAGTTTGCCCTTCACCTGGATTTCGCGGACGGGCAGTTCGTCTTCAACGCTGTTGTTGTCGCCCTTGGTGGTGAAGATGGTTTCGCCGCTCTGATCCGCGCCCACGGAGGTAACGCGGTGGGTAATGACGGCGGGTGAGCCGGATTCGATCTGGTAGGTGATGATGTCGCCGACGGTCAGTTCTTCAAAGGGAACGGGCTTCACCACGAGGAAGGTGCCTGGGGCATACTTCGGGGCCATGGAGCTGGTGAGCACGCTGTAGGTCTGGGAGCCGGTAATCATGGGCACAACCACCAGGGCCAGGGCCGCCATGGCAGTCAGGCACAGCGCGAGGTAACTAAGACCGGTGCCAACGACGCTGAGGACGGTGGTGGGCTTTTCTGCTCTTCTGCGGCCGTGCGACATGTTGACTATCCTTTGCTGTGCATCGTTGTTACCGGTCATGCCGGCATTTGACTGACGGTGAGCGCGGCGGGAACGGTGGTTGTTCTGCCCAGAATCGATACCGGGGTATTTGCCTTCAGTGTTGCCTTGACGCAAATGGTTTTGCTCTGCTCTTTGGCGATGACGCCCAAGTCCGGCATTCCGGCGTATGTGGCTGTCTCACAGCTCTGGCCTGCAAGCGGCACCGTGGTCTGAATAGTCAGATATTCGGCGAAACCCTCAGTTGCCAGGCCAGCAGTAACTTTCGGTTTGACGGTCATCGCGCTGGTGGCATTCACCTTGTTGGTAACCACAAAACTGGTGAACGAGTTGCCGCCGGGCTTGATCTCCGCGAGATTGAGGGCCAGGGGCTGCGCCAGGGATTTCATTTCCACGTTGTTCACCAGGATCCTGAAATCCGCGGACTGAACGGTTCCGGCGTTGGACGGAACCACCGCATTCCATAGTGCATAACTCCCCTGGACCGTCATGAGGCCAAGCACCACGGCCACGATGATCAAACCGGCCGCTTTCAGTGCTCGAAGGCTCTTCATCGGTTTTGTCTCCAGGGGGAACAGGCTGTGCGCGGAGCATGCGCGCCGCGCACAGCCGGGGGTTAGAACAAGATGGTGCTTGGAACTACGGGGTGGTGACCGGAGCGGGAGCCTGGGTGGCGGTGGTGGCGGTCGGGACGTTCTGCTCCAGCTTGAAGCCGACGCCGCTCAGGGCCTGTGTCTGCGTCATGGAAGCGGTGGTGTTTGAGCTCATGTTGGTGAAGTCAACCACCAGGCGGGCCTTGACGGTCTGGACGCCGGCTGCGAGCTGCAGCGGGGTGGCGGTGACGCCGGAGGTTGCGGGGGTCCAGCTGGTGCCATTGTTGGTGCTGTATTCCATGGTGATGTTCGCCTCGTTGCCGAAGGCCTTGGCAACCGCATCCGTGGTCTTCAGGTTGGCGGTGATCCGGTCTCCAACCAGGGTGACCGCGAGGTCCTGCGAGTAGGTCAGCTTCTCGCCGGGAACCATCTTGTAATCTGCAACCCGGATGGCGCCGGCCGTCATGTTGCTGGCCCAGGTTCCGGTGCCAGCCGTCATCTTCAGCTCACCGGCAGCGATGGTGCCGGCGTTGGCTGCCTGGGTCGCGTTCCAGGTGGCGAGGGTTCCGCCGCCGCCGAGAAGCAGTGCTACGCCTACGCCGGTTGCCAGTGCGCCTTTAGCCATCTTGTTCATTGTGTTCCCCTTGTTCGTTTTGCTTGAAACCGTTTCGGCCTAGGAAGGTTTTCCTTGCCGCTGGGTATTACTTTGCCGCCCGGTCCTCAAGAAACAACGCGTCCTTCCCACAGGGTTCTTGCAACGTTTGGCCAAAGCTCAAGGGCCACACAAGGTAACCTCAACATCAGCGCAATCAGCCCGGAATCGACCCGAAAACACTCGGATTCGACGCTGAAAGCACCCGCAAAGCAGTCCAAAAGCACGCATAAACAGCACAAAAACCCGAAACCGGCACGATCTGAAGCCCGAGGACATGAGCACCAACACCCCGTTCCGCATCCTGACCGTCTGCACCGGCAACATCTGCCGCTCCCCCATGGCCGAGCGCCTGCTCCAGACCGGCTTCGATCAGATGGCCCCGGGAGAGTTCACGGTGGCGAGCGCCGGCACCGGCGCCCTGGTGGGCTCGGGCATCGAACCCCACGTGGCCGGGTTCATCCATGTCTTCGGCGCGGACTCCAGCAACTTTGTCTCCCGCCAGCTCAACGCCAACATCCTCGCCGGCCAGGGTCTGGTGCTCGCGCTCACCCGGGCGCACCGCAGCAAGATCGTGGAGTTGGCCCCGGGCCTGCTGCGCCGCACCTTCACGCTGCGCGAGTTGGCCCGGCTCCTTCCGTTGGTGGAGGGACAGCGCGACGTCGGCGCCTCCGAACGCTGGACAGCGGCTGTCGCCAGGGCACTGCGGCTGCGCACCGCAAACCCGGTGGGTCCGGAAGAGGACGACGTCGTGGACCCCTACCGCCGCAGCGAGGACGTGTACCAGCAGATGGTCCACCAGCTCACGCCGGCCGTGGACACTCTGCTGTCCTGGGAACGCAAGCACCGGTGACGGAGACCCAGCCCGTGTCTTTTCCTCCGCCGCCCCCGCCGCAGCCCGCCCCGGGTCCGTCCCGGCGGGTGCGGCAGCGCCGAACGCTGGCTGCACTTTTTCTCCTCTATATAGGAGTGCTCGCGCTCGTGGTGTTCTGGCCCTCCCCCGTGGACCAGGATTCCGCCGGCACACTCAAGGCTGTCCTGCGCAGGCTCCACGGCATGGGGGTTCCCGGCTGGGTCAACTACTCCTTTGTGGAGAACTTGGCCAACGTCCTGATGTTTGTGCCCTTTGGGCTGCTCGCCGCCGCCTGGCTGCCCGAACGGCGCATTTGGCTGGCCGCAGCCGGCGGCATTGTGGCCTCCTGCCTGATTGAGTCCGCGCAGGCACTCCTGCTGCCCAACCGCTTCGCCACAATTTACGACGTGACCGCTAACTCCCTCGGCGCCGCCCTGGGCTGCATCGTCGTCTACGCTTGGCACAGCCGCCGCAGAGATTACCTGTCCACTACCGCCCCGTAGCAGACAGGCTAGGTAGACCGACGAATTCACCATCCTGCCGGTATATCAGCAATCCCGAATCCGGCGCATAATCAGGCATGCCCAATCTTCCTTGGGAAGCTTTGCTGACGTTGCTCGGGATTCTCGCTGCTTCCCTCCCGCAGTTAACGTCCCATAACAGGCTCACGAAGCGGATTACTTTTTGGACGGGCCAGGTTGGGTCGTTAGAGCCCGGATATGAGCGGGACGTTGCCGAAGGCCTCCGTCGTGAAGCCACTGGACGTTTACTCGCGCTGGAGGTGTACCCGGCGTGGAAGCTCCTCGGGCCGCTTTACTTCGGCGTACTGGCTTTACTATTAGCTGTTCTCATCGGTATAGCCATAGGGGAATCTATTGAATCGCGGCTGGTTATCGGTTTTTGGGCTTTGTCAACAGCCACGGTTATGGGATTTTCAGTTTTTCGCATCTCCCAAGTCGTTCGTTCCCGGCAGCTAGTGACAGCGCAGTACCTGGGCGGGGAGGTGATTCACCCTGAGGAGCACTTTCTCGATCCGACAACATGGAAACAGAGAACCGGAATGGTGATCGGGCCGGGCGGGCTCTCCATTGTCCTCATTGATCGAGTGGCATGGATGGTTGATCCGGGCCGGCCGCCGTTAGTCGTCGAGCCCCTGACAGCTTACGGACTGGTCCTCCTCATTGTGGGCTTTTCCATGTCAGCGTCGCTTTTCACCGCGGGGAAATTGAAACCAGAGTATCCCCGCACGCTTCGCAAAGGCGCGTGATGGTAAAGCCCGAGATTTTGGGCGGAACCCACAAGTCCCGCCGAAATAGCAACAAATGCAGTTCTCAGCGCTCAGAACTGCACTTACTGCCACTTCGCGGGTAGGAAGGGGTGCCACTTCGCGGGTGAGGAAAGGGGCCGACGGCGCAGGGCAGGACTACTTGTAAACCCCCGCCGGGAATCTTGCCCCGATCTTGCGTCTTCGCGGGGGCAGTTCCTGAGCTAGCACTGGCATTGTTCTAAACATCAAGCAGCCTTACGAAACACCCAGCCCCGCCGCGACGAACAGCGGCCACCCGAGCGGAGGACCCCCCATGGCTCCGATAGCATCCGCTTTCCTCCGCCCGCATCCTTGGGCGGCAGCCGGAGTTTGTCGATGATGGCCACGGCCGCACACGGCCCGGACCTTATTGCCCGTGAACAGCTCCTGGATCTGACCGACCAGCTCGGCCCGGCGTCCTGCCGCGAGTTCATCAACAACTACATCACGCTGTGGGAGTCCCGCTACGACCGCCTGTACCGGGCGGTGACAGGAGCGGACGACGCCGCCGCCATGGACGTGGTGCTCAGCATCAAGATCTCCAGTGAAATGGCCGGCGCCAAACGCCTCGCCGAGCTGGCTCACAGCGCCCAGCAGCGTCTGGCGCGCTTCGGCGCCGCTGAGCTGGCGTCCATGCTCGCGCTGTTCGCCGCCTGCGGCCGGGAAACCATGGCCTGCCTGCTGGCGTCCCTGGATTAACAGCACCGCCGGACCAGCACCGCAAGCGCCGCCGGCACAGCCGGGTACCCTGAGATGAAGGCAGTTCGCTTATCAGGGGGAGTTCCACCAAACATGTCACGGCTTGCCACGCGCACCCTCACTATGCTTGGCCTGGACAAGGACTTCCACGACCTGACCCTGTCGCAGCGCGTGCGGATCAGCCAGGGCCCCCTGGTCATCACCGTCGGCCTGCTCTGCATCATCTACGCCACCCTGCTGCCGGAAATCATAGCCCGCCCGCAGTTCCAGGCCGGCCTCGTGCTGCTGGTGCTGATCACCCTTGCCGCCGTCGTCGTGCCCTGGGACCGGCTGTGGTACGCCGCCTACTGGATCCTGCCGGTCCTGGACTTTGCCGCCGTCGGCCTGCTGTACCACGGCGGTTTTGGCCTTGCCACGGGCATTTACCTGCTGTGCGTTTTTCCGGTCTTCTGGCTGGCCTGGTCCCGTGTATCGGCCCTCGGCGCGCAGATCCTGAGCTTCGTCTGCCCGCTGATCATCGTCTGGCTGCCGGTGTTCGCCTCTCCTGAACCCGTCACCGGACAGCGCCTTGCCGCACCCATCCTCGGCCCGCTCGTGACGCTGGCAGTCGCCATCACAGTGACTGTTATCCGGCAGGACATGGACGCCCGGCAGGCTGCCCTGGCCCACAAGGACCAGCTGTTGGAAGAGGCCCTGAGCCAGAGCACCGAACGGTCCCAGCTGCTCGACGTCGTCCTGAACGCAATCGACGTCGGCGTCCTGGTGGTCGGTCCCAACGGTTCCGCCGTGCACAAGAACGAGCGGATGCGGATGCTGGATGAGCGGATCCGGCCCGCCGGCATGAAGCACACCCAGGAAGAGGATCTGCTGTTCTTCGGCGCGGACCGCACCACCGCCCTCACCGCGGAGGAGCGTCCCATCGGCCGGGCGATGAAGGGCGAGGCTTTCCAGGACGTGTTGATCTGGGCCGGGCGGCCCGGTGACCTGATCGCACTGTCGTGCTCCGCGCGCATCCAGCGCAATGTCAATGGGTTCAACGGGGCCGTCATCGCGTTCAGCGACGTCACCGACCTGATGGATGCACTGCGCGCCCGGGATGACTTTGTTTCCAGCGTCTCACATGAGCTGCGCACTCCCCTGACCTCGATCATCGGGTACCTGGAGCTGGCGCAGGACGAGGTGGAGGACACCGGTTTGACCGGCACCATTCCGCACGCCGTGGAGGTGGCCCAGCGCAACAGCGAGCGCCTGCTGAGCCTGGTCTCGGATCTGCTGGCGGCGGCCTCGGGCAGCGTCGCCCTGGATCCCCGCCCGGTCTCCGGGGAGGACCTGATCGGCGCGGGCCTGCGCTCGGCGTTGCCTCGGGCCGCGGCCGGCGGCGTGCTGCTCACCGCCGAGTTCGCCCCGGACCTGATCGTCCACGGCGATCCGGTGCGGCTGGCGCAGGTACTGGACAACCTGCTCTCCAACGCCATCAAATACTCGCCCGACGGCGGCACGGTCACCGTGCGGTCCTGGACCGAGCCCGGCAGCGCCTACCTGCAGGTCCAGGACGCCGGCATGGGCATGAGCGAGGAGGACCAGCGGGAACTGTTCACCAAGTTCTTCCGCACCGGCGCCGTCCGCCGGGCCGGAATCCCCGGCGCGGGCCTGGGCCTGGCCATCACCAAGAACATCATTGAGGCCCACGGCGGAACCATCTCCCTGGTCAGCGCCCCGGGGAAAGGATCCACCTTTACCGTGTGCATTCCACAGCCGCCGCAGACGCCGTCGGCCACTGACGCACTGGAACCGTCCGCCGCGGATGTCGAAATCTCCGAAACTGCTTCGTCCCTGGAGTGAACGCAGCCACAATGGCTGTGTCACAGGCAACTGTGCCGCAGGAATCCAAGGAGAAGCATCATGGCCAAATATCTGTTGCTCAAGCACTACCGCGGCGCCCCGGCGGCCGTGAATGACGCGCCCATGGACCAGTGGACGCCGGAGGAAATCTCCGCGCACATGCAGTACATGCAGGACTTCGCAGACCGTCTGACCGAAACGGGCGAGTACGTTGACGGTCAGGCGCTGTCCCCCGAGGGGACCTTTGTAAGGTACGACGGCGAGGGCCGCCCGCCGGTCACCGACGGCCCGTTCGCGGAGACCAAGGATCTGGTTGCCGGGTGGATGGTGCTCGACGTCGACAGCTACGACCACGCGATCGAGCTCGCCGGGGAACTGTCCGCGGCTCCGGGGCCGGCCGGCAAGCCGATCCATGAGTGGATCGAGGTCCGGCCCTTCCTCACCCCGCCGCTGACCGTCACGGAGTGAGGCCGGCATGGCTGGCGCCGGTGCTCCCGGACTGGACGAGGTACTGCTGCGCACGCTGACCCCGCACGTGATAACCGCCGTCGTCCGCCGCGGAGCCGATTTCGCGGCGGCCGAGGACGCGGTCCAGGAAGCCCTCATCGAAGCTTTGCGCACCTGGCCGCAGCAGCAACCGCGCGATCCTAAGGCGTGGCTGGTGACCGTGGCCTGGCGCAGGTTTCTCGACGCCGTGCGCGCCGGAGACTCGCGCCGGCAGCGGGAGTTGCGGGTGCACACCGAACCCGCTCCCGGGCCCGTCGGCACGGCCGATGACACCCTGCAGCTGTATTTCCTCTGTGCCCATCCGCTTCTCAGCCCGTCCTCGGCGGTGGCGCTCACGCTGCGGGCCGTGGGCGGGCTGACCACCCGGCAGATTGCCGCCGCCTATCTGGTGGGTGAAACAACCATGGCGCAGCGGATCAGCCGCGCGAAGCGCCTGCTCACCGGACAGCGCCTCGATGCGCCCGGAGATGTGGCCACCGTGCTGCGGGTGCTGTATCTGGTGTTCAACGAGGGGTACTCCGGGGACGTGGATCTGGCCGCCGAGGCGATCCGGCTCACCCGGCAGCTGGACGCCGGCATCAACCATCCGGAAGTGCAGGGCCTGCTGGCGCTCATGCTGCTCCACCATGCCCGCCGCGCCGCCCGCACCGGGGCCGCCGGGCAGCTAATACCGCTGGCCGAGCAGGACCGCAGCCGCTGGAACACCGCCCTCATTGCCGAGGGGGTGGGCATCCTGCAGCGGGCACTGGCCCGGGACCGGCTCGGCGAGTTCCAGGCGCAGGCGGCCATCGCCGCGCTGCACGCCGATGCCCCGTCCGCCGGTGAGACGGACTGGCCGCAGATCGTGGAGTGGTATGACGAGCTGGTGCGCCTCACCGGCAGCCCGGTGGCCCGGCTGAACCGGGCCGTTGCGGTGGGCGAGGCGGACGGGCCGCGCGCCGGGCTGGCGGCGCTGGCGGCCGTGGATCCCGCACTCCCCCGGCACACCGCCGCGCTGGCTTATCTGACCGAACGCGACGGCGATGCGCCGGCTGCGGCGGTGCTCTATGCCGAGGCAGCCCGGGCCGCCGCCAATGTGCAGGAGCGGGACCACCTGACACTGCAGGCGGCCCGGCTGAATGCAGCGCTGCGTGGCTGAGGGCTCCCCCGACGCCAGCTATAGGCCCTCGTTCACTGCATGCCCCTAGCTGCGGTCCGGCTGAATCCCTCCCTCAATCCAGGGGTAGCCGGTTGCCAGCGGTGCTCCGTCGTCGTGATGGGAGAGCCATTCCACCGCGGCATCGTGGTAGCGGTCAAAGCCCTTATAGTCCACGAGCTCATGGTCAATCGACTTCAGCGCCCGGTGCATGCGCTTTGCCCATTCCGGAGCGTGCTCCACCAGTTCAGCAAGACTCACGAGGTATGTACGAACCGGGAACACAATGGCGTTGGATCGCGGCAGACGGTGCAGGGGCTGCAGTTCAATGCGCAGGTATACCTTTTCCCCTGCATTTTCAGGCGTGACGATCGTCCGGTCCGGCGCCCAGTCCGGAAGCGTTTCCACGGAGGTTTCCAGCCGTGGGTGAACGGTAAGGGACCAGTTGACCCGCCGAACAGGATGGCCGGGCTTCATCCGAAGCAGGAATTTGAGGGCCCTGTCCAGGATCCCCATTTCCTGTAGCTTAGGCACCGGGCCATGGAATTCAAAGAAGCTCATCCCCATGTTGAACTGCAGTGAGTAATCGGCCCTCTGGGTCGTCATACCGGCGCCGATCACCAGGGTGTTGTCCCTCTCTTCGAGAACGACGAATTCACCCTGAGCCTGCCGCGTCGCGTACTCCATCGGATCCGTCGGCAGGGTTGCCGGGTCCCCGAAGGTGAACGTGTCATCGATCCCGAGGAGCCTGTTCTCCCAGCGCCACGAGTTCCCGTTCTTGGTGAGGGTGAAGTGTTCGGGGAAATCCCTGCTGTAGGACTCGAAGATGAGTTCCAGCAGATCCCACTGTGCTTCCAGCATGTGCGGCAGCGCGATGTAATGAACGCCGGGCATCTCCTGCAGCATCTGGGCACGGTGCGCACATTCCGAGACGTAGTGCTCATCCACATCGAAAGCGCTTCTTAAGGCACCCTCGCCTGCCGGAACGTGGGGTTCGAGGTTCATGGAATACATGTACTCGTCGTCAGGGAACGGAAAAGGGAGACGGCGAACAGCTTCACGGGAGTTCTGAAACTGGTATTCGCCCTCCGGGGTGTAAGTTTCATTCGATTTAAATCCGGCTGATGAGGATACCGCTGTCATGGTGTAGTTCTCCTTAAGCATCGATGACGAGTTTTGTGCACGTGGCCCGTGAAACGCAGGGCATGATGAGTTTGTTGGAGCAGCGGTCCGTTTCTGAAAGCCAGTCATCCCGATGGTCGATGGTGCCTTCAAGCTCCAGGACCTCGATTTCGCACTCGCCGCACGCCCCTCCCCGGCAGAGATAGGGAAGCTTATGGCCTGCCGCTTCGGCGGCCTCCAGCAGCGACTGCTCTGGAGACACATTAACCACAGCCCCGGACTGGGCCAGGGTGACGGAGAAGGGATTACCCACCGACCCCAAGTCATCAAACCTCTCGTAGTGAATGTGTGACTCAGTCCACCCGAGGTTCCGGGCGGCTCCAATGACATCGTCGACCATCCGGTCAGGGCCGCAAACGTAGGCATGGGTACCTAATGGGCGCCCATCCAGGATCTGCGAGCTATTCAGCCGGGACCCGTCGCCGTCGCCGTAAAGCGTGACCCGCTCCCCGTAGCGTTCCTTGAGTTCGTTGCCAAGGGCAGCATGTTCGGGACCGCGGACAGCAAGGTGGAGTTCGAAGGAGGCCCCCTTAACACTGAGTTCTTCCAGCTGCGCGAAGATAGGGGTAACTCCGACGCCGCCGGCAATAAAGAGGTGGTGCCGGGCATGTTTCGATACGGGAAAAAGGTTCGCGGGGGTCGTGACCAGGAGGACATCACCTTCGCGGACATTCTGATGCATCGTGACGGAGCCGCGCTTACCGTCTTCAACGCGCCTGACTGCAATCTGATACTGGCTCGTATCATAGGGCGAGCTCATCAGCGAGTACGCGTTGCGCCGGGTCTCTCCGTCAAATTCAATCAGGACTCTGACGTGGCTACCTCCGGAGAACGGAGGAAGCCATGATCCGTCCACAGAGGAAAAGGTGAATCGGTTTATTTCCGGTGTGACCGCTTCAATACGGTCGACTTTCAGCCGCAGTGCTCCGTTCTGGGCCTCACTCATGTATCCAACTCCTCATTGTCCGGCAGTTCTCCTGGTACTTCGCCGTCGGCTTTCACGCCCTGGAACGCCGCGAGCCTTCCGGAGTAGTGGTCACGCACAATCAAATGGCGGTCGCAGCCAGGACACTGGAACACCCGGTGGGTCACGTTCTCCGAGTAATGGCTGCAGTGCGCGCACCATACCCGCCGCACAAACGAACCCGCGTGCTCACGCAGCACCTCGTCCCGGTTCACGCCGTATGAGGTGGCAACCTGCATCGATGTGCCGATGAAGCTCTCCGAGCCGGCGATATACAGCCGGGTTCCCATTTGTGCCGTGGCAAGGAACGCATCCAGCCTGCCAACGGCATCCGCGTTGCTGTGGAACACGTAAAGATCGTGCACGGTGAAATTTTGTATGTCAGCCAGGTAGTTCTGGCCGGTGAACGATTCGACTGAATAGAACACGGTCGTAGCGCTCAGCTGGTCTGGGCTCATCTCGCCAAGCAGGCGCACCAGGGGCCCTCCGCCGCTTCCCTGCGCGGCAGCGACATGGCAGCGGCCGCTGTCCATGGGTGAGAGCTTGTCGTAAATTGGTCGGCTTTTGATGCCAGTGATTAGCACGAGGTTGTTACCTTTCATCCTTCGGCGCGGCGACCACGGCTTCAGCGTTGCGCGCGGAACCTACCGGAATGGCGTCACCGGCCGGAGCGTCGCCCTTGAGATGCGGCTTTTTCCAGGTCATGTAAATCAGGCCAGACACGACCACGGCGACGGCGGAAATCAAGACAACGTAGTTGGCGAACCAACCGTCTTCCGGAGTCCGGGGCCAAGCCATGTTGATAATTCCGAGAACTCCCCACACCAGTGCGGCGACATTAACCGGAATGCCCCAGGCACCAAGCTGGAAGGCTCCGTTGGGCTTCCAGCCACGGAGGCGAGCACGGAGGGAAGCCAAAACCACCATCTGGAACCCCATGTACATCCCCATAGCGGCAAAGGAAATAATCACCGTCAGGGCGTCGCTAGAAACTTTCGACCCGACAACAATCAGGGCTGGCACCAAACCCGCAAGGAGCAGCGCATACGGAGGTACGTGGCGGCTTTCGCTGAAGACACTCAGGAGCTTGCTGCCCGGAAGCATCCCGTCACGGGCCATCGAATAGGCAAGCCGGGAGGTGGCCGCCTGAAGGCTCAGCACGCAGGAGAGGAATGAGACTAGGACCACTGCAAGGACCACCTTGAAACCGATGGGGCCGAATGCTGCAAGCAGGACATTCCCCACGGGATCTGCGTCAGCCCCTGAAATGACGGCCCCGAAGTCGGGAACAGCAAGGATAAGGGACAGGCATACAAACATGGCCGCAAAGCCACCGATGTAGATGGTCATTCTCATGGCTTTGGGGATTGTCCGGCCGGGATTGACTACTTCCTCGGCCACATCTCCGCAGGCTTCAAAACCGTAGTACTGGAAAATTCCGATCAAGCCTGCTGCTGCAAAGGCTACGAAATAACTGCTGCCTTCCCCGGCGCCAAACGCCTGGAACAAGACGCTGAGGTCATGGTGCCGGGCCGTCATCAGGAGCCAGGTTCCGACCACCAGTGCTCCGCCAAGTTCTGCTAAAAGACCGAACATGGCAACGGTGTTCAGCACCTTAGTGCCGCCCAGGTTGAGGACTGTCGCTACTGCGATTACGACGAGACCCGCCACGATGACTGAGTTGGTGGTGCCTTCCATGCCCAGGAAGGTACTCAAGAATGGGCCCGCCCCATAGGCGATGCTGGCGATGGTGGTCAGGAGAGCGATGAGATAGACCCAGCCGTTCATCCACCCCCATTTACGGCCCCAAAGCCGCCTGGACCAGGGATAAACGCCGCCCGCAACCGGGTAGGCAGCTACAACTTCACCGAAAATCACGGCAACAAAGAACTGCCCGAGCCCAACGATGACGAGGGACCAGAACATCGGCGGCCCGGCAATCCCGAGGGATGCCGCGAACAAGGAATAGATTGCCACTACCGGCGACAGGTAGGTAAACCCCAACGAGACGTTTCCCCAGAACGTCATCTCCCGCTTGAACTGGCTGTCGTACGAGTAGCCAAGGCTGGCGAGCTGCTCAGCGTCCTTATCGGCCCCGACCTCCCCCGCAGGTTCCGCGATCTGTCCGCGCATAGTGTTCCTTCCAATCATCCCCAGTCAGTGTGAGCTGGGCCACGTGAAGTAAAACTATAGTTTCAAAGGTTTAGATTGCCAATAGGTAGCTATGCACCGCGACATCTACCGTCCTGTAAAGCCCGAACCAGCGAACAAAGGATGCATAACCTTTGTTACCAATAGATTTCGTGTCCCCCGCCGGTTACGATGGGCAGGAGGCAGGTCAGGGAGGAACACTTCTCAGCAGGGTCGGCGACTCATCGATCTTTCCGGGACTGTGCCTGTGGGTTGGACCGGGCCCCCGCTGGTCCCCAAGTTGTACGGAGCCGTTTTGCCATCTACCACTGCCTTTCAAGCCCAGGTTTACAGGTCGCTGCCTGAGACTGAACGAGCCGAGGCCATCGTCGACCGGATTTCAAAAGCTATAGCTCTTGGCCTGCTGAAGGTTGGCGAACGGCTTCCTCCGGAGACAGCCCTGTCCGAGATGTTCGGCGTTGCACCATCCACCCTGCGGGAAGCGCTGGCGGACCTCAGGGACCAGGGAATCGTCACCACCCGCCGGGGACGCAGCGGCGGAACATTTATCGTCAAGCACCCCTTCACCTCAGTTGACGCCATCAACAAATGGTTCCGGAAAACCTCCATCGCCGAGATCCGCGATGCCGGGGACGAGCATGCCGCCATTGCTGCCGCGGCTGTTCGGCTGGCCTGCGAACGGGCCGAGGCTCATGAGATCAGCAGGCTCCTGGAGTTGGCCCGGACTCTCGCGATGGCAGATAAGCCGGAACTGCGCGCCCGTGCTGACAGCAGATTCCACATTGAACTGGCCGTCCTGGCTCAGTCGCCAAGACTGATGAATGCAGAAATCAGGTTACAGGCGGAAATAGTCCAACCCCTTTGGGCGTCCGTTCCGCTTCCCCGGGATGCGGAAAGAGTGGCGGCCGAACATGTCGCACTGGCCCACGCTATAGCAAATCACGAACCTGAGAACGCCCAACGGCTAATGCTGGAACATATCCGGCATGACGTCCATCATTTGGTCGATGCAAAGTTGTTCCTCGGGTACCCCACGTCGCAGCAGGAGCGCCCATGACCGCCACCAGTACCCCGGCCCTGAAAGCTGCAAACGAAATTGCTGCGTGGATGAACGCGCTGGGTCAAGATGTCAACAAACTGGCTGCAGAGACAGCAGCGCTCTGGCTGGATCACCCCACTCCCCTCAGTATCACCGCCAGAGAAACGGCCGACATCGAAGCCCTGGCCCGGGAGTTTTTGGGCGCCCATAGTTTCGCCGTAGGGGCTGGAGTGATTTTTTCCATGGAAGCCATCAAGAATAAGGACGGTGGTCTCGAGTGGTGGACCAAACGCGAACACGCCATTGAGAAACTGGAGTTTGACCTCGAGCCGGGGGGCGAGCGATTTTATGACTACCAGAACATGCCTTTTTTTGCTTCGGCCGGCCGCACCGGGGAGCCCGCGGCGTGGGGTCCGTATGTCGACTACTTGGGCCTGGACGAGTACATCCTTACCCACTCGGCCCCCATCCAGCGTCACGGCAAGTTCGCAGGAATAGCTGGCTGTGACATCAGAATCAGGGACATGGAAGATATTTTCATGCCCGCGCTCAGAACGATTCCCGGAGACGCAGCGTTGCTCAATTCGAGCGGACGCGTCGTCGTAGGAAATTCAGGCGCATACCTGGTGGGTGAGAGGATCCGATCCGCGCCGAGCGACAAGATCCTCATCCCGATTGATGTGCCTCATCTTGAATTTTCACTGCTCTGTGGCAGCTGAGCGGCAGCCTCGCGAGGATTCCCGAAGCTAGACTGCACCGGTTTGGGCTGAGGCCCGTTCTTGGGTATGTGTGGGCCGGCCGGAAAAGCTGCACCCTCCCCGCTGGCGTTATGTCTAGCCTTCCGCTGCTAGCTGTACCCGCTCCTGCACGGTGGCCGGATCGCCCCGCCACGGGGCGCCGTGTCCGGGCAGCACCCACACGGCGTCGATGCCGGAAAGGTGGTCCAGTGACTCCAGGGCCAGCTCCGGGTCGTCGGTGAACGGGGCCGGCTGCAGGCCGGAGCGTCCGGTCAGCACGTGCCGTGTGGTGAGGGCGTCACCCACAAAGACGGCGTTGGCCGCCGGGACGTGGACGGCGATGCTGCCCGGCGAGTGTCCCGGCATGCCGATAATCCGCGGTGATCCCGGCAGCGGCAGCACGTCGCCGTCGGACACCTCGGTGACCTCCCCCAGGTAGGTGGTCCGCCAGCCGCGCTTGCCCATGCTGTACGTCAGGAAGCCGAGCATCGGCCGAAGGCGGGCCGGGCCCATCGAAGTCTTGGGCTTGTCTCCGCCGCGGGCACGTTCCGCGTCGGCGCTGTGCACATAAACGGGGACGCCGTGTTCGCGCCGCAGCCGCTCCGCGAAGCCGATGTGGTCGCTGTCCCCGTGGGTGAGCACCAGCCCGCGGATGTCCGCGGTGCTGCGGCCCATGGCGTCGAGTTCGGTCAGGAGTTCCTTCCAGTGGCCGGGCAGCCCGGCGTCGATGACGGTGATGCCGTCCTCCGTGTCCACCAGATAGGCGGCCACAATGTCATTTCCGATGCGGTGCAGGTGCGGGCCGAGCTTCATGGAAGGCTCCTTCAGGGAACAAATTATGATAGGAATAGCTACGATAGTTAGCCATGAAGGCTAATGTCAATAGCCATGACGAAAGGGGACACCCGTGCCGACACCTGAACGCACGTCGCTGGCCGAGATTGTAGCTGCGGGATGCTCCATCCTGGAGAGTGAAGGGCTCCCCCGTGTGACCATGCAGGCGGTGGCGCAGCGGGTGGGGGTGCGGGCGCCGTCGTTGTACAAGCGGGTGAAGGACCGGGACACACTGGTTGAACTCATCGCCACATCCACCGTGGATGACCTGGCGGACCGGCTGGGATCCGCGGAACCCACACTCGCAGGGATCGCGCGCACGTACCGCGAATTTGCGCAGGACAATCCGGAGGGCTTCCGCCTGATCCTCTTCACCGTTGGCGATCCGGCAGCCCCGGAGCGGATCAGCGCGCCCCTGCTGCGGGTGACCGGGCAACTAGTAGGAACCGATCAGGCGCTGGACGCCGCACGGCTGGTAACCGCGTGGGCCACGGGCTTCATCAGCATGGAACTGGCCGGAGCCTTTCGGCTCGACGGCGATTTGGAGCAGGCCTTTAACTACGGGCTGGAGCGGCTCACCGCAGCGCTGACGCCGGCCAAATGACCGGCAGAGGCCTTCCTAGCGCGGCGGAGCAAGCCGGTAGCCGACGCCGCGGACCGTTTCCAGCCAGCGCGGAGACCGAGAATCGTCACCGAGCTTGCGGCGGACGTTGCCCACGTGGACTTCGACGGTGCGTTCGTCGGCCTCGCTGATGAACCCTCCGGCGTCGTACTCGTCGCCGCGCAGCCGGCGGACCAGGTCTGTCTTGGTGCGGACCCGGCGTCCGCTTTCCAGCACGGCGTGCAGCAGCTCGAATTCGGTGCGGGTCAGTTCCACCGGCGCGCCGTCCACCTCGGTGGTCCGGGTGCCGAAGTCCAGGCTCAGGCCGTTGTACAGGAAGTGGCCGGCCTCTTTGACTCCGGCTTCCGTGGGAGCGGCAGCCGCAGGAGCCGACGTCGCGGGCTGCGAAGAGGCGCCGGCGGCTTCGGGCACTGCGGACTGGGGAGCCGTTGTGGCGGTTTCCTCGCTGGCGCGGGGGCGGCGCAGCATCGCGGAGATGCGGGCCCGCAGTTCGCGCGGGCGGAAGGGTTTGGTGATGTAGTCGTCGGCCCCGGCTTCCAGGCCCATGAGGGTGTCGAGTTCCTCTGCGCGGGCGGTCAGCATCACGATGTAGGCGTCGGAGAACAGGCGCAGCTGGCGGATCACTTCAAAGCCGTCAATGTCCGGCAGGCCAAGGTCCAGCGTGACAACCGTGGGGTTGTGCGTCCGGACGGCCTCTACACCCTCAGCCCCGTTGGGACTGGTGAATACCTTGAACCCGGACTGCTGCAATACCGCGTTTAAGAGGTCGCGGATATCCTTGTCGTCCTCAATGATGACTGCAACGCGCTGTGTATCCATAAAAGTTGTGCTTTTCCGTCCTGCGAGACCTTCTGATAACCCGCTCCCCTACGCAGTGATACTACCTCCTCCCCCTATAATCTCTGCTATAGCTATGAGGATTTCGGGGGTCGCCTTTTTGTCCAGTTCCATGCACCGCGTTTTGGTGCTGTTGGGTATTCGTCACGAATTCCATGAATTATCCCTGCGCCTCCGGGTCGCACTGAGCCAGTTTCCGCTGGTCGTTTCCGTACTTCTGGCCCTTCCGCTTGTTGCCCTGGTAAATCCTGAAACCTTCCGGGAAGACTCGTTCCAGCTCGGGCTGGTGGTACTGGCCGCGGCTTCTGCCGCGTCAGTCGCGATCCCCTGGGACCGGCTGTTTATTCCCGCTTATTGGCTGATTCCGCTGCTGGACTTTGCCGCCATTTCCGCCCTTTACACGGGTGGGCGGAACTCAGTGACCGGGTTGAGCCTGTTGTGCGTCTTTCCGGTGTTCTGGCTCGCCTGGTCGGGTGCCGCGCGCTGGCTCGCCGGGCTGCTGGCCTTCGCCGGGACCTTGCTGGTGGTGTGGGGGCCGCTTCTCGCAGCCGGACGCACCACGTTGAGCGAACTGGCCAGCCCCATGCTGATTCCCCTGGTGATGGTGGGGATCTTCTGCACGGTTGTTGTGGTGGAGCGTGACACCACAGCCCAGCACAAGCGGCTTGTTTCCGCGGAGAATGAGCTCCAGGGCAATCTGCAGGCGAGCAGGGTTCATTCCCAGCTGCTCAACGGTGTGCTTGAGACGGTCGACGTCGGCGTGACCGCCCTGGACGCTACGGGGCGGACCATCCTGATGAACAACAGGCAGCGTATCAATCATGATCTGGCCGGGCTGGGCGGCGATTCGGATCCCGGCGATGACGCACTCATCTTCGGTCTGGATCAGGTCACGCAGCTGACCCATGCCCAGCGTCCCACCCAGCGGGCGATGCGCGAGGAATCCTTCTCGGATGTCATCGTTTGGGCAGGTACCGGAAAGCGCCAGCGTGCGCTGGCCGTCTGCGCCCGCGCTTTACGGGACGACGGCGTCTTCGCCGGCACGGTGCTCGCCTACAGTGACGTGACCGATGTGGTCAACGCCCTGAATGCCAAGGAAGACTTTGTCTCCAGCGTTTCGCACGAGCTGCGCACTCCCCTGACGTCTATTATCGGCTACCTCGATCTTGCTCTCGACGACGCCGAGGAACGGCATCTGGAAGGCCCGGTCCGCACCGGGCTGCTCGTGGCCCAACGCAACGCCGAGCGGCTGCTCACTCTGGTGTCCGACCTGCTGACCACGGCCTCCGGGGTGATGTCCCTCAGCAAGTCCGACGAGGATCTAGTCGAACTGGTGCGGACCGCCCTGGATTCCGCCGGCCCGAGGGCTGAAGCCGCCGGGGTGCAGCTCGGCAGTGATGTCCCCGCCACGCTGCCGGTCCGGGTGGATCCCGGGAGGATCCTGCAGGTGCTGGACAATCTGCTCTCCAACGCCGTCAAGTACTCCCCCGAGGGCGGGATCGTCACCGTGCGAGCTTGGGCAGAGGCCGACTCCGTGGTTCTGGAGGTCACGGATAACGGCATGGGGATGAGCCCTGAGGATCAGCGGGAGGTCTTCACCAAGTTTTTCCGCACGGGCCAGGTCAAGAAGGCTGCCATTCCCGGCGTGGGCCTCGGCTTGGTGATTACCAAGTCCATCGTAGAGGCCCATGACGGAACAATTAGCTTCACATCCGGACTTGGTGCCGGGACAACATTTCGAGCGATGCTTCCAAAGTTACCTGCTGCCTAACAAGTCTGGCACCGAATACGCCGTAAGAGCGTCTGGGATCCTCATCCTGCTTCTTGGCATCAGACCCGCCCACACTCGCCCATAGGTCGCGTCTCCTCGCCCCCAGTACGTCCTCTACGTCGGATGGAAAATAACCACCCCGCCCCAATTTGAACGCATGCTGTCCGGAACAAAAGACTAATCCCAATTAACATGCCTCCCACAAACACAGGATATATAGACGCTATGAGCGGCGACCTACCACCGGCATAATCACCCACTAAACACGCCAAGATGGCTAGCAGAGGTACATGCATGACATAGATCGGGAGAGTATTCCGACCCACATACCCGAAGATCGTCCGGAACCACGAAACTCGCGACAGAACGGCGACCACATTTATCCCAGCCCATACAGCAACAAATGCAGCGACTGTGCGGATACCAACGAACCTATCCAATCCCAGTAGATAAAGGCCCACGACCAGGCCATAAGAAACAACCGAGATTCCCGCGGTACGCGGGGTGGCGTCCCGACCTACACGTTGGAATATTCCGGGCATATAGCAGGCTGATATGAAAAAAACGAGATTCTGAGCCAACCTCGCAGGGACGCCGTCACCTGCAAACGCGTAGGCGCCAACAGAGATCAGACCGGTGACCACAAGAACCAGCCATACAGGGAGACGACTGAGCGCTTTAGCGCAAACAAAATATACCGCCAAAGCATAGAGATACCAAAGGCTCGATGACGGGACTAAAACAACCGCCATATAATCATGCAGCGAATGTACCGATATGCCATCAATACTTGATCCGAGACTACCATAAAGCGCAATAGCAATTGACATCCAGAGGACGTAGAGGTAGGCAGGCTGAACCACTTTTGGTACAACTACATCTCGCCACGGTCTCGCTACAGCTGACGCGGCCAACATACCAGAAACAACAAAAAAGAGGGGAATGCGAAGTGGAGTTAGAACCAAATGAAAGGCAGACCATATGCGCTCTATCGGCAGCAGGATTTCCCAGTCCAGTTGAAGATAATGCTTGTGATGCACGTGAACCATGACCACCAAGACCATACAGATCCCTTTAGCTGCATCCGCCCATGCCAGTCGACCAGAGTAAGACATATTTTTCCCAACAAAGAATAACGAGACCCACTCACCTTACATCAATACAATTGTCCTTCGTCCACCAGCGCGTGAAGGTTTTTCATGTTTATGCATGAACAACGCCAGCTCCGAACACTTATTAATGTGCGGACTTCGAGCTGGCGTTCTATGGGATCCCACCTTGCACCCCGACCATCGCTCAAAAGGGCTGATGCGGTTCTTCGCTAAAAGCTCTTCGGCACCGACCGCGGTGCATGATGGATTAGGCTGGTTGGATGGATATTAAGGAAATACTTAGGAACTCATTTGCGGCATCCCACCTCACTCCCGCCTCAGTCAGGGTGCGACTGCTCAGGCTGCTGGGATTGGATCTAGGAGCAAAGACCGCAATTGCTTCCGGTGTCACCTTCAAAGGGGGTTCGGTGACTACCGGTGAAGGCTGCTTCATTAACCATGGCGTCTATGTGGACCGTCGTGAACTTAGGTTGGGAAATAGGGTTTACATAGCCCCCCGCGTTATGTTCGCTACCCGCAACCACGAAATTGGACAAAGACACAAACGTGCAGGAGACAACCTAAACCAGCCAATCAGTGTCGGTAGCGGTACTTGGATTGGCGCTAACGCCACGATTCTTGGCGGCGTAAAAATTGCTTCCGGATGCATTATCGCGGCTGGGGCTGTCGTAACAAAAGATACGAAGGCCGATGGACTCTATGCAGGCGTCCCGGCCGTGCGAATAAAGGATTTGATATAACGAAAGAAGCCTACGAAGGGCCACTCGACCCAGTAACAATGTCCTGATGTCAACATTCTGCCAGCCGTGACCGCAATTTCGACAGATGGACCCAAATAATCGATGTTTTCAGAGCAGCATTTACGGCGAGCTAATCAAAAAATCATAGGGTATATGCCAGGCCCACATGCTTCTAAGGGTAACTTAGAGAACCCAGATGCTGCCCGATGATCGTTCTGAGCACGATCACGTCATTCGTAAGCAGTCATCTTGTCCAGAGTGGGCACGCTACTCAGCTTTAAAAGCCGTACTGGCATTTCTGCTGTCGACATGCTCAACCATGGAGTTGTCAGTAGTGCGAAGCTTCCCAATGCGTATGGCAAGGACCAAGCTCTTTAGAATATAACTGAGCGCCAAAGCAGCTGCTGCGCCTGAGATTCCAAACGCAGCCGTTCCGATAAATACACCCGCAAGAGTAATACAGGCGAAGACCAACCCGTTCACGGCAACAAACTTCTGATACCCCTGTCCTTGCAGCAAGGCACCCAACGACGGAGCCAAGCAGACGGGAGCGATCGAGACTAATGCCCATGCAAATACAGGCGCGGCCACGACAAAATCAGATCCAAAAAAGAGAACAACAATCTGTTCAGCAAACAATCCACCAAGCAATGCCACTACAATTCCAAGCAGCCCAACGACACACAGTTTTGTCCCTGCCCGTTTGACTTCCCTGGCGGAGCTTCGGGAAGCGTGAGGGACTAGGACTGCAGTAGCCGCTCCCCCAATCTGGTTTAGAGGTTTCGTCAGCCGGAAGGCGGCAGAGTAGTACCCAGTTGCTTGAACCGAAGTCAGGGCAGCTACAATCGTCGTATCAAGGTTCCTCGAGGAGGAGCTAATATTTTCAAGTACAAATGGTGAAAACTCTTTCCATAGCCCCAGACGCACCTGGGGCTTTTCCATGCCACGTAGACGCACTCTTAGGTCTAAGGCGACATGTGTGACTCCACAAATTGCGCTAACAACACATCCGAAAGCGTATGAAAGAACTGCATCATACGTTACATAATATGTGCCAACGAAGGTTGCAAGCATTGATAGGCGACGAACAAGGAGGTTGACGAATACTACACTTTTGACCCTATCTGCTACAGAAACGGTAAGGCCAGCCTCCGTAAACTGCTCCGCCGCCAAAGCGATTGGAATAAGTACCAACCATATATTCCATCCGCTCAAGATAACTGCTCCTGCAACACCAGTTGTTAGCATTACTGCAGCGGCAGAATTTCCGATAACACTCACGACCAGTCCGCCTGCGACAAGTGCATGCAACTCTTTAGCGCGGGAACGCGGGACGTGCACCGCGGCACCCCAATCCGACAACGCATAGAGGACCGCTGCGATACTGGTGATCACAGCTATGAGACCGAAGGCTTCAGCACCTGCCCACCTGACAAGAAGCAACAGTGACACTGCCTGGATGAGGGACGAAAGCCCTCGTGAAATAAGAAGGGCTGAAAACTGTTTCTTCATATGTATCTACTGCACCTTCATGAAGCGAAATGTCTGATGACGAGCGACGAATCTTGGATTTCCAATATGTAGGATCTCTCAACCCATCAAGATCTTACCCTTTCTGGAGTGTAACGGATCTAGCCAAAGGAGACGGGCTAGTCATTGAGTTCCAGTGCTACGAGGCGACTGCAGTTGAGAGCCTTTAGTATCTTCGACGGCGAAATCTCGCTTTTTTGCCCACGGAAGCAGGATAGTCGATACGACAATGGAATACACAACCAAGAACATTGTGGTCCAAAATGATGACCTACCCCAAAAAGCCATTAGACCTATAATAACAAGCGGCGGAACCGGACTAAACTTTGCGCCAAAGGTCCCTAGCGCAAAAAAAGCAAGGGTGGCAGCAGCAAACATCCACGGCACAGCACTCTCCCCAGATGCGAAGTCCGCCCAAGGGTTTCCGCCAACCCCAACATTAGTGACACCCAGTTCTTGAAAAACGGTCGAAAAGGTGGAGACTTCAAAGGGTCTCAGGGCTGCGGGCAGCATCAAAGCCGACTGACCAGCAAACGAAGTGGCTCCGACCGCCTCGGGGTCGATATAGCCGTAATATGCTGAAAGGAAAAGGCTGTTGGGCATTATCCATTCGTTCAGCCATACGAGCTTATTTTCACTCCATAACGTAGGAACGACAGTAAAAACCCACACACCGCAGATTAGGGCGCTAACGATCAAAGCCTTGATCCGACCGGAACGGTGACTGAGAAGCAAAATCGCGACAGCGGCAACCAGGGTCACGCTGAGGTAGTTCCGCCCACCCGCAAGAAGTGTTGGTAGCCACATCACGATGAAGCCGGACAGGTATCGCTTATGGCCCCCATTTGTGAGAGATCCATATAAAAGGACAACACTAAGCACTAAGGCAAAAACTACTCCAGCAGGACTGCTCGCGACCCAGAGTTGGGAACTGTACGTGTGCCTGGTTGCCTCCACTAGGGTCGAAAAATTGAACCCAACAAATATGACGTCGTGGATTCCTATAACAAGAGCTATGAGCCAGCTGATTGTAAAGACCTTGCCGGCATTCTTTGTCAGTGTATGGCCGTATAGAGCATTTTGGGTTGCTAAGCGAGCCGCTTTTTGAAATCGCTGTGAAACCCCAGTCACCACTCCCAATGCCGCAGTCAAAAGTAGTGATGATGCCTGAACAATTGCGGCATCTGAATAATCTGTATAAGTGGGGCGGGGATAATATGTAATATCCGCGAGGTACCCGAAGAACGAACCAACGGCGTATGGCAACGTCGCTAACAGACACATGTTTACAATAATCGAACGCCGTACCAAAAGAGATAGACAAATAAGGCCCACCAGGCTGCTAAGCATGGCCACCCACACGTCATCCTGCGTCAGTGCCATCAAGGCAACGCCGAGCGCCACCATTCCCCAAACAAACTCCTGGAAAAAATTGCCCTCTTTTCTTGTGTCTGTCAGAGCGCTTGAGCGCCCAGTCGCCACCGTAAGCATGTTGGTCACCCTAAGAGTCCTTGTACCCTCCCGCTGAGGATTGCCCAGTCGTCCCTAACGGTGCTGCCCCGGCTACGCAATCCACGGAGGGTAAGCCTGCCCACACTGCGAATTACTAGCTCCGCCTGACCAAGCAACCCGTAACGCAGCCGGTACACTCTCCCCGTTCCACGAGCATAATCACGCAACCTTTTTCTGTCGTGCTCTTGCTGCTTTGCACGATCAGTTATTTCAATCATTGAGACGTCCGGCTGATATCTAACTCTGAAGCCTCCCTCTATTGCTCGAAGAAGCACTTCTGTCCCTTCACCGGACTTCCATTGCGACGCTGCCCCGAGCCCCAAGTCTTCATTGTAGCTACCAATCCGGTCCATCATATGTCGAGACAAAAAGTATCCTGCCTCTATTGTGGTTGACCACACGTTTTTCTTGTTTACGTCAATAGGCTCGGTCCCAAACGCTATTCGGGTTTCCTCGCTCGGGTCTTCTGGCGAGACCCTTCCGCAGATTGCTCCCAAGTCACTGATAAAGTGGGCGGCGGCATTCTCAAAAGCGTTAAGACTATATTCAATATCGTCATCCGGAAGGGCGACAACATCCCAATCCGACACCAACGAATAAATCCCAGCGTTTCGAGCCTTTGAGAGTCCGATTGATGACGTCACCATGCGTGCACTGGGATAGGCACTGGCGATGATTAATGCCGCCGTCTCAGGCTGTTTCTGCGCCACAACCACCACCTCTACTGGAGGGAGGGTCTGCTTGGCGAGAGAGAGGAGGAGCCGTTCAAGTGAAGTAGGACTAGTGAGAGTTGGAATCACTACAGCTATTTTTGGGGCGGCCATCTATTCACATACTCGCATTCGTATTCATCTTTTACGGTTACTTGATACATCTGTAGTATTCTTCAACGCATCAATTATTCCCCTGCGACTTCCATACCTATCTGCAGTCGTACCTCTTATCAATTCTGAGTAGCTTCGGCGGGCATCTGGGTCATTGAGCAAGGCCTGTGCTTGTTGCAAAACTGCTACAGAATCAAAGCTGCGTGAGTTATGAACGAAATCGGCTAAGCCGAGGTCCGCGAAGGCACCGAAGCCCTTACGTTCATAGGCAAGGTGAATAACGAAGTGGCCCGCTCGCAATGCCATTAGGGCTCCGTGTAACCGCATGGCAATTACCACGCGGGGAGATTGGTTAGCGTCAGCAAACTCCGAACTAGTCAGTATCCGGACCGGGTTCAGATCGTTCATCGCCCCTTGGTCATCATTGCCGGAAGTGCTGCTCTGGACATATCCATCGAAAAATTTCACTAACTCGGCGAGCTCGATTACCGGTGCCGGCAATTTTCCCCTAACTTCACGGACAGACAACACGGGTGTAGGGTTTGGGGTTTTCTGCCAGTCTGGTCCGGTTACTGTCAATGCCGCCACATCAGGGACGCGGACGATGCCGACGCCATGAAGCTCCGCCAGACTTTTGTCATCACGCAACATGACGGTTTCCAACCGATGTAGTGCCTTATTTGCGATTGCCCTGGTTCCGTACCTGAGCGGACCGATGCTTTGGGGAAGGTACACAACAGACTTGCCCCGGAAAGCGGCGGCAACGAGCTGTGGGCCATGGATTAAGGCTGTCTTTATAAGTTCCAAGGGATAGCCTGCACGCAGATAACCCCCGCCTACGCCTACAACTAGGTCAAAGTTCATGATGTCCCGAAGAGTGCGGAGGTAGTCGGAATCGTATCCTCTTCGCCGAAAACCACTGTCGACAACCTTCAAACCTGTCAAATGATCGAAAGATTTTGGATGCGAAGCACACATTGTAATAGCTGCATCCTGCCCCAACGACTCACGGATAAGTTCAAGCGCCTCTTCCACCAGAAGCCCATCACCTCGGTTCTTGGCGCTATAGGCGTGGAGAATCAGTACTTTAGACATGCGTCAGCCCTTCATATACTGCAACATGGGCTGCAACGCTTCGTGCCCAAGAGAAATCGTCAGCCCATCGTTTGCCGTTTCTCAGGCAGTCCTCTCTCAGACGGGAATCCGATAACGCGAGTTCGATGGACTCGGCGAGACCATCGGCGTCCAGACCCGGCAGTAACAAGGACGGACCGGCAACATCGCGAAGAGAACCTCGGTCAGAGGACGCCACCACAGCCCCTGCAGCCAGAGCTTCGAGGACTGGAAAACCGAAACCCTCGTAAAGACTGGGAAAGATAAAAAGCGCGCAATTTTGCATCAATGCCACACGCTGCTGGTCGGTTACGAAACCCAGATAGATTACATTGTCTGAGGATTCGATAAGCTCCATCGTCTCACGGTGGTTCCATGCTGGTTTTC